>JAJRWA010000224.1 GCA_024277025.1 Candidatus Krumholzibacteriota bacterium | reverse complement strand
GGGCTGGCAGAAGGAAATCAAGATCGGCCTGAACATCCTGCAGAGTTCCTACAGCAACAACTGGAACGGCGGAGACAAGGGCTCTGTCGTGTGGGCCGGCAATCTGGACGCACGTTTCGAGCGCCAGTTCTCCGAGACCACTAATTGGCGCAATACAGCCAAACTGGCCTATGGACAAACCCACCAGCAGGCCCGGGACGAGACCGGAGCGCTGTACTGGCAGAAGCCGGACAAGACCGATGATATCATCGATCTGGAAAGCTTCTTCCGCTGGACTCTGCAAGGTGGCTGGGACCCGTTCGTGTCGGTTCGTTTCACCTCGCTGTTCGAGGATCTGAACGACCTGGAAGGGCGGGCGCTGAACTTCAATCCGATGACCTTCAAGGAATCGGTTGGTATCTCGCGCAAACTGATTGATACGGACAAGCGCAAGCTGATGACCCGCCTGGGTGTGGCCTTCCTCCAGAACAGTCGCGAGTTCTTCCTGGACCCGGCGCCGTCGCTGGAGACGGAATCGGCGTCCAGTAACGAAGTGGCCGCCGAATGGGTCACCGAGTACATGGTCGGAGCCCTGGACGAGCGCGTGGACTGGGAGTCCCTGCTCACTCTCTCGCTGCCGGTTTCGTACTCGGGCAAGTCGGTCTTCGAGGATGGTTTCGTTTCGGTGGATCCGCTGCCGGAGGATATCGCCGGCTACACCACGACCCTGGATGTCGACTGGCAAAATACGTTCACCGCCAGTATCACCAAGGTGATTTCGGTGAAGCTCTACATCCGCTGGATCTACGACAAATACGACAATACGGTCAAACCCGTGGTCGAGAACGGCATCCTGATCAACGAGGCGGACGTCCAGCAGGCCATCCGCCCGGCCGGTCAGTTCAAGCAGACCCTGGCCCTGGGCTTCGGCTACACGTTCAACTAGCCGGTGGCGTTGAGCCGGACTGTTGGCTTTCGTGCCCCTTGCCGCTTCACCGCGGCAGGGGGTTTTTTCGGTTGTGGGGAAGCATCAGTCCATCAGGATCGGCATGCCCATCATTGGCCAGATTTTCCAGATGAACAGGGCCATGACCAGCATGAGCATGATGCTCGCGGGGATGCCGTGCAGGAAGAACTCGCGCGTGCGGAACATCTTGCTCTCGAAAGCGATGGCGTTGGGCGCGGCCCCGACCAGCAGCATGAACGGCATGCCCGCGGCGGCCAGTGAGGCAAAAACGATCACCTCGGGATGCACGCCGATGTAGCGGGCCATGACCAGGGCCACCGGCAGGGTGATGGCGATGGCGGCCACATTCATGATGAAGTTGGTCATGATCATCACGAAGAACGCGACACCCATGATGAAGACGAAACCGGGCGCCGCGTGCAGCAGGCTGAGCCAGCCGATGGCCATCCACTCGGCCGCCCCGGTCTGCCACAGGCAGAAGCCGATGCTCATGGCCCCGCCGAAGAGCAGGACTATGTTCCAGGGAATGGCCTCGAGGTCCTTGAGCGAGAGGATGTTCGTGAAGAAGAAGATCAGGCCCGCGCAGAGGATCACCGCGCTCTTGTCGATCACCGCCAGGGCCGGGACGAACGAACGCAGGCTGAGTACGGTGATGACCGCCAGCACCACCAGCAGGGTGCCGATCTCCCGGCGGGTGATCGGTCCCAGATCCGCGTAGAGACGGGTGGCCTTTTGCTGCAGGCCCGGCACCGTATCCTTCTCCGGCCGGAAGGCCAGGCAGATGTAGCCCCACAACAGCAGGACCATGACCGCGCCCAGGGGCAGCATGAATCGAGTCAATTCAAAGAAGCTGATCTCTCCGTAACCAAGCTTCTCGTAGAAACCCAGGGCGACCGCACCGCGAGCCGCCCCCAGCAGGGTGATGATACTGCCGGCACCGGCGGTCCAGGCCATGCCGATGAACAGACCCTTGCCGAAGCGCGTCGGCCGTCCTGATTTTTCATACAGGTTGTGCACGACCAGCAGCAGCGGGAAGATCGCGGCTGCGACCGCGGTGTGGGCCATGAACAAGGTCAGCAGGGCCGTCATGCTGAACACGCCCAGATAGATTATCGTCGTGCGTTCGGATAAATGGGAAAGCATGAGGAAAGCCAGCCGTCGCGTCAGCCCGGTACGCGTGAAGCTGGCTCCGATCAGCAGTGAACCGAAAATAAACCACACCGACGGGTCCATGAAATCGGTCATGGCCACCCGTGGGTCGCGGATCAGCAGCAGGGACTGGAAGACCGCGATCGCGATGGCCGTCACGCCCACCGGCACGACCTCGAACACCCACCAGATGCCGGCCAGCAGGAACAGCCCCAGCGCGGCCTGGCCTTCCCGGCTGAGGGAGATCGCATGGCCGGCCGGGTCGACGGTGTCGGGCAACTGGGGGAATGCGGCAAAGCCGGCGAACAGAACCACCCCCAACAGGAACGGCAGTGCGCGGCGGGGATTACGCCAGACCATGCAGGTCCTCCGCCGGGGGTATCAGTCGGACTTTCACGGTGCACGCTTCCCTTCGGGCCACACATTCATTCACGGGGTTTTCCTGGTCACCAGGACGGGAAACTCGAATTCCTCGTCCACGCCGGCGATGGGCGGATGAAAGGTCGGATCGCCCAGACCGGCCCGCCCCAATACCGCCACCAGATCGCTCTCAGGCCATGCCTGATGACACTGCTCGTACCGGTGCAGACTACCCGATTCCTCTTCGATGATCCAGTGCACATGAATCTCCGTGTGGGACGCCTCGTCCCAGGCGAACTCCTGGAGCCACAGGTGGGGTTTGTCGCAGAACACGGAGCCGCCGCAACTGGACCATTGGCTGCTGTCCTGCTGTACGAACAGGTCCCAGGGCTGATATTCCAGGCTGAACAGGCCGCCGGGCCGCAGGCAGACCGTCAGCCGCTGCAGGAAGTCTTCGGCGACCGGTGGCCGGAATGAATGGAATTCGCCGAACCAGAAACAAATCACGTCGACGGGTCCGACCCGGTCCGCCAGATCTTCCGGCAGGGCTGTCAGGTCAGCTTCGAAAAACGTCGCCGGCAGGCCGTCGGCTTCGGCCTGCTGCCGGGCCCAGGCCAGGGCCGCCGGGGCAAAATCGAAGCCGACCGCCGTGTGGCCCCGCCGGGCCAGTTCGTGGCAGTAGAGGCCCGGGCCGCACCCGATATCCAGAATCCGGGCGGCGCCCGTGTGCCCGCTCAGGTTGAGCTGGGCCAGCAGCCAGTCCACATGGCGCCGGATGACCGCGGGGGACCGGCTGGCCATATGGGTGTCCGGGTCCAGATGCACCTTCAGCATCCGCTCACTGAAATCCGGCTCGTGCCAGGGCAGCTGTCCAGCACCGGTCCAGGGCCGCGGCGGATGGGCCGCCGCGGCAATCTTCTGCAAGGCCTGATGGTGCTGATTGCTGTCTTTCATCGTTGGGAGACGCTTCCTTTGCCATTCCGGGTTTATCCCCGGCCATGTGGATAAGCCGGACAGCCAAACGGCCGTTGCGAGGCGTGAGGGGCGCGATCAGTCGGGACGCCAGGCAATTATCCCTTTATCCGCACTTGTTTTCCACAGGAAAGGCGACTTTCCCCCGACTTCTCCCCGGACTCAGGCAAGCTGTCCCCCGCATTATCCCCATCTTATCCACAGAATTGTCGGTGGGGCCCCGGCGGGCGATTGTGAGTTTGGCCGCAATCGTGGTAAATTAGCCATTCACCCCCATTCGGGTGGCTGCGGCCACCAGAGGTATCAATTTGGCAGGCAAGACCCAACCCTCCGCTCCCGATGCGCGTGGTCCCCGCGATGAGGACGCGCCGCCGCCAGTCGATCCCGGACCTGTGGAGCCACCGGACTTCAATGACGGTGGTGCCGCGGCGCGCGGCCCGGAGCCCGGTTCGCGGCGTTCCACCTTCGGTTACGACCGCGTGCCCCGCGACCGCCGCCCGCCCTTCAGCGAGGAGGCCGAGCAGGCCATCCTCGGTGCGGCCATGGTCGACAAGGAAGCCGTCGGTCTGGCCAGTGAGAAAATAGAGTTTGCCGACTTCTATCGGCGCGAGCATCAGCTGATCTTCCGGGCCATGTGTGTGCTGTACGAGAATGATCAGGCCATCGACCCGATCACGGTGGCGGACCTGCTCGAGAAATCGGCGGAACAATTCCTGGACAAGGGCGAGCTCAAGCAGCTCAAGGGCGCCAACCTGCTGGAGGTCGTCGGCGGGATGGATTTCCTGATCGACCTGGCCGGCATGATGGGGACGGCGGCCAACGTGCTCTATCACGCAGGCATCGTGCGGGAAAAATCGATGCTGCGCAACCTGATCACCGTCTCCAATACGATTGCGGCCGAGGCCCAGGAAGGGGCTGACGAAGCGGCGAAGATTCTGGACCGGGCCCAGGGCAAGATCTACGACATCAGCGAGGAGACGCGGACCGGCGGGTTCTCGGCGGTCGAGAGCATCGTGCCGGGCACCTTCAAGTCCATCGAGGAGGCCTTTCAGAACAACGACGACGTGACCGGGCTGCGCACGGGCTTCAGCGAGATGGACCGCAAGACGGGCGGGCTGCAGAAATCCGACCTGATCATAGTGGCCGCGCGGCCCTCCATGGGCAAGACGAGTTTCGCCCTGAATCTGGCCTACAACGTGGCGGTGAACGAGAAGGTCGGCGTGGGGATCTTCAGCCTGGAAATGGCGCGCGAACAGCTGGTGATGCGCATGCTCGGCAGCAGCGGTTCGTTCAACCTGCACAACCTGCGCCGGGGCAAGCTGCGGGCCGAGGACTGGCCACGGTTGACCCAGGCCTGTGAGCAGTTGAGCCAGGCGCCGATCTACATCGACGACAACAGCGGCATCTCGGTGCTGGAGATGAAGTCCAAGGCGCGGCGGCTGAAGCAGCAGCACGGCCTGGGCCTGATTATCATCGACTACCTGCAACTGATGAGCGGCAGCGGCCGCCAGGAAAACCGGCAGCAGGAGATTTCCACCATCAGTCGCAACCTGAAAGGCATGGCCAAGGATCTGGACGTGCCGGTGATCGCCCTGAGCCAGCTTTCGCGCCAGGTGGAATCGCGCGGTGATCACAAGCCGATGCTGAGTGACCTGCGTGAGTCCGGCGCCATCGAGCAGGATGCCGACGTGGTGTTGTTCATCTTCCGCGAGGAAGTGTACAAGCCCGAGGACGAATCGCTGCACAACATGGGCACGATCATCATCGGCAAGCAGCGCAACGGTCCGATCGGCCAATTCGATCTGCACTTCCACAAGGAGTTCACGCGCTTTGGCGACCTCGCCCGCTAGCCGGCACCTGATCGACCTGGATCAGGAGCTGCCGGGGCAGTACCGCTTCATCAGCTGCTGGCTGACCGTGGCGCCGGACATGGTCTTCGTCGTTGATCCGGGGCCGCCCAGCACGGCCGACCATCTGGTGGCCGAACTGGAGCGGCGCGAGGTGCGGCGACTGGACTACATCCTGCTGACCCACGTGCATCTGGATCACGCCGGCTGTACGGCCCGGATTCTGGAGCGCTGGCCGGAAGCGAAGGTGATTTGCCATGAGCGTGGCCGGCCGCACCTGATCGATCCCGCGCGGCTGTGGGCGGGTTCCCGACAAGTGCTCGGACACAAAGCCGAGGTGTATGGCGAACCGATGCCCGTGCCGGCAGGCTCTCTGGCGGATATCAGCGTGATCGAAGAGCGGGGTGTGCGCGTGATCGATACGCCGGGGCATGCGGCGCACCACCTGGCCTTCGCCCACGGCGACGGGATCTTTCTGGGGGAATGCGCGGGCACTTTTTCGGATCTGGGGTGCGGGCCCGAGAGTGAACTGTACTACCTGCGGCCGGCCACCCCACCGCGTTTCCGGCTGGAAACGGCAGTGGCGTCGCTGGGGCGGGTTCTGGCGCTGGACCCGTTCCCGGCCCGCCTGTTTTTCGCCCACCATGGTGAATTCTGCGGCGATACCGGCCATTTGATCGCCGTGGCGCGGGACCAGCTGCAGCTGTGGACCCGGACCGTGCGCCAGGTGCGAGACGGACTGGCCGCCCTGCCCCATACGGAACAACCCGCCGATGAGGACGGCCTGATGGATCTGCTGCGGACAGCCCTGCTGGCAGTGGACCCGCACTATGGTCGGGTTGGGGAGCTGCCGGTGGACATTCAGGAACGGGAGCGAGACTTTTCACGACAGACCTTGCGGGGGATCCTGGGATATTTGGCGAACGAGGCCGCCCCGACGGCAGAGTCGTAGACTTCCAGCCCCTTGGGGCTTATATTCTGGCGACCATGACAGCAATCCTGGCAAACATCGGACGCAATGTGAAAGACGGCCTGAGCGGCGCCGGCCGCGGCGTGGTCTTGCTGCGCGCGATCGTTTTCGCCACGCGACAGTTCTGGAAGATGCGGGGCGAGATCCTGGAGCAGATGCATGTCGTTCTGGTGGGCTCCATGCCCCTGGTGATTGTCACGTCCGTGTTTGTCGGCGCCGTGACCGCGGTGCAGGCCGTGTACCAGATGCAGGCCTATGTGCCGATGAAA
The DNA here is from genome assembly GCA_024277025.1 of Candidatus Krumholzibacteriota bacterium. Classification (GTDB taxonomy): domain Bacteria; phylum Krumholzibacteriota; class Krumholzibacteriia; order LZORAL124-64-63; family LZORAL124-64-63; genus JAGRNP01. The sequence goes on along the minus strand of JAJRWA010000224.1, from coordinate 1,508 downwards.
TTCCTGGGCACGGTGATTTCCAAGTCCGTTTTTATCGAATTGGGCCCGGTGCTGATGGCGCTGGTGGTCGGCAGCCGTCTGTGCGCCTTCTACGCGGCCGAACTGGGTACGATGAAAGTGACCGAGCAGCTCGATGCCATGTGCATCATGGCCATCGATCCGGTCAGCTATCTGGCCATGCCGCGCTTTTGGGCGGCGGTGCTGATGATCCCCGTGGTGACGATTTTCTGTGACGTGATCGCCATTGTCGGCGGCTATCTGGCCTCGGTGGTGACCCTGGACGTCTCGAGCGGGACCTTCATCGAAGGCCTGCGCATGTTCTATAAGCACTCTGATCTGCTGGGCGGCCTGATCAAGAGCGTGGTCTTCGGTGGCATCATCGCCATGAGCGGGATCTACTACGGCTTCAACACGAAGGGCGGCGCCGAGGGTGTGGGCCGCGCCACGATGACCGCGGTGGTGGGCAGCTGCCTGAGTGTGCTGGTGGCCGACTATCTGCTGGCCCTGGTCCTCTTCCAGATCATCTTCGAGAAGTAGGGTGGGTATGGGCGCGCAATTCGACATTCCAGCCTTGCCCGGGCAGAGGGTGGCCGACCCCGCGGCCTTCCAGGGTGTGGTGGTCGAAGGCGTCAGCAAGAGTTTCGGTGCCAAGGTCGTCCTGAATGGCACTGACCTGCTGATCCCCAAGGGCGAGACCCTGGTCATCATTGGCCGTAGTGGTGAGGGCAAGTCCGTACTGCTCAAGCATATAGTCCGGCTGTTGGAACCCGATAGCGGGCGGATCTGGGTCGAGGGGCAGGAGATATCCCGGCTGGGGATCAGGCACCTGATGCGCCTGCGCCGCCGGTTCGGTTTTCTGTTCCAGGGTGCGGCCCTGTTTGATTCGATGGATGTCTGCCACAACGTCGGCCTGATGCTCAAGGAGCACACGGACTGGACGGACGAGCGCATGCGCGAACGGGCGTGTGAGTGCCTGTCCCTGGTCGGCCTGGATGGTGCCGCGGACAAGCTGCCCAGCGAGCTGTCCGGCGGCATGAAGAAGCGGGCCGGCCTGGCGCGGGCCATCGTCATGGAGCCGGAGTACATTCTCTATGACGAACCGACGACGGGGTTGGATCCCATCACCGGCGATGCGATCAACGAACTGATCATCAAGCTGCGTCAGGAACTCGGGGTGACGAGCATTGTCGTGACCCACGACATGCCCAGCGCCTTCAAGATCGCCGACCGCATGGCCATGCTGAGCAGTGGCAAGATAGTGTTTACCGGCACGGTGGACGAGGTCCGCCAGACCGATCATCCGATGGTGCGGCAGTTCATCGAGGGTAATTCCCAGGGCCCGCTGGGTGCTTTCTAGACCCGGCCAGCCGATGGTGGACTCGAACCTGGAGAAGAGAATGCAACGCAAAATCAGCGAGATTCAGGTGGGTCTGCTCACCGTTTTGGCCCTGGTCATCCTGATTGTGGGCATGATGTGGCTGAAGAACATCGACCTGCGCAAGGGGTCG
>JAJRWA010000223.1 GCA_024277025.1 Candidatus Krumholzibacteriota bacterium | reverse complement strand
TGCGCTGCAGGGGCCGCGAAAGGTCGTGACCGTCCCGGGCGCCGGCCTCGGTCAGGGCGTCGACCATCGACATGGGTACCATGGCGTCGACGAAAATATCCTGGCTCAGGTCGACGCTCAGCAGGTAGGTCGTCAACTCGCGGGCCCAGGAGTCTTCCGCCGCTCCCTTGAACTCGGGGTAATAGATCAGCACGCGCTTGCGTAAGTCGCCGTGGGGCACGACCCGCTCGCTGATGGCCCCGTTCTCGTCCTGCACTTCAATGGTCTGGGTGACCGCGCCCAACCGCTGGCCGCTGAAGACGAACATCACCAGGGCGACGACGGCCACGATGTTGGCGGGAATGACGACCTTGGGCGTGCGGCCCCAGGTGTCGCGTCCGGGCCGGCCATGGACCCAGGCCAGAGTCACCACCGACGGCAGCAGCATCACGAGGGTCAGGCCGATCAGGTTGACCAGGTGCGGTGAGATGGCCATGCGGCTTTCGAGGAAAGCCAGAAACTGGAGCAGTCCCCAACCGCCGACCACGTAGCCGCTGGTGATCTGGGGGACGCGGCGCTGGCGCAGTTCCTGGAAGAGGTTCATGCTGGGGCTCCGGCGGACGGGCTGTGAAGGGATCGAACTCCCCTCTGGTCGGGCCTCGGGCCAACAGCGATCCTGAGGCTGAACGGCGTCAATACAGACGCAGTCTAGCAGATTTGCCCGACTGGCCACAGTTGAAACAGCAGTTGCCCGGTCCTTATTCGCGGCGGGGCCCGCCCGGGACGTCCGCCGGATTGCGGACTAGCTGTCCGACTCGTCGTAATAGTCGATCAGGTCCACCGGCATCACCACAGTCGAGACAATATTGCCCATGTGGGCCACCAACCGCTTGTAGAAGCGCAGGATCAACACCATGCAGACGGCGTTGTTGACGTCCAGGTCGCTGACGGTGATCTCGCGGATCAGGGTTTCGAACTCGCGGCCGCGGCGCTTGGCCTGCTTGATGACCTTGCCGGCCCGCTCTTCGTCGCTTTCCTCGAAGGCCTGCCTGGTATCGGTGAACATGGTCGCGATGTCGGCGCTGATCGTCCCCAGCTTGTCCTGGTACAGCTTGTGGTCGACACCGGTTGGCATCATGTCCCCGACCTCGTGCAGGTTCTTGATGTAGTCGCCGATGCGCTCGCCGTCCTTGACCACGTTCATGAAGATCAGGGCCGTGGGGATTTCCGCGCGCGAGCCGCGCATCGAAAGACGCGAAACCACGCGTCGCCGGATCTTGCGTTCCAGCTTGTTGATCTGCTGGTCCTGATCGTAGATGCGTTCCTGGCTGGCGTCACTCGGCTGACCCTCGATGATCACACCGGTGGCGTATTGGAACATGTCCTGGGCCTTGGCCAGCATGTCGTCGATCATGCCGACCAGCTCGTTGCTCCAGTTGTCGGCCTTGAACACGTCCAGAATTGATCCGAAACCCATGGCTATCTCCCATCGCGGTTAGGCGCGCAGCAACTTGTCGATCATCACGAAAATCAGGGGCATGATAAAGAACACACCCACCATGTAGAGAAAGGCAAAAGCCCGCTTTTCGGCCGTACGACGGGCCAGGGCCTTCGCCAGCCGGATGGGGATGCGGCGCAGCGCGCCCAGCGGGTAGATGACCAGGATCCCCGAAATATTGAACAGCAGGTGCACCAGGGCCACGGTCACCGCCTGGGGCGAGCCGGTAATCGAGGCCAGCAGGGCAGTGACGGTGGTGCCGATATTGGCGCCCAGAGTGGCGGCAAACGCAGCCTCCAGGGGCACGATGCCCGCGCCGATCAAGGGCACCATCAGGCTCGTGGTGATGGAACTGCTCTGCACACCGACGGTGATCAGCAGGCCCATGAACATGGCCATCAGGCCGCTGCTGTTCAGCCTCTGCGTGAACGAGCCGGATGCCTTGTCCAGCACCAGGCGCTTCAGAAGCTTGGTCAGTAAGGTGAGCGCAAAGAAGATCCCGGCCAGGGCAATGACGACCATGATGGCCGTGGCGGCGCCTTTGGCCAGACCCAGCTCACCCGTCAGCAGGGTTTGGACCTCGTGGACCGCCGGCTTGACGATGGCCTTGATCGGGTTGGGGAACTTGGTGCCTTCGGCGCCGACCAGGTGCAGGCTCAGCCAGGTCGCGGTGCGCTGCAGGTAGTGGGTGGCCTGCTCCAGGGGAAAGAAGATCAGGATCGCCATCAGGTTGAAGAAATCGTGCATCGTCGCGCCGGCGAAGGCCCGCTGGAATTCGGTGCGCCGATTCATGGACGTCATCGCCACCAGGGTGTTGGTCACGGTGGTGCCCATGTTGGCGCCCATGATGATCGGGATGGCACCGGTCACGGTCAGCGCGCCGCCGGAGACCATGCCGACGACGATCGAGGTCGTGCTGGATGAACTCTGGATCAGCGAGGTGGCCAGCAGGCCGATCATCAGGCCGATCACCGGGTCGCTGGTGGTGGCGATGAGGTGCTTGCTGAACTCCTTGCCCACGAGTTTGAAGGCGGCGCCGAACAGGCCGATGGAGAACAGGAAGATATAGAGCAGGGCCATCAGGATGATGACGTTCAGCAGGAGGACGAGGATCCTGCCGGCGGCCGTCGGCGTGGTCTCAGGCGGTTGAGACAGCGTACGGTCGGACATTTCGCTCCTGGTCCGGGACCGCGCCCCGGACGGTTCTGGGAGTGGGATTGGGTCCCGGGTCGGAGTCGCGCACGGGGAGCGGACATCCCGGTCGGCAATCGCGGGCAACAGTATCGGCAGATGATTTTCAGGTCAAGATTTTACGCGGTCTTTACAAGATTCTAACACACGGGCCGGCGGCTCAGTTGGCTTGGGAAAGCCAGCCGTCGGTTGTCCCGGGCGGCAGGGCCACCATCTCCATGATGGCGGCGATATACTTGTCATCCGGACCGGTGCGCTCGGGGTTGCGGAACTCCCAAACCACTGCGCCGTCACTGGTTACCTCAAAGGCGCGGCCGTTGTCCGACTCGGTGATCAGGGTGTGCCCATTGGCCAGGCGCTGGCCCGTGCCGCAGGTCGCCGAGTAGAATGGCGCCTCGGGGCTGTCGACGAACTCCCAGGCCACCTGCTGGGTCAGCGGGTCGATTTCCAGCACCCGCGAGTGGCCGCCATAGCCCTTGTTGTCGAAGACCAGCAGATTGCCGTTGGCCAGCAGCGTGGGCTGGTGCTGGGCGCTCCACAAGCCGCTCAGGGCCCAGACGACTTTTTCCTGCCTGGGATCGACAATGGCCACCACGTCCAGTTCCCGCAGCGAGATCAGGAAGTTGCCGGCGGCGAACATCGGACCCCGGTCCAGATGGCTGCCGTCCAGCAGTTCCAGCGTGTTGGTGTGGAAGATGTCGCCGCCTTCCCGGGCGTAGTCCAGAAAGGAGGCGTAGTCCGAGTTCTCGAAGGCGGCCAGGAGATCCAGGGACTCCAGTTCGCGTCCGTCCGCGGTCAGGTGGGTGATGAAGTCCATCAGGACCGGACGCTGGGGGTTGAACTCGGGCTGGATGCGGGCCTCGCGGGTCAGGACGTAGATGCTGCCGTCCGGCGCCAGCTCCAGGTCGTGGTGACAGGCGCCGGGATACGACCACAGGTAGTTGCTGTCGCGGTCGATGTGGACCAGGGCGTGGCCCTCGAAGATGGCCAGCACGCTGCCGTCGGGGAGCAGGCGGGCGCGGCGCCAGCAGGCGGTCACCCCGTTGCGATCAGGCAGAAAGAGGTCGGCCTGCTCCGGGTTGGCTGCGCGGCACTGCTCATACGAAAAGCGCCAGCGGTGGCGGACGCGGCCGTCCAGGTCGATCAGGTCGGCGCCCGGGGCGTGCCCGGAGACATAGAACCGGAGTCCCGGCGTCACTGAGCCGCGCTGGTGGATGGTGATGCCGGTTGCCCCGCTCAGGGCTTGTGAGCCGCCCACGTAGCCGAGGCTCTGCAGGCGCTTGATCTCGGCGCGCTGGTCGGCATTGGGCCGGGGTGAGCCCACGCCGGGCCGCATGACGCCCCAGTGGCCGGGAGTGGCGGCGTTGGCGCCGGCCAGCCCGACATTGCTGCGCACGCGATGGGCCATGCGGCGTGAGTAGTCCAGGGGGGAGTCGTCAAGAATGAAGTGGCCGACCAGCAGGCCGAGCGAAATGCAGGCCAGGCACAGTCCGACCAGAGACAGCGGACGAAGCTGCCAGCGGCGGGTATTGGGCGATGTGGGGCGAGGTTTGATGAGTCGCTCCCGAATGTCACAGCACAGATTAGCTTGGTCTCATCCAGCTCCAGTGGTTGTTGCCTGCCGGATCGGAGTTGGGGTCGGGCAGGTGGTCGAACGTTTCGAATGTCTGCGATTTTGCCCACAAATCGGGTCATTTGTCAAGGATTGATGAGATTTGGCCCGACACCTGTTTGGCGGCGACCGCCAAGTGAGTGCCCATCCGGGGCGGCACATTTTGCCGACCGGCAAGGGGCAAGGAGTGCCTGTATTGCGTCCTTGGGCGGCCGGAGGGCACTTGCAGGGGTCTGCCGTCGCGGCCCCGGAATTGCATCAACACACCGGGTAACCCGATGCCGTTCCTTTGGCATCCGACCGAATATTGGTTATCGTGGTGCCGTTCAAAGTACCTCAAAACCTGTTTTCGGGAGGATTGCCGTCATGGCCATCTTGAAGGTCGCCCGGATGGGGCACCCCGTGCTGCGCGAGAAGTGCCAGCCCATCGATCCCGCCCAGATCACGAGCCCTGCGGTCCAGGGCTTGATCCGGGACATGTTTGCGACGATGGCTGAATACGCCGGTGTGGGCCTGGCCGCGCCCCAGGTGCATCAGGCGGTCCGGCTGGTGATTGCCGGCGGCGAGACCGACGAAGAGGGCCGGCAGCAGTATCGCGTGTTGATCAATCCGAAGGTGACGGTCCTGGACGAGGACGACCGCCTCGGGATGTACGAAGGCTGCCTGTCGCTGCCGGGCCTGCGGGGCTGGGTCGAGCGGCCCGCGGCGGTGAAGGTCGACGCTTTCGACGAGCAGGGCGCCCGGGTCGAGTTCACGCTCGAAGGGTTTCCCGCAGTGGTGATCCAGCACGAGTGCGACCATCTGGACGGCGTGCTCTACGTGGACCGCATCACGGACATGAAAAAATTCGCCTTCGAGTTGGAGGCCGACCGGTACTTCGCCGAAGATCCGGCCGGTGACGCTGAGGGCGACGAGGAAGCATACGAAGACGATTGACGCTGCGGGCGCCGGGATGGGGCCGCAGTCGCGGGCCCGCCCGGAGATGATCCGGGTGCAGACAAGGAGACTTGCCGATGTCGCACCTGAACCAAACTGTCAGCGCTTTCAACTTGCGCCGCTATGAAGATGCCGCTCGCCAGGCCGCCGAAGGCCTGGCCACCGCCCAGGGGCGGGACGAAGCCTTCTGGATGGGCATTCTGGAGACCTGCGAAGGTTTCGCGCTGCTGACGGATCAGCAGATGCTGAAGGCCGAGCGCAAGCTCGTCGGGGCCATGGAAAAACTGCGCAACTTCGGCTTCCGGTACAACAACTTCGAGGTCACCGCCTCGCTGGCCGGCACCCGCCGCTGCGTCGAGGAAATCCGGCTGACGCGGCAGGTCAAGAACAAGCTGTTTGATGTGAGTTTGTTGCCGCAAATGCGGTTGGCGGCGAAGGCGGACGACTAGACAGGGTGCGGTGACTTTGCCGTGGGTTTCGTCGTCGTCCTGGACACCGGCGCGCTCAGTCTTGGCGCTTTTCCCCAAGCCGGTATAGATTTGGCCGGATACATCCGGCCTCTTCCAATACACGAATCGGGGATCGTTCCGTCATGCTGCCTGCCCATCACCCTCTGGCCTCCGTGGCCGCCAAAGTCGCCGCCGGCGAACGCCTGGACGAGACCGACGGCCTGTTGCTGGCGGCGTCGCCGGATCTGCCGGCGTTGGGCCTGCTGGCCCACCACGCGCGCACGCGAATGCACGGCGACAAGGTCTACTACAACATCAATCGCCACCTGAATCCGACCAACGTCTGCTACGTGGGCTGCGAGCTGTGCGCCTACGCGGACGACCCCAACGCCGAGGGTACGTGGTCCTATTCGCCCGCGGAGTGCGTCGAACTGGCGCGCCGCGACTGGACACCGGATGTGACCGAGTTCCACATCGTGGGCGGCCTGCATCCGCGCTGGAAATTCGAGGTCTATCTGGAGATCCTGCGCGCCCTGAAGGCCGAGTTTCCCACGGTGCACCTGAAGGCCTTCACCATGGTCGAGATCGATTTCCTGGCCAAGCTGGCCAGGAAGTCGGTGCCCGAGACGATCGCCGTTCTGCGCGAGGCCGGCATGGACAGTTGCCCGGGCGGCGGTGCGGAGATCTTCCATCCGGAGGTGCATCAGCGGATCGCTTCGAAGAAGATGAGCGCCGAGCGCTGGCTCGAGGTGGCGGGCCTGGTGCACGAGTCGGGCCTGAAATCCAACTGCACGATGTTGTTCGGGCACATCGAAAAGCCAGAGCATTGGGTCGACCATCTGCTGCGGCTGCGGGCGCAGCAGGACGCATCCGGCGGCTTCCAATGCTTGATCCCGCTGGCCTTCCATCCGGAAGGCACCAGGTTCGCGGACCTGCCCGGTCCCGACATGTTCACCAAGCTGAAGGTGATCGCCATCTCCCGGCTGCTGCTGGACAACGTGCCCCACCTCAAGGCCTACTGGGTGATGTTGGGGCGCGAAATCGCCCAGGTGGCCCTGCGTTTCGGCGCCAACGACCTGGACGGAACGGTGGTCGACGAACGGGTGACGTTCGCGGCCGGCGGCACCGCGGGCAAGGGCATGACCGTGGATGATATCAGGATGTTTATCCGCGAGGCGGGCCTGACGCCCGTGCTGCGTGATACGGTTTACAATGAACTGGACCAACAACTGGAAGGAAGCAAGTGATGAAGTCGGCAATGCTGGTGATGGGGATTTTGGTGGTCGTGTTTCTGACCGCGTCGTGCGGGGACGGGGCGCATACCGAGGACATGGAGAATCACACGGCCCACGACGAAGCGGCGGCGACACAGACGGATGATGGGCTGGGGCTCACCCTGAACGATGGCCACAAGTGGGAAATGGACGAGCACACGCGGACGGTCTTCGCGAAAATGGCCGATTCATTCCTGAACGCCGACCAGCAGTCCATGTCGACCGCAGCGCTGAAGCAGGCCGGTGCCGGGCTGCTGGAAGACATCAACCAGCTGATCCAGGGCTGCACCATGCAGGGCGCGGCCCACGACCAACTGCATATCTACCTGACCGGCTACATACCGGCGGTCGAGTCGCTGACCGAGTCCGGTAGTGCCGAGAATGCGCGAACCGTGATGCACTATCTGGAAAGGTATGACGAGTACTTCGAGTAGCCCGTCAGTTGACAGGGAGGGACTCGATTGAGTCCGATCACCAAGACGATCATTCTGCTGGTGTGCAGCAACACGTTCATGACCTTCGCCTGGTACGCCCACCTCAAGGAGCTGGGCGGCAAGCCGTGGATCATCGCGGCGCTGATCAGCTGGGGCATCGCCCTGTTCGAGTACCTGTTCCAGGTGCCGGCCAACCGGATCGGCTACACGGTGCTGAACGTGGGGCAGCTCAAGATCATTCAGGAAGTGATCACGCTGAGCGTGTTCGTACCGTTCTCGGTTTTCTTTCTGAAGGAGCCGCTGAAACTGGACTACCTGTGGGCCGGTCTCTGCCTGGCCGGGGCTGTTTTCTTCATGTTCCGGGGGAATTTGACCTGAGCGGGCCACCTGATTGTCACACCAGGTGGCCCGGTGCCGCTACTTGATCAGCAACGCCTTGCCGACTTCAGAATGGTCGCCGCTGCTCAGCCGGTAGAAATACACGCCCGATCCCACCTGTTGTCCGCCGTCATCCTGCCCGGCCCAGACCACATCATGCCGTCCGGGTGCCAGGGCGCGCCGGTCCGCCAGCGTGCGCACCAACCGGCCCGAGACATCGAAAACGCGCAAGGTAACAGGTAGTGATGCGGCCAGTTCAAAGCTGATGGTGGTCACCGGATTGAACGGGTTGGGCTGGTTGCCGCGCAGCACGAGCGGCCCGGTCGGCAGGGTCCGGACTTCCCGGACCGCCGAGACTGCCGCGCA
>JAJRWA010000222.1 GCA_024277025.1 Candidatus Krumholzibacteriota bacterium | reverse complement strand
TCACCGCCCGCAACGGACGCCCGCCAGGCCACCGCCGAGGCCATCGATCAGCGCCGGCAAACCCAGCAGCAACAGGACGCCTGGAGCGATGAGAAAGCGGCGCTGGTCGCCCGCTATCGTGCGGCCAAGACTAACGTGGCCTGGCTGACGGACCGCAGGACCGACGAAAAAGCCCGCACCGCCGCCGTCGAAGATCGCGTGGCCGAACTCGGCCGCCGCCTGGATGAAGCTGACCGCCTGGAAAGCAGCATGCAGGACACGCTGCTGGTGATCTTCGACCGCCTTGCCGAGAGTGTGCGGCACAGCGCGCCATTCCTGCCGGAGGAGCGCCGCCTGCGCCTGGAATCCCTGTCCACCGAATTGCTGCGGCCGGATGTGACCTCGGCCGAGAAGCTGCGCCGGCTGCTGGAAGCCCTGCAGGTCGAGGCCGGCTACGGCGCGTCGGTCGAGGTCTATCAGGACCGGATCGACGTGGCCGGTGAAAAACTGCACGCGGATATTCTGCGTCTGGGACGGGTCGCCCTGTTCTGGCGCACGCCCGATGGTGATCGGGTCGGCACCTTTGATCAGGCGGCGGAGCAGTGGACCGAGCTGCCGGGCCGCGACAAGCGCCCCGTCGCCATGGCCATGGAAATGGCCACGCGCATGCTGCCGGTCGAGATCATCGCCCTGCCCCTGGGGAGGATCGCCCCATGACCAGGCTGCTGTTGATTGTCACCGCGATGGTGTGTGCCGCGGGTACGGCCGGGGCCCAGGACATTCGCGAAGCCGCGCGCCAGGCTGAAGCCGACCGGGCCGCCGCCGTGCAGGAAGCGGCCGCGGCCGAATCACGCATCCTGGCTGATCGCGAAAAGCTGCTGGCCGAAGTGACGCGCCTGGAAGCGGAACAGGCCCGGCTGGAAGACGAGATCGCCACTCTGCAGGAACGGCAGCGCGTGGCGAACCAGGAACGCGAGCGCCTGGCCGAGCAGTGGTCCCGCCGCGAGCTGGGTTTCCGCGAGATCAGCGGCAACGTGCGGGTGGCGGCGCGCGATCTGGAGTCTCTGCTGAAGGCCTCGCCGCTGGACGCGGGTCAGGACTGGCGGCTGGCGCGCATCACGCCACTGCTGGAGACGGGCTACTTCCCGGACATCGACGACATCTCGGGCATGGCCAGTGTTTTCATGGACGAGATCAGCCGCAGCGGGCAGGTCACCCGGCGCGAGGGCGTATTCATCGGCCGCGACGGTCTGGAGACGACAGGGCGCATCTTCCAGGTGGGCAAGTTCACCACGGTCTACCGGACCGACAGGGAGACCGGCTTTCTGACCTGGAGCCCGGAGGGCCGGCATCTGTTCGCCCTGTCGGAGTTGCCGCCGCGTCACATCGCCCGTGCGCTGCAGAAGTACCTGGCCGGCGAATCGGACGACATGCCCCTGGACCTGAGCGGTGGCGCGGCCCTGCGCCAACTCACGCACAAGGCGGGTCTGGTGGAGCAAGTGCGCGCGGGCGGCCCCATCGTCTGGCCCATCCTGCTGATCGGTTTGGCGGCGCTGGTTCTGGTGGTCTACAAGATCGTGTTCATGAACCGGATGCACGGCAACACCGACCGCATCATGGGCGAGGTGCACCGCCTGGTGGCCGCGGGCGACTGGGCGGCCTGCGAGCAGGTCGTGGCCGCGGACAAGGGCCGCTCCGGGGCGGTGGCCCGCGTGATCGGCGCCGGTCTGGCCGCGCGCGACGAAGACCGCGAAACCCTGGAAAGCGTGCTGCAGGAAGCGATCCTGCATGAATTGCCGACCGTGCAGCACGGCATCGCCATGCTGGCGGTGCTGGGCGCCGTCGCGCCGCTGCTCGGGCTGCTCGGCACAGTGACCGGCATGATCGACACCTTCCGGGTGATCACGCTGTTCGGCACCAGCGATCCCAAGCTCATGTCCGGCGGCATCAGCGAGGCGTTGATCACCACGGAGATCGGCCTGGCCGTGGCGATCCCGATCATGCTTTGCCACACCTACCTGTCGCGGCGCAGCGACCACCTGATCGGCGACATGGAAGAGAAGGCCGTGCAACTGACGAACATCATTCGCAAACGCAAATTGGGACGCGGACAATGAACGACCTCTGGTGGCAGACGACGGACTACCTGCGCCACGGCGGCTTCGTGATGGTGCCGCTGGTCGCGGTCTCGGTCGTGATGTGGACGCTGATCATCGACCGGCTGCGCGCCTTTGCCGCCTGGCGGAGCGGTGACCTGGATACCGAGCATGCGGTCGTCATGCTGGCCGATGGCAACGCGCCCACCGACAGCAGCGGCCTGCGCGCCACTCTGGTGCGCGACTTCCTGGCCGAACGGTCGGGCGACGCGGAACTGGATCGCGACATCCTGGGCCAGTGCGCCCTGCACTTGCGGCGGCAACTGGACGAGCGCCTGGCCGTGATCGGCGTGCTGGCGGCCATCGCGCCGCTGCTGGGCTTGCTGGGCACGGTGCTGGGCATGATCGAAACCTTCGATGTGATCGCCGTCTTCGGCACGGGCAACTCGCGGGCCCTGGCCAGCGGCATCGGGGTGGCCCTGATCACGACCCAGACCGGCTTGCTGGTGGCGATTCCGGGCCTGCTGATGAGCAACCGACTGGGCCGCCTGGCCCAGCAACTGAGAATGCGCCTGGATGAAACCCGGGCCGCCCTGGAACGGCGGCTGGGGCCGGGCCAAGAACGGGAAACGGTGTGAGATGATCAATGTGCGCAACTCCCTGCGCGGGGGCAACAGCAACGTGGACATCAATATGGGCCCCCTGGTGGACATGGTGTTTCTCCTGCTGATCTTCTTCGTCGTCACCACCAGCTTCGTCAAGGAAACGGGCATCGACGTGCAGCGTTCGACCGCGGCCACGGCCGAGGTCAAGGAGCACGGCAACATCCTGATCGGCGTGAACGCCGACGGCGAGATCTATCTCGAAGGCAAGCGCATCGACGTGCGCGCGGTGCGGGCCCACGTTGAACGCGTCCTGGCCGAAGACCCGGAAGCGGGCGTGGTCGTCGTGGCGGACAAGGACAGCAACACCGGCGTGGTGGTGCAGGCCATGGACCAGTGCCGTCTGGCCGGCGCCCGGAACGTGAGCCTGGCCGCCAAACGTGAGAGCGAGGGTTAGCCGGCGATGACCCGATGGCGCCGAAAGCTGTGGCTCGTGCCCGCCGGCCTGCTGGCCGTGGCGCTGAATTTCGCCCTGTTTGCGGGGGCGGCCCACCTGTCGCGCGACCGGTTGTTCGTCACCGACATGACCGCGCCGGTAGGCGTGAACCTGATCACGCTTGATCCGGTCACACCGCCGCCGCCACCGCCGGCCAAGAAGCTGCCCAAACCCAAGCCCCGCCTGCAGCCGGATTTCACGCCCGAACTGGCGCGCCCGAGCATCGCGGCGCCGGACCCGCTGGCGATCCAGGTCGAGATCGATCCCTCGTTGTTCGTGTCCGGCCCCGCCCGCGGCGACTTCGTCTTCAACGCCACCGATCTGGACACGCCGCCGACCGCGCTGGTGCGGACGAACCCCCTTTACCCGTACAAGGCGCGGCAGCGCAACATCGAGGGCTCGGTCGAGGTGAAGTTCCTGGTGGGCGCCGACGGCCGGATCGGCAACGTGCAGGTCATCGCCTCGCGGCCGCCGGGCCTGTTTGATGCGGCCGTGCTCAAGGCCGTGCCGCAGTGGCGGTTCCGGCCGGGCTCGTTGGATGGCCAGTTCGTGCCCTCGTGGGTCGTGACCACGATCGAATTCACTTTGGACAATTGAGGGCTTCATGCGGCGGTTGATCTGGGCACTGCTGGTGATCGGGGTGATAGCCGGACCGGTGCGCGCGGCTGAGCCTGACCTGCAGGCTGAGCAAGCCCGTCTGGAGGCCGGCGACGACCTGGGCAGCCGCGCTCGCCGTGCCCTGTTCCGCGCCCGTGGCCGCCAGGACGCCGGCGAGTTCGCCGAGGCGGCGGCGATCATGAACCAATGGCTGGCCGGCGATGTGAAGCGCGACCACCATCTGCTGCGGTTCAATCTGGCGGTCAGTTATCTGGGACTGGAGCAGCCAGCCGAGGCGTTGCCCAACCTGGAGCGCGCGGTTGAACTGGCCCCGCGTTTCGGCCGCGCCTGGCTGCGGCTGGGCGAGGCGGCGTACGGTTTGGCGCAGTTCGCGCGGGCGGGCGAGGCGTTCAGCCAGGCTTATGATCTGAGCCCGGATCATCAGCCGGAGATCCTGTACTACGCCGGCGTGAGTTTGTTGAGCGGGGGCGAGCCCGGCGCGGCGCTCGAGCGGTTGACCCGGTTGGTCGGTGATCATCCGACCGGTGCGGAGTTCAGTTGGTACCAGGCTTTGGTCGCGGCTGCGGTTTCGGCTGGTCAGGCGGCGCGGGCGGTGCCGTATCTGGACCAGTTGCTGCTGGCCGGGCCGGACGATCCCGCCGTGTGGGATCTGGCCTACCGCTATTACGCCGGCGAGAACGACTACGAGCAGGCGGCCGTGCTGTTGACGGTCGGTGGGTATCTCGCCGAGTTGGACCGAACCGAACTGGAACAACTGGGTGATTTGTACAACGTGATCGGCGTGCCTCTGCAGGCGGCGCGGTACTACGAGCGGGCCTTCACCGGAGATACCGAACCAGCGCCGGATGAGTACCGCAAACTGGCGACCGCCTGGCTGGCGGCCCACGAGACGGACCGGGCGCGGGGGGTGCTGCAAGCGGCCTTGGCCGCGCGGCCGACGCGCGGGCTGTGGGCGTTGTTGGGGGATTTGGAATATACGGTCGAGGATTATGAAGCGGGGCTGGCGGCGTTTCGCTCAAGCACCGCCTTGGATCCCGAGTTCGGGCGCGGGTACCTGATGATGGGGTACTGTGCGTTGGAGTTGGGACGAGAGGCGGAGGCGCGGGCGCATCTGGCGCGAGCGGCCGAGTTCGCGGCGCAGAAGGAGACGGCGCGGGCGTTGCTGGGGCGGTTGGGGGCGGGGTGAGGTCTTGGCCCTCGTAACGTTGCCACGATGTCCAATACTTGAGTTATTGTCCGAGAACCCCGCACGCGTGCGGGATTCCCCGGCCAAAGAACAAATTGGTTCTATCGCCGATCTGGCCTGGCTACTCCTACCCCCGCACCCAAAACCTCCGTCTGACCGCCATCCCCAACGGCGGCACCAACAACACCAGCCCCGTCCACGGAAATCCACTGTAGTTAACAGCCAGAAACTCGTCATCATTGTCCGCGCGCCGCAGAACCAGGTCCTCGGTCATCTCGTCGCGCCGGTATTCGCGGTCCAGTCTGGTCACGAAGTCGCCGGGCCGCAGCGGCGCCTGCACCGCCGGCATCAGGTTCAGTTGTGAGATCTCCTCGGCGGTGAACCGGTTGGCGTAGGGGGTATTGGCGCCGGCAAAGGTCAGCCGGTGGTCGGTCTTGACGTAGAGGATGACCGACGAGACCGCAGTCGCGCTGACGGCCGAGATCTTCATGGGGTAGATGATCTCATCAGAGGCAAAAGTCAGCTGCAGTGGATCCAGACCGCCCCACACCTCGCCCTGGAAATATGGGAAGACCTCGGCCATGGCCGTGCTGTCGATCCGGACCGCCACGAAGAACCACGCGCGGGCCACGTAGTCGGTGATCGCCGCGGTGGCGACCTCGCGATTCCCGTCGTGCAGGAAACCCCAGACGGTCAGGGAATCCAGCAGGGCGGGCGCTTCGGTCGCCGACAGGGTCACGGTCTGGTAGTAGCCGACCAGCTGCCGGTTGATGATGTCGACGGGTTCCGGATCGCCATCAAAGGCGATGTCGTGGGAACGGTTCGAGAAACAATCCCATTGGCCGTCGCGGTGGCGGTAGATCGGCCGCGTCAGCGCGTCCAGCTCCTGGAAGAGCTCGCGGTCGGCCACGGCGACCTCTGGCAGCGCAGGCACCGGCACGAGCCAGACGAATTCGCGGGCGTCGCCCCGGAAACCGGGCAGGATGGTCAGCTGTTCGATGTCCGCCCCGGCGTCGTGGTCGATGAAGGCCTGCTGCGCCGGTTCGTACATGATGTGCTCCGGCGGCGTCAAGTAACCACCGCCGGCAAGCACTGCCGAAGGGGCCGCCAGGACGACAACCAGGGCCAGCCCGACAGATGTTTTCAGGTACTGCATGATGTCCCCCTCAGAGTTCAAGTGCGGCGTGGAACCGCAACTGGTAACCGGTCAGGTCCAGACCGTGCCGGTGATCGCCTTTGTAGACGTTGCCTTTGGCGCCGCCCCAGCCGAATTCCAGACCGATGACCGAGTTGCCTTGCCCGAGCCGCAACTCCGGGCCGAACGTGAAGTGGTAGCCACCGTTGATGCCGGATGAGGTCTGGTCGCCCGGGCGGCCGAATTCGTCCAGGCCGGGGGTGGTCTCTTCCATCCAGGCGATTTCCAGACCGAAGCCGCCGTTGAGCCGCAGTTTTTGGCTGCTGGCCATGTCGAATTTCAACCCGAACTGCACCGGAACCGTGCGGACGGACACGGCGCCCGGACTGTCGAATCCCGACTGCTGCTGGTAGGGGTCGCCGGTGCGGCGGCCATAGCCGACCGCAACGTAGGTGCGCATGACCGATGTAGCCTGGGCCGACAGGCCGAGCACGATCACGGGCAGACCGCCGTAGGTCAGCCGCATGTCTTCTGCGGTGAAAACCGTGTATTGGGTGCTCAGGTCGATGCGGGCATCCAGGTCGTTCAGCTGGGGCACCTCGCCCCAGCCAGCACCGGGTGTGGGTGAAGAGACGCCCACCTCGGGCACGTAGCCGTCCTGGGCCCACACGGTGGTGGCGCGCCCCAGGCTGCCCAGAACACAAAGACAAGCTAATATCGCGGTACGAAAAATGGTTTTTGTCACGGCAATCCCCCATGGATTTCGTCGGTCAGTCAGCCCGCAGATGGGCCGGAACGACGGCTATTGCACTGTTCAAATGTCTCAGGAAGATAGAAGCGGCAGGTCTAGCAATTGTTCATACGGAGACGAAACCTGTATTTCGTTTGAGTGGGCAGACAGCCGGTCCGAAGCCCGGCGCGTTTTTGTCGAATGCTCATACGTCCCTATTGTTCCCGATAATTTCGCCAAACGGTTCAGGGCCGACCGATTTCCCCTTTACACACCCTGTTTTTAGACTATTTTTTGTAGAGACAAAAAACATTTGACCATTGAAAAACACCTGTGCCGGGCCGCAACTCTCGCCACGAGAACCCCGCCTGTCACAAGAAGTTGGAAAAACAGCCGCCATGTCTGCCAAGCTCACCGTCAGCGCCAGTCTCGAGGATTACCTCGAAGCCATCTACCATATCGTAGTGGCCAAGGGTGCGGCGCGGGCCAAGGACATTGTCCTGCGTTTGGGTGTGCACAACTCGTCGGTGACCCAGGCGCTGCGCTCCCTGTCGGACAAGGATCTGATCAATTACGCGCCCTATGACGTGATCACGCTGACGGCCCTCGGCGAACGCATCGCCCTGGATGTCGTCAAGCGTCACACCACGCTGTCGGCCTTCCTGCAAAAAGTGCTGAGTCTGCCCGAACAGGAGGCCGACGAAGGCGCCTGCCGCATGGAGCACGCGGTCAATCCGGTCATCATGGAGCGGTTGGTGAAGTTTCTCGAGTATTTCGACAACTGTCCCATGAACGATGTGCAGTGGGACGATGAAATCGGTTTTTTCTGCAGTCGCAGTGACGAAGAGAAAGCGGGGCACGACTGCCAGCGCGACGTCTGCGGCAACAGCTACGACCTGGACGAACTGGCCCGGCTGAAGGCCGAAGCCGCGGACAGGGTGGAGGAATGACTATGCCCCTGACCCAGGTCAGCGAAGGCACGCGGGCCGTCTTGCGGTCCATCGAAGGTGGCCGCCAACTGCGCGGACGTTTGGCAGCGCTCGGGCTCTTGCCCGGGTCCGAGCTGGAAGTGATCCAGAATTCGGGGCACGGACCCTTCGTGGTCTCGGTCAAGGGCAGTCGGGTTGTGATCGGGCGGGGCATGGCGGCCCGGATCGCCGTCGAGTAGCGCGCGCCGGGCCCTGGTCCGGCGTCCTCATACTGGAGTTTCGGTTTGGCAACAACTGCGGGCAAGACCATCACTGTCGCCGTTGCGGGTAACCCCAACGCCGGCAAGACGACCATCTTCAACAACCTGACCGGCGCCAGGCAGCGTGTGGGCAACTATCCGGGCGTGACGGTCGAGTGGAAGCAGGGCACGGTCAAGCGCGGTGACCTGACCCTGAATCTGGTGGACCTGCCGGGCACCTACAGCCTGACGGCCTATTCCGATGAAGAACTCGTCGCCCGGGACTACTTGCTGAACCACGGACCTGATGTGGTGATCGATGTTGTCGACGCCTCCAACCTGGAACGCAACCTCTTCCTGACCACCGAACTGCTGGAGATCGGCTTGCCGATCGTTGTGGTGCTCAACATGGCGGACATGGCCCGCGCCCGCGGCCTGCAGATCGATGTGGCGGCCCTGTCGGCGCGCCTGGGCGTGCCCGTGGTGCCGGCGGTCGGCAATCGCGGTGTGGGCATGGACGATATCATCGCCGCGGTGTTGGAGATGAAGACCAGCAGCACCCACCTGCCCGGTCCGGCCGATGTGTGCCGCGACTCGGGCCCCGGCCCGGCCTCGCTGACCGGTGTGTCGCTGGGCGCGTCGCGCACGCGGGTCAATTATGGCCCCGAAGTCGAGAAGCTGGTCGGCGAGATTGAAGACCTGTTGCCGGAGAATGACGCCAGGCGGTGGCAGGCCCTGAAGCTGATCGAATCGGATCCCAAAGTGCTCGAGTCCATCACGGCCCCCGGCACCCGTGAACGGATCGCCGGCCTGGTCGCCAATCTGGTGGCCAAGTCCAATGACGAGGTGGATATCCTGCTGGCGCGTCTGCGCTACGATTTCATCGGCCGGATCTGCGGTGACGTGTGCCGGCAGCCGCAGGCGACCAAGACGTCCACCAGTGACAAGATCGATCGCGTGGCCATGCATCCGGTGTGGGGCGTGCCGATTTTTCTGGCCATGATGTACATGGTATTCACGCTGACTTTCACGCTGGGCAACCCGCTGATGAACATCATTGACCAGGGCTTTGTGCTGCTGGCCGATTTCCTGCTGCGCGTCTGGCCCGAAGGTGTGGCGACCCACCTGCAGTAGCTGGTAATCGACGGGGTGATCGGCGGGGTCGGCGGCGTGATCGTGTTCCTGCCCAACATCGTGCTGCTGTTCATGGCCATCGCGGTGCTCGAAGGCACCGGCTACATGGCCCGGGCCGCCTTCGTCATGGATCGCTTCATGTCCAAGGTGGGCCTGCACGGCAAGAGTTTCATCCCGCTGCTGATCGGTTTCGGCTGCACGGTGCCCGCGATCATGGCGACGCGAACCCTCGAGACGCGCCGCGACCGCCTGATCACGATGATGGTGCTGCCGCTGATGAGCTGCGGGGCGCGCCTGCCCATCTACGCCCTGTTGATCCCCGCCTTTTTTGCGCCCAAGTGGCAGGGGCCGACCCTGTGGCTGATCTATGTGCTGGGAATCATCCTGGCCCTGGGCGGGGCCATGGTGCTGCGTTCGACCCTGTTCCGCGGCGAGACGACACCCTTCCTGATGGAGCTGCCGCCTTACCGCCTGCCGACCGCAGGCAGCCTGCTGGTGCAGATGTGGACCCGCGCCTGGCTCTACGTGAAGAAGGCCGGCACGGTGATTCTGGGCGCGGCGATCATCCTCTGGTTTTTGACCTACTACCCCAAGCCGCCGGCTGATTACCGGGCCCCGGCCGACTTTGACCAGACGACCGTCACTGCGACCGTGCCCTTCAGCCAGATCACCGATCCGGACGTGAAACAGGCGGCCGAGTTGTCCTACTCGGTGGCGGGCCGGGTGGGTCGCCTGCTGGAGCCCGCCATCAGGCCGATCGGATTCGACTGGCGCATCGGCACCGCCCTGGTGGGCGCCGTGGCGGCCAAGGAAGTCTTCGTGGCCCAGATGGGGATCGTCTTCGCCGTCGGCGCGGGGGATGAATCCGGCGACCATCTGCGGCAGCGGCTGCGGGCGCGCTATTCGCCGCTGATCGGGTTGTGCATCATGATATTTGCCCTGATCTCGACGCCGTGCATCGCCACTTTTGCCATCACGCGGCAGGAATCCGGCTCGATCAAGTGGGCTCTGGCCCAAAGCCTGGGCCTGACGGCGCTGGCCTGGATCATCACCTTCATTGTCTTTCAGGGCGGCACGCTGCTGGGGTCGGGAGTGGTCTGATGAAACCGAGTCTCGAAGCGGTGATCATCGGTGTGCTGGTGCTGGGGGCCGCAGTCTGGGCGGTGCGGGCGGCCTGGCGTTCGGTCAGGCAGACCGGCGGCTGCTCTTCGTGCTCCTCGTCCGGTGATTGCCCGCTGTTGAAGGACCCGGAGGCCCTGGCGGATCTGACGCGCCGCTCCGGCGGGGACACCTGCCCCGAACCCCCGGCCAAGAAACCGGCCTGACTCTCTATTTTCCTTCAGGTTCCCTTGATTCGGCCGATCAATTGGCAATAGTGCGTTTCGCCCAGCCAGGGGGATTGGGAGATGCCCCGTTGCAATTGGTGGCCCTGGGATGAGTACCTTTGACAGCGAATTTCATCGTCAGGTGTTTGACGGCGCCCGCGATGCTGCTGTGGTTGTCGATGGACGGCATGGTAGCGTTGTCGAGGCCAACCAGGCGGCGGCCGCGTTGCTGGGCTTCGCGCGCGGGCAGATCGTCGGCAAGAACTTCCTGGACCTGTTTCCCGCTGACCGGCGCGACACGACCCGCGACGCGATCGAGGAGATGTGGACGGCCGGCGGTGGCGGGGACACGACCTGTCAGCTGCTGTCCGCCCGCGGCACCCTGATCGACGCTGTCCTGACTTCCCAGGTCGTGGCCCAGGGTGACGACTTGTACCTTGTCGTCACGATCCGCGATCTGACGGCACAGTTGCGTGCGGTCACTGACCTCAAGACGCGCAACGCCGAACTGGAGGATCTGGCCGCCAACCGGGCCGCCGAGCTGCAGCGGGCCAACGCCGAGTTGCAACTGGCCGTGCAGTAGGCCAATCGCAACGCCGAACAGGCCCACGAGGCGACCCGTGCCAAGAGCCGCTTTGTCGCCAACCTCACCCACGAATTGCGCACACCGCTAAACGCCCTGATCGGCATGTCCGCCCTGCTGACCGAAATGGATCTGGACCAGGAGCCGCGCGAGGCCGCGGAGATAGTCGCCGACAGCGCCCAGGGCCTGCTCGGCCTGGTCAACGATGTGCTGGACTTCGCCAAGATCGAAGCGGGCAAGATGGAACTGCGCCGTGAGCCGTTCGAACTCGAGAAGACGCTGCTTGGCGTGCGGAACACCTTTGCCCTGCTGGTGCGTGAGAAAGGCTTGCGCTATTCGCTGGAACTGGACCGCAAGATCCCGCAGTGGCTGGTGGGCGACGAAGGGCGGCTGCGCCAGATCCTGATCAATCTGGTGGGCAACGCCCTGAAGTTCACCGAGGAGGGCGGCGTGACAATCGCCGTGGTCCAGAAAGCCGTCTCCGGCCATCGGGTCAAACTGGACTTCAGCGTGACGGACACCGGCTGCGGCATTGCCGAAGACGACCAGCAGCACCTCTTCGAGGCCTTCACCCAGGTTGAGAATGCCGACGGTCGCAACATATCGGGCACGGGCCTGGGCCTGAACATCAGCCGTCAGCTGGTGGAGAAGATGGGCGGCCGCTTCCACGTCACCAGTCAGGAAGGCTGGGGCTCGACCTTTGGCTTCACGGTGCAGATGGAAGTCGGTGAGACTCCGGTCGAGACGACGTCGCCGGTGGCGGCGCAGGAAAAACAGGCGACCGCCGAGCTCAGAAAGTCCCCGTTCAGCCAGACGCCGACCGAGCTGAAAATCCTGTTGGCCGACGACAACAAGGTCAACCAGATCGTCGCTCTGGGCATGCTGCGCAAACTCGGCTTCGATGGCGTGCCGGCCGACAACGGAAGGCATGCCCTGGAACTGCTGGCCGAGGGCGATTTTGATCTGGTCTTCATGGATCTGCAGATGCCCGAAATGGGTGGCCTGGAGGCCACGAAGGCCATTCGGGACGGCCAGGCGGGACAGCAGAATCGCGATATTCCGATCATCGCCATGACCGGCCACGCCTCGCGCCGGGATCGCCAGATCTGCCTCGACGCAGGCATGAATGGCTACGTCACCAAACCCATCAGCAGCGACCGCATTCTGGAGTCCATCCAGGACCTCGCCAAGGCCGCCAACGAGACGATCCGCCACGGCGAACCGTTCAGCATGGCCAAGCTGGTTAGCCAGATGAACGGCGACACCGAATTGGCCGCCGAGATCCTCGAGATCTTCCGCGAGGATACGGCCGAACGTCTGCAGCGCGTGGTCATGGCCCTGCGCAATGGCCAGTACGCCAAGGTCGCCGACGAGGCCGTGGCCATCGCCACCGGCGCGGTCAACGTCTGTGCCAGCGAACTGATCGAACTGGCCGACGAACTGGAGCGGGCGGCGCTCAACCAGGAGCAGGAGTACGCCGGTTCACTGGCTGAAGACATGGTCGCCGAACTGGCTCGTATGCTGCAGGATGTCCAGACCTCCTAGTTGATCCTGCCGGCAATCTGACGGCCCGCCGGCCGACTTTTTCGCCTCCACTATCCGGTTCCACCCGCATTTCCCAGATATACTGCAACTTTTGTAGGCGATTGCCTGTGTTTCCTTCTGCTCGCGGAGAAGCAGAGGGGAATGGGCGCAAGACCGAACAAGGAGTCACGATGAATCGCCGAAACGCTGACCTGTTGAAAAAGTTGGGATTACTTGTCGTACTGGTGGGACTGTCGCTGCTGTTCGTCGCCTGTGGCGGCGACAGCCCGACCACGCCGCAGGACGACCCGCCCGCCGTCAACCGGGCGCCGGATGTGCCGGGAATCGACACCGCCGCCGGGACGCCGGCCAACGGCGCGACCGATGTCGCCACCACGGTCACCCTGCATTGGACCTGCTCCGACGCGGACGGTGACGCGCTGACCTACACCGTCTACTGGGGCAGCACAGCCACGCCGTCGGCCGTGTCGACCGATCAGTCAAACACCAGCTATGGACCGATTTCGATGGTCGGCAGCACTACGTTCTATTGGCAGATCGCAGCCACCGATCCGGACGGCGAAACCACAGCCTCGCCGGTGTGGAACTTCACGACCATCGCCCCGGCTGCCGAAGTCGTGACCGTTCCGGGTACACCGAGCGGCCCGGCCACCGGGTTGACCCAGCAGGATCTGACCTTCAGTTCCTCCGCGGTCTCCAGTAGCCTGGGGCACTCATTGACCTATCAGTTCGACTGGGGTGCAGGCGAGTTGGCAACGGATCATGCCTCACCGTCGGGTACCCCAGCTGGTCCGTAGCCGGGACCTATGAGGTGCGTCTGCGGGCCTACTGCAGCTTGCATTCGGGTGTCGCGTCGGACTGGTCGGCGCCGGGGACTGTCACGATCACCGCGCCCTAGGGCTCGCTTCGGGCCGTCGGCAAATGGTGGTGACCGGCTGGCCGCCGGATTCGATTCGGCTGAGGCCCCGCTTCCCCTCGGAGGCGGGGCTTTGTGCGCCCGAGGCGGCCATTTCGCGGGGCCGTGTTTACCATGTGACGGTTGTTGTCCACCTGTTCAGCCCAAAGGACCCGTCATGAGATCTCTTTCCCCATTGCTTCCGGTCGTGATCGTATTGCTCGCAGTTGCCGTGCCCGCCCAGGCTGCTCCGCCCGCCGATTCCCTGGCTGCGCGTGTGGCGGCGGCCAGTGGCACCGCGGACTTCGATCAGGTCGCCGCCCTGCGCTTCACGTTCAACGTGCAGAAGGGCCAGATGCACAAGCAGCGCTCGTGGGTCTGGTCGCCGGCGACCGACATGGTCACCCTGGTGCCGGGCGGCAAGGATGACCGGGGTGCCGCCTACCTTCGCAGCGCCGTGACGGACGAGTTGCAGCAGGTCGACGGCTGGTTCGTGAACGACAGCTACTGGCTGCTGTTTCCGCTGCACCTGGCCTGGGATGAATTCGCGGCCCTGGAAGAGAGCGAGGGCGCGGTAACCTCACCGATCGCGGGCCTGCCGACCCGGCGCCTGGCGGTCACCTATCCCTCGGCGGGCGGCTACACGCCCGGTGATGTGTACGAACTGTATGTCGACGAGGCCGACCGGGTCGTCGAATGGGTGTACCGGCGCGGGGGCGCGGCCGAAGCCACGCGGCGCGCATCCTGGCAGCAGTACCAATCGTTCGGTCCGCTCACGCTGTCGCTGGACCGGCCGGGTGATGACGGGAATTTCCGTGTCTGGTTCACCGACGTGGCGGTGCAGGTCAAGGGGTCGGACGAGTGGGTTGGGGGTGGGCGGTAGGTGTGGCTTGGTGAGGGTGAGTAAGCGTCGCTGGACAGGTTTGCAAGTCGGGGATTTCGGATTTCGTGTGGGGAAGAGGGGCTCTTCCCGTTTGCTCATGATCCTCGGCCATCCGCTGGTGCAAGTCTGGATCCGACAGGTCTCGGTTGTCCCGGCGCGGGCCGTCTGTCGGATGCTGTTCTTGGTTCGTCGTGAGTGCATTTTTCGTGCCTGGGGTGCGGGTGTGGTGTTGTTTAACTTGTTGATATTACAGTATATTAGCTTGTTTTGGCTGTCGTTTGTTTGTATATTGATTGCACCTCCCCAAGGCTCCATTTCGACTCAATATGTGAGGGAAAAACCATGCCCGAAACTCGCCAGGAGACCCACTCCAGCCAGTCGGCCCATGAGGTGCATCTCGCCCTGAAATCGGCTTTGCAGAAGATGGCCGAGGCCGAAAAATGTGCCGTGATCTGCTTTGGCGAGATCATGGCCCGCAAGCTTTATCGCGAGTTGGGCTATGGCTCGATCAACCACTACGCCGAGGCGGAGCTCGGGTTTTCGGCCCGGCGGACGCGCGACTTCGTGGCCTTGTCCCGGAAGCTGGCGGACTTGCCGCGGCTGAAGGCCGAGGTCGAGTCCGGCAACTTGGGCTACACGGCGGCCCGGGTTATCGCGCCGATCGTGGACCGGACCAACGAGCAGGGCTGGGTGGAGTATGCGACGACCCATTCGCGCCGGGAGTTGGAGCGCGAGGTCAAGACCGCCAAACGGGAGGCGGCTGAAGTCGCGCAAGGACAGCCACCGTTGTTGCCGGCGCCGAAGACGAGGCCCGCTGCCGTGGTGCCGGTGCGGGTGAGCCTGGAAATGACGCCGACCCAGTTTGCGCGGTATGAAAAACTGCGGGAGCAGATCAGCAAGCGAGGCGGGGTGCCGGCTGATCCGGTCGAGGCACTGCTGGCGGTGATGCAGTCGTTCGCCGGGTCGGGTGGCCCCCGGGGCCGCTAGATCGGGATACGGCACCGCCCGCGCAGATCCACATCCATCAGTGCGAAGACTGCGGCCAGGCTTCGGTTCAAACCAGTCGTGGCGAGCTGCCGATCGGCCCGGCGGAACTGGCGCAGGCGCAGTGCGATTGCCGGGTCAGTCGACCGGGGAAGCGTAACACCAGCTCAATCCCACCGGCCACCCGGCGCCAGGTTCTGGCGAATGCCCGCCACAAATGCCAAAGAACGGGCTGCCACCACACGCGCTACCTGGAAGTCCATCACAAAATCCCCCGGTCACAGGGCGGGACCAACGAGCCGGATAACCTGATCTGTCTTTGCAGCGCGTGCCACATGCTACCGCTCTGAGTTTTTCCCACAGTTCCCTAGAATCCTGCCGGATGCCTCTGCTGCCACCCCGCCGCCTGCTCATAAACCCGCGCCACCGCCAGCACGGTCGCTTCGTCATACAACCGTCCGACGAAACTGATCGAATGCGGCGCGTTCTCTGCCGTGAACCCGTTGGGCAGGACCACCTGGGGGTGTCCCGTCAGGTTGGTGACCACGAGGCTTCTGCCGACCAGTGACGGCGTCACGTACACATCCACGTCGCGGAAGATGCGGGCCATCATGGCCATCAGTTTCACGCGCTGCCGGTTGGCCTGGATGTACTCCACGGCGGGGATGAACTGGGCGGCCCGAAAGACATTGGGCCAGGCGTTACGGATCTGGCGCACCAGTTCGTCGTCGCGTCCCGAGAGGGTCAGTTCCTGGAAGGCGGCCGCGGCCTCAGCCGACAGGATGAAGCTCACATCATAGGGGTCGAAACCCAAGTCATCCGTGGGCAGCTTTATCGGCACCAGTTCAGCGCCGGCCGTGCGCAGCACTTCAAGCGACGCCGTGTCCAGGTCGCTGCCCGGATAGTCCTCGCCGAACACGTTCTCCACGTACCCGATGCGCAAACCGTCCAGACCACGGCCGCCGTCATAGGGGAAGGGGTGGTCCACCGTCGTCGGGTCGTTCAGATCCCGGCCCCGGATCGCATCCAGCACGATGGCACAGTCCTCGACCGTGCGGGCAATGGGGCCGAGCTTGTCCATGCTCCAGCTGAGGGCCATGGCGCCGCTGCGGCTGACCCGGCCGAAGGTGGGCCGCAGACCGGTCACGCCGCAGCGCGTGCTCGGCGACACGATCGAGCCCAGGGTTTCGGAACCGATGGCAAAGGGCACCAGTCCGGCCGATACCGCCGCGGCCGGTCCGGCCGATGAACCACTTGAGCCCTGCTCGGTGTTCCACGGGTTGCGGGTCATGCCGCCAAACCAGACATCGCCCCAGGCCAGAGCGCCGAGGGTGAGCTTGGCCACCAGCACCGCGCCGCGCTCGTCCAGCAGGTCGACCACCGTCGCGTTCTCGTCGATGACCTGATCCTTGTATGGCGCGGCTCCCCAGGTCGTGGGCGCGCCCCTGACCGCCAGCAGATCCTTCACGCCGTAGGGGATGCCGTGCAGGGGGCCGAGGTATTCGCCCTGGTCCAGCAGGCGGTCCATTTCGCGGGCCTGGGCCAGCGCGCGCTCGGGCAGCAGGGTCACGACACAATGCAACCGGGGGTCGTACCGGCGCAGGCGATCCAGGGACATCTCGGCCAGCTCGACGCAGCTGACCTGCCGGGTGCGGATGAGCTCGGCCAGCTGGCCGATCGAGGCGAAGGCCACGTCATCGAGATCCACCGGTCGCGGGAGCGCCCTGACCGCAGACCAGGCAGGATCGCGGTCGGGGATACCCGCAGTCGGGCCGGTCAGCAGCTCGGGGTCGAAGCGCAGGGCGGGCCGCAGGCTGTTGGGGGCCGGATTCCGGCGCAGCTTCTGGTAGGAATCGCGGGCCTCGACCAAGTCATCAGCCAGCAGCGCGACTTCGTCGTGGGTCAATTGCAGGCCAAGGACAGCTTCGGCGCCGGCGATCTCGGCGCGGGTCAGTTGGCCATCGGAAATTTTCTCGCCGCAGGCGGCGACGAGGACCAGCAGAACGATCAGGGTGAGCAATTGCAGACGGCGCATGACGAACCTTTCGGGGAGATGGATGATTGGGCCGAGGATCGGCGAAACCAGGCGCCGCGTCAATCCCCCACGCCTGCGGCCAGGACCGCGTTCGTATCTGAACAAACGGCGCCCCTACAGGTTCGGCGGTCCAGCATTCCCGGCGGGCAGCCACCGTGTGGTGAGGGACCATGTCGATGGCGGCGGCTGGGCAGTCATCCGGCGGGAAGATGGCCTTGTTGCGGTAACGTGCCCAATGAAATGCCGAAATCATTGTCATCAGCAGCGAAACGTGGTTCAATGGTCTTGGGGACGTTGGTGGCCGAAGTACCGACCGGCCGCGCATGCGGTCAGGGGGCCAATCAAGGACGAAGGGGTATCCGTGGTCAGTCCCATTCGGACTCGTCAGCCACAGAGGTGCCATCGCTCGCGGGCAGTAGTGTTGCTCGTGGTCTTGGCGGTGGTTGCCACGACAGCCGGTCGGTCCTGGTCCAGCAACCCGGACGACCTGTTTTCCCTCAGCCTGGATGAATTGACCCAACTCAGCGTCATCACCACCAGCAAGGCAACCGAGAACGCTTGGCGGTCTCCTGCCCCGATCACTCTTCTGACCGCGGCCGAGATCAATTTGCTCGGCTTCGAAACCCTTGAGCAAACCCTCGAATACGTCACCGGCCTGTCCCTGATCAGGGGTGAGGGCAATGTTTTTACGACCATGAGTCTGCGCGGAAACACCCAGGTCAACTACAACACGAACTGGATCCTGCTCTATGACGGAGTGCCCCTGAACAATCCCTACGCCGGCAGCTTCGACCTGGCGGCGATTCCCATGTCCGCGGTGGCCAGTATCGAGATCGTCAAGGGGGCGAACTCGGTGCTGTACGGATCCAACGCCATCAACGGGGTGGTCAATGTGCGGTCCTGGGCCGGTACGGACGGCGCGCCGACGGGCAATGAATTGTCCGCGATCGCCGGACGCTGGGGATCGTATGGCGGACGGCTGCGATTGATGAGCGACCAGAAGGTGAAAGCATCCCTCTTCGTGGACTATCTGGCTCGGGATGGGGAGCCGTTGGCCCTGCATGACGAGTTCGGCAACGAGGCGACTTTGCGGGACGAGCTCGAGTCCGTCTCACTGGCCGGCCAGATGCAGAGCGGGGAGTTTTCGCTGGGCGTGCGCTACTTTGAACGCGGTCTGCTCAATTTCCGGACACGGAACTTCGACTTCAGCCAGGATAATCTGTCTCGACAAGTGTCCCTGGATCTGACCCACCGGCACCGGTTCTCGGAGCACGGGCATTCCCAGGTCCGTTTTTCATACCTGCGCTGGCGCCTGGACAAGGAATTCCGGCCGGAGTTCACCAATCCGGCCACTGGTTTCGTCTGGAACTATCTCGGGGAGTACTACACCGTGGAACTGGAGGCCCAGCACCACGGGGAGATGACCCATGTGGTTCTTGGTGGAACGGCGAGCAGCAGCTTCGGCAGCCGCTACAAGTCCAACAAGGGGGAGTACGATATCGGGCGCCTGGGCAATCGCACCACTGATGTGGCGCTGTATGCCAATGGCGATACGTATGTTACGGACCGCGTGAAGGCGGTCTTCGGGGCCCGGTTCTACGGCTCGTTCTATTCGGCGGTAGAGGGCCAGATCTCTGATTTTACGCGCTTGTCCGGTCGGGCGGGGGTTGTCTGGACCGCCGCGCCCGACATCTACCTTAAGGCCCTCTATGGCCAGGGCTTCCGGGTACCCACCTATTTCGAGAAGGAAGTGGCGTCAGCCCAGGTCATCGGCAATCCGGATCTGAAACCGGAGACGAGCAACTCGGTTGACCTGATTCTCAGTGCCGTGCGTGGTGCGGTGCAGTTCGATATCAATCCCTTCTATACCGTGATCGATGACCGGATCACGCGGGTGGATGTCGATCCGGTGGTGCGCCAGAACCAGAACGCCGGCTCCCAGGAATTCTATGGGGTCGAGGTGCAGAGCAAGCTTCGCCAGGGACAGAAAGCCCACGGCTTCCTGGGCTACGCCTACTACCGGGGTCGGGCCTTTGGCGAGAACCCGGCGCCCCTGTTTGTCTATCGCCACATGGTGACGCTGGGCGGTTCGGTGGGGACGGGCACGTTCGGCCGTGCGAACGCGAGTTTCAAGTACCTCGCCGAGTGGGAAGAGGCCGCCACCTACAGCCTGCTCAATCTGGACTACGTGTATTTCGTGGGCCCGTCGGTGCGGGTGCGGCTGAAGGTCGACAACGTGTTCGGTGCCGACGTGGACCGGCCCGAGATCGCGCGGCACAAGGATCTGGTGCCGGTGATTCCGGTGACGCGTGAGCCCTACTGGTCGTGCATGGTTTCCTGGCGCTTCTAGCCCATGAAGAAACCAGTCTTCCTGATTCCCTATTTGGCGATGGTTGTGGGCTTGCACGTGTTGGGTAGTGCCTGGATCTCGTTTCTGTTGTATCACGGTCTGGTGCTGCTGGTCGTCTGCCGGGATCGACCCCTGCTGAGCTCGCTGTTGCGGGGCTGGGCGCCGGGAGTCGGGCTGGGCGCCGTGTTGTTTGGTGTTGGTGGCGGCGCGTTGCTCTTCGTTCTGGCACCGCGGATCGGTCTCGACGCGGCGCTGATCACGCCGGCCATCGCAAGGCTGGGGCTGCATGGCACCGGCTGGCTGCTTTTTGTCGTCTATCACACGTTGGTCAATCCCTGGTTCGAAGAGGTGCTGTGGCGGGGGTGGCTGGGCAGCGATTCGGTCCGGCCGGTGGCAGGTGATTTCCTGTTCGCCGGCTACCACCTGTTGGTGCTGGTGCTGTTCCTGGAGTGGCGCTGGATTGCCCTGGCCTTCGGCGTGCTGGTTGTCGCCAGCTGGTATTGGCGGCAGTTGCGGCGACGGCACGAGGGGCTGCTGCTGCCGGTGGTTTCGCATCTGGCAGCGGATGGGAGCATTATGGCGGTTGTGTATATACTGAGTCTGTCATAATCCAAAATTGATGACAAAATGTCATGACAGCCATGGTTTAACGACGTGCTGATCTTGTGTTGTGGGAAGTGTATACAATATACTGCGTCGTGAACTGACTGATATATCACAAGTTAAATAATATTCCAGTCCCGCCGCCTCTTGGCACTCCTCCTGCAATACTTCCGCCGAACAAACGACCAATCAGGAGGCAAAACTATGAAAAACTGGACCACGAATGCCACGGACATCCTGCAAAAAGCGCAGGCCAAGGCTTATCAATACAGCCACCCCGAACTGGAGCCCCTGCATCTGCTGTGGGCCCTGCTGAACGAAACCGGGCTGGCGACCAACGTGCTACGCTCCATGGAACTGGACCCCGGCCTGATCGCCCAGACAGTCGAGCGTGAGTTGGAAAGCCTGCCGACAGCCCAGACCAAGGAAGTGCCCAACGCCAGCCGTGAGCTGCAGAAGCTTTTTCTCGAGGCGGAGAACCTGTCCCAGGGCATGATCGGCACGCGCGAGTTGCTGCTGGCGCTGGCGGCCGACTCGGGCCGGGCCGGCAGTGTGTTGAAGACCTTTGACGTGACGGCCGAAAAGGCCGTGCACGCGCTGGAGCACATGGGCGCCAACGAGGCCTACCAGGGCGACAGCGAGGACGGCATGGACGGCGATCAGGAATCGGCGCTGAGCAAGTACGCCCGTGACCTGTGTGCGGCCGCCCGCGACGGCAAGATCGATCCGATCATCGGGCGCGACGAGGAGATCCGCCGGGTGGTGCAGATTCTCAGCCGGCGCACCAAGAACAACCCCGTCTTGATCGGGATGCCCGGCGTGGGCAAGACCGCGGTAGTCGAAGGTTTGGCCCGCCGCCTGGTCGAGGGCGACGTGCCCGAGGGCCTCAAGGGCAAGCGTGTGCTGGCCCTGGACATGGGCGCCCTGATCGCGGGCACCAAGTACCGCGGCGAGTTCGAGGACCGCCTGAAGAACGTGATCAAGGAAGTGACCGCGGCGGCGGGCGAGGTGCTGCTGTTCATCGACGAGATGCACACCCTGGTCGGCGCCGGTGCGACCGGCGGGGCCATGGACGCCAGCAACATCCTGAAGCCCGCCCTCGCGCGCGGCGAGTTGCACTGCGTGGGCGCGACGACGATCGACGAGTTCAGGCAGCACATCGAGAAGGATCCGGCTTTGGAGCGCCGCTTCCAGCCGGTGCTGGTCTAAGAGCCGAGCTGGGAACAGGCCGTGGCCATCCTGCGCGGCCTGAAGGAGAAGTACGAAGTGCATCACGGGATCCGTATCACCGACGGTGCGATTGTCGCGGCGGTGAAACTGAGCCAGCGCTACATCGCGGACCGCATGCTGCCGGACAAGGCCATCGACCTGATGGACGAGGCGGCCAGCCAACTGCGCATGGAGATCGACTCGGTGCCCGCCGAAGTGGATGTGCTGCAGCGGCAGCTGAACCAACTGGAGATGGAAAGTCTCGCGCTGGAGAAGGAGAAGGAGAAGACGGCCGTCGTGCGGCGCGAAGTCATCGCCGGCCAGATCGCCGACCTGCGCGACCGGCTGGACAAGGTGAAGGCCCGCTGGGAGCAGGAGAAGGAAGTCATCGACGAGATCCGCGAGCTGCAGACCCGGCAGGAGAACATGGTGCTGGAGATGGAGGCGGCCGAACGCGAGGGTGATCTGGCCAAGGCTTCGGAACTGAAGTACAGCGGCCAGGTGCAGCTCGAGGCCGAGATCAAGGCGGCCTACGCCGAACTGGCCCGGGTGCAGGGCGACAACCCGCTG
>JAJRWA010000221.1 GCA_024277025.1 Candidatus Krumholzibacteriota bacterium | reverse complement strand
GTGCCTACAACTACGGCGGTGGCGTGCGCTACCTGGTCGCCCGTCGTCTGGGCTTGGCCATGGGGCTGGATTTGGCCCGCGGACCGGAAGACACGACGGGTTATCTCACGGTGGGGAGCGCCTGGTGATGAGGCGGCGGCACAGTTGGTCTGGTGGCAGAAATATGGGAGATTCAAGAATGTGGAAGACGACAGGTTGGCAAATACGCACCTCGTCTGCGGCTCTGCTGTTGATGTTGGCAATCGTGACAACTCCGCCGCGACCGGCGGCGGCAGGGGCGTCAAAACCGAAACTCATCCTGCAGATCACCGTGGACCAGCTGCGGGGTGACCTGCCGGGACGTTTTCGGCAGCACATGGGGCCCGGCGGCTTTCGCTATCTGATGGACAACGGCATCTGGTATGCCAATGCCCACTATGGCTACACCAACACCGAGACCGTGGTGGGGCATACGACACTGGCCACCGGCGCGGACCCGGCCGAGCACGGCATGGTGTCGAACGTCTGGTATGATCGTGAAGCCGGCAACCTCGTCTACAACATCGAGGATTCCCGCTATCCCGTGCTGACGGCCGGCGCGGATGTCGACGCAGCGACCGAACTGGATGCGTCGCAGGTTCTGGCGACCACCGACGGGCGGTCGCCGGCCAACATCATGGTGACCACCTTCAGTGACGAAGTGGCTCTGTACACCAATGGGCAGGCCAAGGTGTTTGCCGTGGCGGTCAAGGATCGCGGGGCCGTGACCCTGGCCGGCCACGCCGGCAAGGCCTTCTGGTTCTCGAAATCTTCGGGCGGATTCATCACCAGTGCGTACTACTACGACCAGTATCCGGCCTGGGTCGACGACTGGAACCGGCAGGGCAAACCCGACGTCTACGGTGACAAGTCCTGGACCCTGCTGCGCGATCAGGCGGACTATATGTTCGGTGCCGCCGACGACAACCCCTGGGAGATGGACATCGCCGGCTTTGGGCGCACGTTCCCCCACGCCTATGGCCCGGCGGACGGCAAGTACTTCACCAATTTTCTCATCTACAGTCCGGCGGGCGACGAATTGACCCTCGATTTCGCCAAGACGCTGATCGAAGCCGAAGAGCTGGGACGGGATGACGTGACGGACTTCCTGGCGATCGGCTTTTCAGCGACGGACTACGTCGGTCATCTCTGGGGACCGTCCAGCCTGGAGGCCGAGGACAATATCCTGCGGCTGGACCGGACCCTGGCCGACCTGTTCGCCTTTGTCGACGAGAAGGTCGGCCTGGCCAACACGCTGATCGTGCTGTCGGCCGACCACGGTGGCCCGGATGTGCCCGGCTACCTGGCCGAATTCGGCCTCGATGTCGACTATGTGATGGCCGATCAATGGGACCGGACGCCATCCCTGGCGGCCCTCAAGCAGAAGTTCGGTATCGGCCGGGAGCTGATCCGGGCTTTCTTTCCGCCTTACGTCTATCTCAATCGGGAGCTCATCGCCGAGAAGGGCCTTGACCAGGCCGAAGTGGAACGGGCGGTGGCCGCCGAACTGATGGGGATCAAGGGTGTGGCCATGGCCATCGCGCGGACCGACCTGATGGCCAACCGGTTGCCGGAGGGGCATCTGGCCCGGGCGGCACGGCGCGGTTTCAACCCCAAACGCTCCGGCGATATCCTGATCCTGTTTCAGTCGCAGTACTGCGTCAACGACTTCGAGGGCGAAGTCACGGCCGCCAATCACGGCGGCCCCTGGCGCTATGACACCTTCGTGCCAATTGTCTTTGCCGGCGCCCGCCTGGAGGGGCGGCGTATTCATCGTCCGGTCGACCCGGTGGATATTGCGCCGACTCTGGCCGCTGTTCTGGGCACCAAGCCGCCGTCCGGCGCCTGGGGTGTGCCGTTGTCAGAGGTCATGGCGAGTTTCGAAAAATGATCGCAGTGGCACCGGTTGCCATGGCGCCGGTAGTCATGTTTCCGTTCACGCTGACAGGAGGAAAAAATGAAACCATCACAGTTATTGGCCGTGGCCCTGCTGGGCGCCATGTTCGGCCTGGGGCCGTCCCAGGGGTGTGCAAAAGACACCCCCAAGATGAAGATGACGACCGAGATTCCGGCTGGCATCGCAACCCCGGACAAACTCGAGACCCATCTCGGCACACTCACTTCCTTTGACGGTGTGCCTGACGCCAAGACGACTCAGGTCATCTACGATAATCTTGATCAAATGCGGGCCACCGAGGCGTTCCTCTCCTCGATCCAGATTGCCTCGATGTACGCCATGAAGGCGGGCCTGCTGGAATTCGGTCCGGCGAATTCGACGGCGGTGCTCTTCGAACAACTGATGGACTCCAAGGCCCTCTGGCTCACGCCCAACACGGTGTCCGTCTATCAGGCGGCCTGGCTGGAGCTGGGCGACGAACCGATGGTCATCGAGACGCCGCCCAACGTGTTGGGTTTCGTCGACGACGCCTGGTTCAATTTCGTGGTCGATTTCGGGAACGCCGGTCCGGACAGGGGCCAGGGCGGCAAGTTCCTCATTCTGCCGCCGGGCTACAAGGGGGATGTGCCTGATGGCTACCATGTGGCGCATTCCAAGACCAACGGCAACTGGGTGGTCTGGCGCGGTTTCCAGGTCGACGGTTCGCCCAAGCCGGCGATTGATGCGACCAAGAAGCTGTTCCGCATCTATCCCCTGTCCCGGCAGGACAACCCGCCGGCGATGAATTTTGTCAACGCCTCGGGCAAGTTCACCAACACGATACACCGCATGGACTTCGGTTATTGGGAAGAAATCAACGCCCAGATCCAGGCCGAGCCCATTGACGGTCTGAACCCGGAGATCCGCGGCCTGCTGGCCTCGATCGGCATCCGCAAGGGCCAGGAGTTCAAGCCCGACGCGCGCATGAAGGAGATCCTCACCGAGGCGGCCCGGATCGGTTCGGTTACGGCGCGGGCCCTGGCATCGCGGCCCAGGGGCCAGGAGTTCTATCTCTATCCGGGCGAGCGCGTCTGGACCAATCCCTTCATTGAAGGGCGCTATGACTTCCTGCTGGACGGCGAGCGGATGTTCGATTCGCGCATCTACATGCACTTCTACGCGACCGGGATCACGCCCGCCATGGCTATCGAGAATGTGGGCAAGGGCTCGCAGTATGCCATTTCCTATCTGGACCAGAAGGGCGATCCGCTTGATGGAGCGAAGACATATCGTGTGCACTTGCCGCCCAACGTGCCGGCCAAGGATTTCTGGTCGTTCACGCTGTATGACAACCAGACCCGTTCCATGCTCCAGACCGATCAGCGGTTCCCCGGCGTGGACAGCAAGGGCAAGGACCTGAAGCAGAACGCCGATGGTTCCTACGACGTCTACTTCAGCCCGCAGGCCCCGGAGGGCTGGGAACACAACTGGATCCAGACCATTCCGGGCCGGGGCTGGAATGTCATTCTGCGGCTCTATGGTCCGCTCGAGACCTACTTTGACAAGACGTGGAAGCCGAGTGATCCCGAGTTGGTGAAGTAGTTCGCTCAACGAGGACTGCCGGCGATCCGACTCGCCGGCAGTTTCAAGTCAACCGAGAGGCAACCCATGAAAATCCGCAACATGATCCTACTCCTGCTGAGTGTTCCGTTGTCGGCCCTGGCCCAGGATCGGGACTCGATCGAATACCGGATCAACGTGCAGCGAGCGACTCAGGCGGCGATCTGGGCCATGCCGGCGGCCGGTATGATCGATATCCTGAAGGCCACCCGCAACGAGTTGGACGGCGACGTCAACCAAGTCGTGTATTTCTCCAAACCGATGGATTCCAAGCACGGGTTTCTGACCGCCAACGATGTGACGGCCTACGCCATCGGCTCACTGAGCATCGCCGATGGTCCACTGGTCTTCGAGGTGCCGGCGGCCACCGACAAGGTCAGTTACTTCGGCTCGTTCGTGAATCAGTGGGACCAGCCGATCGAGGACATCGGCCCCGCCGGCGCCGACAAGGGCAAGGGAGGCAAGTACCTGTTCGTGCCGCCGGGCTACGAAGGCAAGGTGCCGGCCGGATACCTGGTCTACCATCCGGACACCTACGGCGTGTATTTCGCCTTCAGGCCGGTCGTCGCGGACGGCACCACGGCCCAGGATGTCACCGACTACGCCAAGTCCATGCGGATCTATTACCTGAAGGATGCCGCCAATCCGCCGGCCACCACCTTCATCGACGCCTACCCGAAGTACTTCAACACGCTGCCGACCTATGATCATACTTTCTTTGAGGACATCAACGACGCGGTGCAGGACAACCCGATCCGGCCCCAGGACAAGGTCATGATTTCGCTGCTGAAGGGACTCGGTATCGAGAAAGGCCAGCCGTTCGAGCCGACCGCGGAGCAGAAGGCGGCGATGAAGGAGGGGTTGGCCCTGGCCTATGATTCCATGCAGTCGTACTTCACGACGCCGGGCAAGGCCATGATTCCGCTTTGGCCGGGCAAGTCACAGTGGCAGGTCTGGAATTTCGCGCCCGGCCAGCCCCAGGCCGGCTTTCCCTATGAAACCGACGAGGCCGTGCTGGTGGACGAGCGCGCCGGCGGCAGCTATTTCTGGATCACGTTCTTGCCCAGGTACCTGGGCGGCGGCACCTTCTACCTGACCGGGATACGCGATCAGGATGAGCACCTGTTTGACGGGAAATCCACCTACCGGTTGAACGTGCCGCAGGACACACCGGCCAGGGCTTTCTGGTCGGTGATCGTGTACAGCATGGAGAGCAAGGGGTTTGTCCGGGACGCTCCCATTGTCGGACTGTCCAGCCGCAACAACCGCGAGACAATGAAGGCCCAGCCGGATGGTTCCATAGACATCTATTTCGCGCCCGAAGCCCCACCTGGCCAGGAGCAGAATTGGATCCCGACCGGGGAGGATTTCTTTCTGCTGTTCCGCCTCTACGGTCCGGCCAGCAAGGACTTCTACAAGCGGTGGTCACTTGGTGATGTCGTGAAAATCAAGTAGGGAGCAGGCCGGGCGGCGGGCCGGCAACCAGCCCGCCGCCGCCCAGCCAATTCTGGCCTCCCGTCCGGCGATCGTGTAGCATGATAAGGTGCCCTGATCAACCGCTCGATTCCACCGACAGGATGGGTAACCGTGAGAGCCGCTTCCCTGCGTCGACTTGTTCTGCTGGCCCTGCTTCTGGGCGGCGCCGGCACCGCGCTGGCCCAGGACCTCGAACCCCGCTCATTTTCCCAGGCGCCAATCGGCATGAACTTTGCCGTCATCTCCCTGGGGCACGCTTCGGGTGACATGCTCTTTGATCAGGGCACTACCCTGGAAGATGTGACCGGCACCATCACCAGCGCCGCCGCAGCCTACGTGCGCACGCTCGATTTCTTCGGCGCTTCGGCCAAGGCCTCGGTCGTGGTGCCGGTGGTTTGGGGTGACTGGGAGGGTGTCTACCAGGGCGAGTTTGCGACGGCCAGTCGGCGGGGCCTGGCTGATCCGCTGCTTGAGCTGTCCGTGAATTTCCTGGGTGCGCCAGCCATGAAGATGAGCGAGATGCGCAACTACCACCAGAAGTGGGTGGTCGGGGCCAGTCTGCGGCTGTCGGTTCCGGCGGGACAGTACGACCCCGACAAGCTGCTGAATCTGGGTACCAACCGCTGGGCGTTCCGGCCGCGAGTGGGTGCGTCCTACAAGTCCGGTCCCCTGACGCTCGAAGCCATGGGCAGTGTCTGGCTCTTCACCGACAACAACGATTTTCTGGGCGGCGCCCTGCTTGAACAGGGCCCCATGTGGTCATCGCAGTTCAGCGGCGTCTACCAGT
The DNA here is from genome assembly GCA_024277025.1 of Candidatus Krumholzibacteriota bacterium. GTDB lineage: Bacteria > Krumholzibacteriota > Krumholzibacteriia > LZORAL124-64-63 > LZORAL124-64-63 > JAGRNP01. Next base: position 6,187 of record JAJRWA010000221.1, on the reverse strand, counting down.
GGCCGTCGCGCTTCTGGGTTGGACTGGGGACCGGATTCTCGCGCGGGGGCCAGACCAGGACCAACGGCATCGCCGCCGACACCTACAAGAAGAACACGCGCTGGGCTGCTGTCGTGTCGGTGCCGCTGAATCGTCAGCATAGCCTGAAGCTCGCCTATATCAATGGCTTGCGCACCCGGGCGGGTGCGGATTTCGACCAATTGAATCTGGCCTGGTCGATGCACTGGGGTGGTGTGCAATAGGCGGCAGCCGAAGTTACCTGACGCGCTTCTTGCGCTCGTCGAAGATCGCCCGCACGCCGAAGTTGAAGACCGTGTCGCCATCTTCACTGCGTGCGATGTCAAATCGCAGATTGTCCAGGCCGGGTACCAGCAGACGCACGCCCACTCCGTAGCCGCTGCGGGTGCGGTCGACATTGAAGTCCTGCGGATGGCTCCAGGCCACGCCCACGTCGCCGAACGCCGCCAGCTCCAGACCCAGACTGAATGTCCACTTGAGGACCTTTACCGGTCGCATGGCTCGCCACAGATAGCGGTATTCCAGCGTGTAGAGAAACTGGTTCTTGCCGAAGATCTCCTTGCCGAGCTTTTCCAGTTGGTAACCGCGCACGCTGTTGGCCCCACCGATGAAGAACTGCATATGAGGCGGAACGTCCTCGCCCACGTTGCCCGATTGCAGGCCGAGATAGGGACCCGTGGCCAGGGTGTGGCGCTCGCCGATGGGCGCGTAGCGCCGCACATCGAAGGCCCAGGTCCAGGTGTCGGCGTCGCCGCCCATGTACAGCAGGCCGAATTCGTTGTGCCAGCCGGCGTGGGGGGCGCGCCAGGAGTCTCGTCCGTCGTAGCCCAGGGTCAGCGCCCCAAAAAGCAGGTCGTCGCGATTGTCGGGATCGAGCGTGCGGCCCGGCTGGTCGCTCTTCACGCCGTAGTAGCCACCGTAGAACTTCAGCCTGCCGTTCTGGCCGAGATATTTGCCTGCCTTAAACATGAGCATGTCGGAAGTCTGGTTGAAATCCAGCAGTTCGTTGCGACGGGTCTGGTGCCAGGCCACCAGTCCGGCCGAAACATGGTTGCCTGATATCCAGGGGTTCTCCGCCGATACCTTGTACATGGTCGTGCCGCCAAAGACAGCCGACCCCGACAACATGATGTCCTGCCCCAGAAAGTTCGGTGAGGCCACGCCCACGCCCAGCGAGAAGCCGTTCTCCTCGGTGTAGTTCATGGCGGGATAGGGGATGATCCAGGGCATTTCGGTAAAGCTGAAATTGAGCGCGACACCGTCCTGGCTGGCGGTTGGCGTGGCGACGACGGCGCCGAAAATGGCGAGGTTCTCCAGGCGGGTCAGGTCGTCGCGCACGAGCTGGGGGTCCAACGGTTCGCCCACGTCGGACCAGATCTCGCGGGCAATGACCCAATCCTTGGTGATCTGGTTGCCGGCGATCGTGATCTCGGTGATGGTCTGGCCGGCGAACGCGTCGAGGTCCGTTTCGGCAGCCCGGCCGGCCGAGGTCCAGACCAGGCAGGCAGCCGCGAGCAGTGCGGGTAGCCCCTTTGTGTGGGTCAGCATGCAGCGCATTCCGGTCAGTCCTATTTCTGGGCCGGCGGTCCGCCGACGCGCTTGACGAAGGCGGCGGGATCCACTGGCGGGGCGAAGCCCGCCGCGGCGAAACGATCCCTGATCCGGCGGGTCAGCTCCCAGCGCACAGTCCAATAGTCGACTGTCGCCACCCAGGGCCGGCAGATGAAGTTGACCGTGAAATCGCCCAGCTCATGCAGGCGGACCATGGGCTCCGGCTCGGCCAGGATCCGGTCCTGCTCGGCCAGCGATTCGTGGATGATCTTCTCGGCGAGTTCGGCATCGTCACTGTAGCTGATGCGGAAGACCAGATCCACGCGCCGGGTCTCGCTTCCGTTGATGTTGGTGATCACGCTGCCCCAGATGCTGTTGTTGGGCACGATGACCAGCTTGTTGTCGAACGTGTTGATGATGGTCGAGGTGAGGTTCATGGTCTTGACCACACCCCGTACGCCGGCCGCGTCGATGGCGTCGCCCACGTCGAACGGCTTGTAGATCATGATCATGATGCCGCTGGCGAAATTGCCCAGGGTTGTCTGCAGGGCGAAAGCCAGGATGAAACCAGCCGCGCCGACCACGCCCAGGATCGGGCCGATATTCACCCCCACCAGCGTGAGGCTCATCAGGAACCCGACCAGGAATATCACCCTGCGGATAGAGCGGATCACGAAATCGCGCATCAGCTGGGAGATGTTTCGGGTGCGGTGCAGGGCCTTGCTCGTGATCAGCCCCACGAGCATGGCCAGCAGGCCGAAAAAGATCATCAGGGCCAGGAACTTGCCGATGTTGCCGGCGACCTTGAGTCCACCCGCATCCGATTTTAGCCAGAGCTCGAGCAGCGACCAGCGCGTCGTCTGGTCGGCCACATCCAGTTGGAAGCTGGTGACGTCGTCGACGAAGACCCGGATACCGGCCACGTCTTCCGGTGCCGCACCCTTTTTTTCCCACTCCGACAGGACTAGCCGCACTCGCTTGACCAACTCGCCGCGGTCGTCCATGAGGTTGGACAGGTAGGCCACGATCAGATCCCGGATGCCGGTTTTCTGCCGCAGGATTTCCGCCGCCTCGGCCGTCACTGTGGTCATCAACTCGTGGTCATCGGGGTTGAACTCGACTCCTGATTCTCTCAGGCGCGCCGTCAGTTCGGCCAGACCGCGATCCGCAGTGCCGAACTCCCGATACTCGTCCCCCTCATCCCGGGATTCCAGCGACGCCCTGGCTTCGTTGACGATGAGGTAGAGATTGTGGACCTGATAGGCCTTGGCCTCGCGGGAAATAGCCTCGTTGACCGCGGCACTCAGCCGAAAACGCGCTTCGAGCAGCTCCTGGTCGAGTTCCCGCAGCACGTCGGCTTTCGCCTGGGTCGTGTCACCGAGGGCTGCGGCCCGGCCCGTGTTCACAGTCCCGGAGGCGGCCAGGAACGCCGCCAACCCTCTCTGTACGTCCTCAAATACCTGAATGTCCTGGTTCAGATACTTCATGGTGATCTGGACCTCGCTGATCGTGCGCAGCTTGGCCTGCAACAGTCCCTGCCACAGCACAACCTCGCGGGCCAGGTCTTCCTTGGTGAACGGATCCAACAGCAGCGAGAGTTCGTCCAAAGGCAGAGTCTCATCCTTGGGCACGACGAAGGTCGAGTCGACCTGGGCGGCTGCCTGGCCAGCCAGGATCAGGATCACGACGATCAACACGCGGATTCTCATGCAGGGACTCTTTTCTGCGGGACGCACGGTTCGGGTAAGGCCTCGGCCACGCCAAACCGCATGCCGTGTGACCGGACGGCTATTATGGCGGCTCCGGCGCAACCTGGCCAGCCGGAAAGATCGGTGCCGCGCAGTTCAGATGAGCCTGGATCCGGCCCCGCCTTGGCGGGATGGACTGTCTTCGTGTAGGATAAAACCTACTAAATTACTCGCCCATTCCCAAAAGAGAGTCATTCAATGCTCGGCAAGTCACTGCTGCACTACGAAATTAAGGACCAGATCGGTAAGGGCGGTATGGGCGAGGTCTTTCGCGCCCGCGACACCAAGCTGGGCCGGGATGTGGCTCTGAAGATTCTGCCGGCCGAGTTGAGCGGTGACCCGGAACGCGAGGTCCGCTTCCAGCGCGAGGCCCGGGCCCTGGCCAGCCTGCAGCACCACAATGTCGCTTCGGTGTACGGATTTGAGGAACTGGACGGCGTCCGGTTCCTGATCATGGAGCTGATCGAGGGTGTGGAACTGACGGTGCGCATGAAGCAGGGGCCGGTGCTGGTGGCCGAGGCTCTGAACATCGCCCGCCAGATCGCCGCCGGCCTGGAGGCGGCCCACGAAAACGGTATCGTGCACCGGGATCTCAAGCCGGCGAACATCATGGAGACGGCCGAGGGGGAAGTGAAGATCCTGGATTTCGGTCTGGCCCAGGCCTGGTTCGGGGACGAGGCCAGTCAGCAGGATTCGGCCACCTCGCCGACAATGACCGCGGCGATGACCCAGGTGGGGGCGATCCTCGGCACGGCGGCCTACATGAGCCCTGAGCAGGCCCGCGGCGTGGGCGTCGATCGCCGGACGGACATCTGGTCCTTCGGTGTGATCCTGTTCGAGATGCTGACGGGCAAGCCCCTGTTCCAGGGCGAGACGATCAGTGACACTCTGGCCGCGGTGCTGCGGGCCGAGCCCGACTGGGACGCGCTGCCGGTGGCCGAGGCGCCGGAACTGTGCCGCCTGATCGAACGCTGCCTCGAACGCAACCCCCGGCAGCGGCTGCGGGACATCGGCGAAGCGCGCATCTTTCTGCAGGACGGCGGGGCCAGCGGTTCGAACCTGAGTTTTTCGCGGCTGGGGATGACCGCCGCGCCGGAACAGCGCGGTCCGGCGGCCAGGCCGGTGGGGTTGCTGGCCGTCGTGGCTGTGGCGAGCCTGATCATCGGCGGCCTGTTGGGCTGGCAGGTCTTGTCCCGGCCGCAGCCCGCGCCCGTGCTGCACGCCATGCTGCCGCCCCCGGCTCATCATCAGTACCAGTTGGCCAGCGCGGCGCCCGGACCGGCGGTGGTCTCGCCCGATGGGACGATGGTCGCCTTCACCGCGGTGGACGAAGAGGGACAGACGCTGCTTTACCTGCGCCATCTGGACCAGGGCGAGTCGCTGTCCATGTTCGGCACCGCCGGCGCGGCCTACCCGTTCTGGTCACCGGACAGCCGGTTCATCGGCTTCTTCGTGCCGGACCAGAACAAGCTGAAGAAGGTGGCGGCCGCCGGTGGGCCGCCGGTGACCCTGTGCGCCGCCGAGAATGGCAAGGGAGGCTCCTGGAACGCCCGTGGTGATATTGTCTTTGCCCCTTCGGCGAGCTCCGCGATCTATCGCGTGCCCGATATCGGTGGGGAACCGGTGCGGTTGAACGAGGTGGACCCGGAGTACAATTCCTACCGCCATCCGCGCTTTCTGCCTGACGGTGAGCGCTATGTCTTCATTGGCCGACCGACAACCAGTGATCGCATCAATGATGTCTTTCTGGCGGCGCTCGATACAACGATGGCGCCCCGGCTGGTTTCCCGCTCCCAGGTGCAGGCGGACTACACTGACGGCTACCTGTTGACGGTGCGCGAAAATGTCCTGATGGCGACGGCCTTTGCCGTGGACCAGGCCGAAGTCACCGCCGGCGGCATCCCCTTGGTGGAGAATATCCTGTCCCTGGAGGGAGCGGCCATAGGGGTCTTTTCGGCATCACCCGACGGGATGCTGGTCTACCAGACAGGGTCGGGCAACGGCGGCAGTCGGATGCTGCTGTGGACGGACATCGCGACCGGCAAGGTCGAGCCGCTGGGCGAGCCCGGTCAGCTCTACCATCCGGTGATCGCGCCGGATGGCAGGCAGGCGGTGGTCGAGGTCCGCGATGCGTCCCGGGAGGGCACCGATCTGTGGCTGGTGGACCTGACAACCGGCCTGCGGACCCGGTTCACTTTTGCGCCCGGTGACGAGAGCAACGCCGTCTGGTCGGCGGACGGAGAATCCGTCTTCTACCGGTCGGCCGATGCCGGCACCTTCCGGGTGATGCAACAGCCCGTGGCCGGTCGGGGTGGGGCGACAATTCTGCTGGAGGCCTCCCGGGACGTGTCGCCGACCTCGGTCAGCCCGACGGACCCGGTGCTTCTGTTGGACTACGAGCGGGAAGACGGCAAATTCGGTATTCAGCGCCTTGCCCTGGACGATGCGGACGGAGAGGCCACGCCGTTTGTGGCTGCCGATGACCGGACGGTGGCCGGTGGGGTCTTCTCGCCGGATGGTCGCTGGGTGGCCTATTTCGCCCAGTCGGCATCCGGCTGGGATGTCTTCGTGGTCGCGGCCGCCGGTGGTGCCCGCAAGTGGCAGGTGACGACCGAGGGCGCCGTTTTCCCGAACTGGAACCGGGCGGGCACCGACCTGTGGGTCAGCCTGTTTGGCGGCAACCTGCGTTCCTACGCCGTCGACGGGTCGGGAGAAACCTTCCAGGTGGGACGCTTCACGGCTCGGGCGCCGCAGATTGCGCCGGAAGTGAGCGGCAGCCATTACGATCTGGATCCGGCCGGAGGCCGCCTGCTGCAGTCGGCTGCTGATCCGGCCTTCCGGGCGGAGACCTCTTTTGTGCATCTGGTCAC
>JAJRWA010000220.1 GCA_024277025.1 Candidatus Krumholzibacteriota bacterium | reverse complement strand
TACTGGCGAAACGACGGCAATCACCGGCGGCAGCTACCCTAGGCCGGACCGGCTCCCACCATCGGGCCGCCTCGCATCGACGGTTGTCCTGCAGTGTGGTTCCGTGTATAATTATTCACCTTACGGTACCTGTCACCCCTGATAATGATGCTGTGAGTCTGTGGCCCGGCCGATTCTAGCTCGCCAACTGCTCGGCAATGATGGCGTCAACGGCGGCCAGGGCCTGCTCGAGACCCGCCGCGTCCGGCATGCCGGCCTGGGCCATGTTCGGCCGGCCACCGCCGCGCCCGCCGCCGGCCGCCGCAATGGCCTTGGCCAGGTTGCCGGCGTGCAGTTTCTTGCCTTTGACCAGATCCGGCGTGATGGTCACCAACAGGGTCGACTTGCCGTCCAGATCAGCCGTCAGTACGACCACGCCCTCGCTGTCCAGTTTGTCGCGCACATGATCACCGAGCTGCATGAAGGCGTTCTTGTCCTCGGCTGCGACGTGGGCCGAAATCACCTTCAACCCGGCGATATCCCGCGGCGTGTCCAGCGCGCTGCTCAGCGACGCCCGCGCGGCATCCTGCTGGAGCCTGGCCAGTTCCTGGCGCAGGGCGTCGCGTTCGGCAATGATGGCGGCGGTCTGTTCGGCGACCGAACCCGCCCCGTGGCGCAACAGGCCGGTCAATTCGCGGACCTGATCACGATCGGCCAGGGCCATGGCCGCAGCCTCGGGACCGGTCACCGCCTCGATGCGGCGCACACCGGCCGAGACACTGCCTTCACTGACGATCCGGAACGGCCCGATGTCGCCGGTGCGGAAGGCGTGGGTGCCGCCGCACAGTTCGACCGAGTACACCGGCCCATAGTCTTCCGGCTGCCGCGGCGAGACCAGGTTGCCACCGTGGATCTGCACCACGCGCACCTTATCGCCGTACTTCTCGCCGAACAGCGCCATCGCCCCCCGGGCCCTGGCCTCGTCCAGGTCGACCTCGGTCTCGGTCAGGACGACGCGGTTGGCCGCGATTTCATCGGCCACGATCCGTTCCACGTCCGCCAGCTGGGCCGCGGTCAGGGCCTGATCATGGCGAAAGTCGAAGCGCAGGCGCGAGGCCTCGACCACGCTGCCGGCCTGTTCCACATGCTCGCCGAGCACCTGGCGCAGGGCCGCATGCAGCAGATGGGTCGCCGTATGGTTGCGCATCACGCCGGCCCGTTTCACCGCATCGACCTGCAGCTGCACCAGGGCGTCGGCCCTGAACATCGCCAACAGCTCGTCCACCGTACCGTGCACCACGCACACCGGTCCCTCGGCACTCTTCTGGGTATCGAGAACCGGCAGAAAACGCCCGCTGGCCTGATGAGCGATCTGGCCGACATCGCCGGTCTGGCCGCCGGATTCGGCGTAGAACGGCGTCTTGTCACACAGGACGTGGGCAATCTCCTGCCCATCCTCATCCTGGCCCGCCGCGCGCACGGCCACCACATGCGCCTCTTCGTACAGACGCTCGTAGCCCAGGAACTCAGCCTGAAATCCGCCCAGGTCAAGCCCGGCTGAAACCGTCTGCCAGGGCGTGATGCCAGCCATGAATTTGTTTTCACGACGGCTTTGGCGGCGCTGCTCCTCCATGCAGACCGCGAAACCGGCCATGTCGATGGTGTACCCATCTTCGGCCGCCACAACCCCGGTCAAATCAACGGGAAAGCCGAAGGTGTCATGAAGCTTGAAAGCCTCTTCGCCCGTCAGTTGGGTACGACCCTCGGCCGCCATCGTCGCCTTGAAGTCGGCGTACACGTGCAGTCCCGCCGCCAGGGTGCGCAGGAAGCGCTCCTCTTCCTTGCGGATCACGTCCAGGATGCGTTCGCGGCGCTCGGCCAGTTCCGGGTAGGCCTCGCTCATCTCGGTGATGACCAGGTCGCTGATCCGGTACAGGAAGGGTTCCTCGACGCCCAGCAGATGCCCGTGCCGGACGGCCCGCCGCAGAATCCGGCGCACCACATAGCCGCGGTCGCTGCTGCTGGGAATGGCGCCGTCCGCCACCGTGAAAGCCACGGCGCGCGCGTGATCGGCGATGACCTGCATGCTGATCCGGTCGGCACCCTCGGGCGCCCGGCCGCAGATCCCGCTCATGCGGTCGATGAGCGGCACGAACAGGTCGGTCTCGTAGTTGCTCTGCTTGCCCTGCATGACCGCCACCAGGCGCTCGAAGCCCAGACCGGTATCAACACTCTTCATGGGCAGCGGATTGAGCGTGCCGTCCGCCTGCCGGTCGAACTCCATGAAGACGTGGTTCCACAACTCGAGCCAGCGGTCGCAGTCGCAAACGCCGACGAAGCAGCCGTCCGGATGGTCGCACTTCATGGCCTCGCCCTGATCGTAGTGGATCTCGGTGCAGGGACCGCACGGCCCCGTGTCGGCCATGGACCAGAAATTCTCATCGTCGCCCTGGGCCAGGTCCCCCAGCCTGACGATGCGCTCGGCCGGTACCCCGATCTCTTTTTCCCAGATGGCGAAGCTCTCGTCGTCGTCCTTGTAGACCGAGACCCAGAGTCGTTCCGCATCCAGCTTCATCTGCCCGGTCAGGAACTCCCAGCCCCAGGCGATGGACTCGCGCTTGTAGTAGTCGCCGAAGGACCAGTTGCCCAGCATCTCGAAGAAGGTGTGGTGGCGCGCATCGTGGCCCACCTCTTCCAGGTCGTTGTGCTTGCCCGAAACCCGCATGCACTTCTGCACCGAGGTCGCCCGCACGTAGTTGCGCTTCTCCAGGCCCAGAAAAACACCCTTGAACTGGTTCATTCCCGCGTTGGTGAACATCAGGGTGGGGTCGTCGTGGGGCACGAGAGAGGACGAAACAACGACCTCATGGCCGCGCTGGGCGAAAAAATCCAGAAAACTGGCGCGGATTTCCCTGGCTTTCAATTTGACTCCTGCCCGTTGGGGAGAAATAATTCTTCAACTGCGGACGTTTCGGCCGAAACACAATAAGGAGACAGGGTTACCAAAGATCAACATCCAGTGCCGTTCTTCGTCCGTCCCCGGACGGCCCGGCGATCATCCGATAGTTTAAGCGGCTTGCCGGACGCGGTCAACCCGCACCGGTCGCAGTCGCCGTTCCGGCGCGAAAGGTATCATCCGCCATGCGGAACTTCTTTCACATCGTCATCTCGATCTGCCTGTGGATCCTCTTCGGCTACTACTGGTATGTCGTGGGCCAGCGGCAAGTCAATCTGGCTTCGGTGCGCGCCATCGGCATCCTGGCCCTGATCACGTTGCTGGGCGTGCTGGTGACCCTGTGGTGGATCGCCCACAACAAGAAACTGGCCAGCCGGAATCGGCGCCAGACAGCACCGGTCACACCACCGGAAACATTCGGCACCGACCATCTGGGCCGGGAACTGCTGAGTCCGGGGCTCGACGTCCTGAAGCAAGCCGCCAGCATCGTGGTCGACGTGGACGGCGAGGGCCGCAAGGTCTACTCGCTGGCCGAAGGGATTGGTGACTGATGGATCTCTACAACCTCGTCGTTCAGATCGAAGCGTCGCGGTTCTACATGGTCCTGCTGGTCTACTTCGCCTGGTACCCGCTGACCACGAGCGTCATGTGGATCTTCACCTCCTTCCTGTTCTACCGGCGCCGCGAGTCCGGCCCCAAGAAGCTGCTGGACGCGTTCTACGAGGCCACCGAAACCCCCTCCGTGAGTTTTCTCATCCCGGCCTTCAACGAGGAAGCCAATATCGCCAAGACCGTGGCCGGCGTGCTCAAGGTCGACTATCCCGACTACGAGATCATCGTGATCGACGACTGTTCCACCGACAACACCCTCGCTGAGCTCAAGCCGTTCCTCGCCAACCCCCGGGTCCGCCTGTTGCGCAAGAAGGTCAACGAGGGCAAGGCCATGGCCCTCAATGACGCGATCCCCATCAGCCGCGGTGAGCTGGTCTTCGTCATGGACGCCGACGCCATCCCGACGCCGGATATCCTGCAGTCGCTGGTGCCCCACTTCCGCTACCCGCGCTGCGGCGCGGTCACCGGCAACCCGCGTGTGGTCAACCGCGAAAGTTTCCTGTCCAAGCTGCAGGCCATCGAGTTCGCCTCGATCATTTCGTTGATGCGCCGGGCGCAGCGGGTCTGGGGCCGCATCATGACCATGAGCGGCGTGGTCGGCATCTTCCGGCGCAGCGCCCTGTACGATGTGGGCCTCTACAGCCCCGAGATGGCCACCGAGGACATCGACCTGACCTGGCGCCTGCAGCTCAAGCACTGGGACGTGCGCTACGAGTCACGGGCCGTGATGTGGATGCGCGTGCCCCAGTCCCTGGAAGGGTTGTGGCGCCAGCGGCGGCGCTGGGCCCTGGGCCTCAGCCAGGTGCTGACCCGCCACATGCGGGAACTGATGCAGTGGAAGCACCGGCGCTTCTTGCCCGTGCTGATCGAAGCCAATCTGTCGGTGGTCTGGGCCTACGCCTACGTCTTTTTGACCCTGGTCTGGCTGGTCAGCTACGCCGTCGGCTATCCCCCGGTCGGCGCCAGCCCGATCCCCAACTTCTGGGGCATGATGATCGCCACGGTCTGTCTGGTGCAGTTGATCACCGGCGTCATTCTGGACCGGGCCTACGACCAGCTGCTCAAGAAATACTTCATCGTGGCTGTCTTCTACCCGCTGGTCTACTGGATCCTGATGGCCGTGATCACCGTCACGACCGCCCCCTTGGGCCTGAACGTCAACCGCCAGAAGCAGAAGGTCACGCTCTGGAAACCGATCCGGGAGTAGCATGATAGAGTTGCGCACAGATCAAGCCCCCTGGCTGGCCGCCCTGGCACTGTTGTCGGCGCTGGTGGCGGCGACGACCGCGTTCGGCGGGGAGCTGGACCCGGCGCCGGCCGATACGACCATCGCCGAGACGGGCGTCATCGATACCGAACTGGCCTGGGTCAAGGTCAGGACCGCCCGCGAGGCCGCCGGTCGTGACCGCCACCACGAAGCCGTGGCCGACTACCTCGAGGCCCTCGCCCACGACGCCCGCCTGGTGCCGATGGTGGCCCAGGAAATCGCCTACCAGAAGCTGTGGCGTGAGGATGCCGTCAAGTCCATCTTCTACTTCCGGCGCTATCTGGCCCGCCATCCGGACCAGCCCAACCGCGAGGTGCGCAAGGGCCTGGCCATGGCCTACAGTTGGAGCGGCTATCAGCCCGAGGCCGTGGCCCTGTACCAGCAGTTGGTGGACGAGGAACCCACCGACGGCGCCGCCCGCATCGGTTTGGGCCGCAGCCGGATGTGGAACAACGAACTGCTGGCCGGTTGGGCAACCCTGCGTGGCGTCGAGAACGAATTTCCCGCCGACACCGCCCCCGGGCGCGAGAGCCGTGACTTCCTGCTGGTGGTCCTGGACGGCTACACACCACCCCTGGAACTGAAGCTCGACGCCTCCCGGGATTCGGATGACCTGGACATCTGGCGCTTCGGCGCCACGGGCACCTTCACCATCCTGGGCAACAAACTGCTGCAGGTCACGCCCAGTTGGGGTGTGTACAGCCAACCCGGCCACGCGGATATCAGCAACCCGAAATTCACGCTCGGCTTCCAGACTGCCCTGGCCCACAACTGGGCCCTGCACGCCTACGGCTGGCTCAATCGTTTCAGCACTTCGAGCCCCCTTTTTGGCGGCACGGACAATCTGGACTGGACCACGCCGGGCGGCGATTTTTGGTTGACCTGGATCGCCACGCCGCGCCTGCGCCTGGATGCCGGTGCAACCTCGGCCCCGGTCGAAACTTTCTTTGCCCTCAACAACCAGCTGCACTACGAACAAGCCAACGCCTCAGCCGACTTTCGCCTGAGCCGCCGGTTCAGCGCCAGCGTGGCGGGCAACCTGGCCACGTACAGTGACGGCAACGACAAACGGCGGGGCAGCGCGCGGGTGATCTGGAAGCGGGAAGGCAAGTGGGAAGTCCAGGCCGGACCGGTACTGACCTACATGGACTTCTCCATTCCCTACCCCGGCGGCTACTGGGCGCCCGACTGGGTGCGCAACGGCAGCCTCGAAGCCACGGTGAAGACCCGCAGCACCCACTGGACCTGGCGCCTGAACGGCAGCCTGGGCCTCGAAAAAGAGACCGGTGCCGACGCGGTCACCGTCGGCGGAGCCAGCCTGCGCGTGGGCTGGCGCCTGCGGCCGGACTGGCTGGTCGCCTTGGAAGGTGGACACTCCCGCAGCTCGTTCAGCAGTGCCAGCGGCTTCAACCGAACCTTCCTGAGCCTCTCGGCCCGGGCCTTCTTCTAGGGAGTACCGGATGCGCAATCGTTTGCCCAAAGTTGCCGTCATCAGCCTGCTCCTCCTGTCGGGGATTGCGGCGCTCGGCGTTGGCGGCTGCGGTGGCGACGACCAGGCGGGGACCGATGAGCTCGGCACCGTGTACAGCCTGGACCCGCCCGAACTGGCCAAACACGCGACGCCGGGCTTCACTTCCGGTGTGCCGGTGCTGGCCTACCACTACTTCCGGGCCGGCTTCGACGCCGGCTATCTGGCCAAGGTCCTGGGCTCGGTGCTGTTCGGCATGCCGGCCCTGGGCCCGCGCGAATTCTGGACCACCCCGGCCGGCGAATTCGAAAAACACCTGCGCTATTTTCGGGACAACGACATCCAGGTCATGACCCTCGACGAGGTCGCCGACCTGGTGGCGGCCCGCCAGCCCCTGCCGGACAATGCCGTGGTCCTGACCATCGATGACGCCGACGAGAGCGTCTATGAACAGGCTTGGCCGCTGTTGCGCAAGTATGGCCTGCGCGCCCACTTGTTCGTGCCCACCGGTCACGTGGCTTCGCGCTGGAGTGATCTGGATGTGTGCAGCTGGGAACAGTTGCGAGAGATGTCCGCCTCGGGCAACATCATTGTCGGCAGCCACACCCGGGACATGCACTTCAAGGTCAGGACGCCGCGCGGGCTGGAACCGGTCTTCTGGAACCCCGACCTGATGTCCACCGAGATGCGCAGTCGCAATCTGAATGATCTGGTGCGGTACCGTCGGCAAGTGCCGGCGATTCCCGTGACCGACGACGCCGATGCCGCGCTGACCGGCACCTGGGCCCCGGTCGTCGCCGACCTGCTGGACAGCCGTTACGATCTGGCGGCCGAACTGACGCAGCCGCCAATGTGGCTGGCCTGGCCCTACGGGTTTGCCGTCGCCGAACTGGACAGTCTGGCCCGCGTGGCCGGCTTCCGCGGCACCGTGAGCCTGGCCCCCGCCTCATTCGCGGCGACCGACACCACCATGGCGCCCGGCCGCTACACGATCACCGCCAAGACGACCCTGGACATGATCAGGGAAGTGCGTCCGCCGCGCTGGCCAGCGGCTGCACCCACAGGCGGCGCCGTCGCGGCCCGTCAAACTCACAAAACCAGATCTTCTGCCACGTCCCCAGCTGCAGCCGCCCGCCCTGCACGATAACCGCCACCGAACTGCCGCACATGGTGGCCTTGATATGGGCCGCCGCGTTGCCCTCGGCGTGGTGGTAGCCGTCCTGCCAGGGCACGATCCGGTCCAGGGCGACGGTCAGGTCCCGCACCACATCCGGATCGGCACCTTCGTTGATGGTCACCGCCGCAGTAGTATGCGGGTTGAAGACCAGGACCGCGCCGTCGGTGAGCCCCAGCTCGGCCACCGCCGCGGACACAAGCCCGGTGGCGTCGACGAAATCCGTGCGGCCGTGGGTTTGCAGTTCCCGTTCCAGCATCAGGTCACCTTCTCGAAGTGTCCGGTGGTATCGTTGAAGTGCAGGACGTCACCAGTCTCGATGACGTAGTACCAGCCCAGGATCTGCAGCTCGCCCGCCTTGACCTTCTCGGCAAGGTAGGGATAGGTCAGCAGGTTGCCGATCTGCACCAGGATGTTGATCTGCTCGGTCAGCCACTCCCGCTCCCGGGGATCATCGCTGCGCAGCAGCTTGGCCACCCGCTGCGGCACCTCGCGGCTGAACTCCAGCCACTGCCTGGTGTGGGGCAGGTGACGGATTTTCTCCGGCTCCAGATACAGCGCCGCACAGCCCCCGCAATTGGAATGGCCGCAGACAACGATGGCGTCCACATCAAGGGCCAGCACCGCGTACTCGATGGCCGCGGCGGTCGACGCATCACTGGCGCGGCTCTCGTACGGGGGCACGATGTTGGCGACATTGCGCACCAGAAAAAGCTCGCCCGGATTGGTGCGCGTGATCAGGGTCGGCACCACGCGGGAGTCGGAACAGCCAATAAACAGCGTATGAGGACGCTGCTCACGGCCGAGCTGCGAAAAAAGTTCGCGCTGGGTCTCGAAGTCCTCCTGCTGAAACCTGAGGACGCCTTTGAAGAGTTTATCCACGCTTGCTCCCGGTTGAGTGGCCAGTCCGGAGGCATCCTAGCCCATCCGGGCTAGAAATCGAAGTACATCGTGAACTCGTACGGATGCGGCCGCGTGTTGATGGCGCTGATCTCGTCGTGTTTGATCTCCAGCCAGCGCCGGATCAGGGTCTCCGGGAACACATCGCCGCGCAGCAGGAACTGGTGGCTGTTCTCCAGGGCATCCAGGGCGTCGGCCAGGGACCGCGGCAGGAAGTCCTCGTGCCGACTGGTGTCCGAGGGTGCGTCCTCGGGCGCGAAACCGGCCTTGACCGGATCGATGCGGTTGATGATCCCGTCCAGCCCGGCCATCAGCACCGCGGAGGCGCACAGGTACGGATTGCAGGTCAGGTCGGGCGGGCGATACTCGATGCGGCGCAGCTCCGGGTCGGTCACGTAGCTGGGGATGCGGATGGCCGCGCCGCGGTTGCTGCGGCCGAACGTGCGCACCGTCGGCGCCTCGAAGCCGGGCACCAGACGCTTGAAACTGTTGGTGCTGGGGTTGGTGAACGCGCACAGGGCGTCGGCGTGGGTCAGGATACCGCCGATGTAGTGCAGGGCCGTCTCGGACAGGTGCGCGTAGCCGTCGCCGTCGTTGAAGATATTGCGGCCGCCCTTGGTCAGGAACTGGTGCAGATGCCAGCCGCTGCCCGCGTTGTCGTAGAGCGGCTTGGGCATGAACGTCACCTTCAGCCCGTGCTGTTCGGCCAGGTTGAACAGGATGTACTTGGTCAGCACCGCGTGGTCACCGGTGGTCGGCAGGTCGGCGAACCAGCCCTCGATCTCCTGCTGCCCCTGCGCCCCGACCTCGTGGTGGTGGTAGCGCACCGGAATGC
>JAJRWA010000219.1 GCA_024277025.1 Candidatus Krumholzibacteriota bacterium | reverse complement strand
GGCGATAACGGCGATATTGTCGGCCTGGTTTCGGCCACGGATCTGCTGCGGCACCAGACCCGCAATCCGCTGTATCTGACCCGCCAACTCGAACAGCTTGAAGACCCATCCACCCTGGATCACTACAGCCAGGATGCCGCCGCCATGGTCGAGCGCCTGTTCAACGGCGGCCTGAAGGTGGCCCAGGTCGGGCGCATCTTCGCCAGCGTTAACGACACCTTGATGCGCCGCCTGCTGCGCCTGGCCGAACAGGAGATCGGTCCGGCGCCGTGCCCCTACACCTGGCTGGTCTTCGGCTCGGAAGGCCGCATGGAACAGGCCCTGATCACCGACCAGGACAACGCCCTGGTCTATGCCGAGGCGGGCACCGGGTATGCCGAGTACTTCGCCCGTCTGGCCGAGGTCGTCGTCGGCCACCTGCTGACCGCCGGCTTCCCGCCCTGCCCCGGCGGGTACATGGCCACCAACTGGTGCAAACCCCTGGCCGAGTGGCTGGACCTGATGGCCGGCTGGGTGCGCACGCCCACGCCCGAAAGCCTGATGATGGTGGGCATCTTCTTCGACTTCCGCGCCGCGGCCGGCAACCTGTCCGTCGAACCCATGGAACAGGTCATCACGGGCGCGGCCGAACAGCAGATCTTCATGGCGCACATGGCCCGCCAGGGACTGGGCTTCAAGCCGCCGCTTAATCTGTTTCGCCGCATCCAGGCCGAGGACGGCATGGTCGATCTGAAGACCGGCGGCATCGCGCCCATCGTGGCGGCGGGACGGGTTTTCGGCATCCAGGCCGGCACCCGGCTGCGGCCGACGCGCAACCGGTACGAGGCGGCCATGGCGGCCGGATTGATCGAGGAGGACCTGGGCGAAATCGTGATCGAGACCTACCGCTACCTGCTGCAACTGCGGCTGCGGGAGCAGTTGGAAGTACTGAAAGTCGGTGGGCAGCCGAACAACCGGATCCGGCTGCAGGGGCTGACCTCGCTGGAACGGCGGCACCTGAAGGACGCGTTCGGCGTCATCCGCGAACTGCAGGAGAAGGTCACGCGGCGGTTCAGGGTCGAGTTGCTGGGGTGAGGAATACCTGAGCGACCAGTTCATTCTGCTTCGTCGGTGCGCTGTCGGCTGGGGCCGGAAAGCCCGATAAATCAGACCCTCAGTTAGTGATTATATGTTATCATAATAACAGAATTGGCTTGGCGAGACCGGGGACGCCGGACCGAGAGCACCCAGGACAACAGCATCTGATCCTCTCCGCGACCTTTGGGGGAAAACCATGAATTGCCGTCGATCCTCTGTGTTGATCGGCAGCCTCGTCCTGGCTGCGATCCTGACCACCATCGGCTGCGGTGACGACCCGGTGGCGCCGCCGACCACGCCGGACGTTGCCGACTACCTGAAATCCCTGCCGCCGTGGGATCTGTACTCGCCCCCGGCCGCACCCAGTGACGGGCCGGTGTCCCCGCCCGACACGTGCTACTCCTGGGAAGACGGCAATCCCTACATCTGCGCCGAAACTCACTGCTCGATCACCGACACGCCCGAACAAATCGTGACCTTCAATGCCGGCGGCGACATCATGTGGCCGGGCGCGCTGATCCAGGGCCACACCTATCTCGGCGGGATCGGCGCCATGGAAGAACTGCCGATCCGGCAGCGCGCCCCTCTGACCGTGAGCATCGACCTGCTCTTCGCCGAGAACTCGCAGCAGGTCGCGGACCCGGATCTCGCCAGTGTGAAGGCCGCCGTCGGACGCCTGATCGATCAGGCGGAGCAGTCCGGACATCAAGCCGGCAGTGCCATCTTCTATGAAAAGACGACGGCCCACACCCTGGCCCAGGCCGCCCTGAAACTGGGCCTGTCAGCCAAGTACATGGGCTTCTCGGCCCACGCCCAACTCGACCAGAACCGGACCATCACCGAGAACACGATCGCCGCCTTCTTCAAGCAGCGGATGTTCACCGTCTCGGTGGTGCAGCCACAAACGCCGGACGGGTTCTTCAGCGAAGACTTGACCCCGGAACTGCTGCAGGAACAGGTCGCCATGGGCCGCCTGGGTCCGGACTCGCCGCCGGTGTATGTGTCCCAGGTCGTCTACGGGCGCCTGCTGATGCTGACGATGACCTCGACCTCCTCCCGCGACAGCATGCAGCGCGCCCTGGATGTCAGCTACCAGGCGGCCACCGGTGGCGGCAGCGGCAGCGTATCGGATCAGTACCTGTCGGTGCTGCGCAACTCGCGGATCAACGTGGTGGCGGTCGGCGGCAACGCGAGCCATGTGCTGGCCCTGCTGCGCTCCGGCAATCTGGGCGACTACTTCGCCTCCGACGCGGACCTGACCACGGCCATGCCCATTGCCTACACGCTGCGCAATCTGGGAGACAACTGCCTGGCAACGGTCGCCGAGACCACGGACTACCTGGTCACCGAGTGCAGCGAGGGGCACACCGGATACTTCACAACCGAGAACTCATGGCGCGCAGTGGTCAACGCCCCGGCCCAGAGCAGCGTCTATACGTTCTTCCCCAACAAGAGCGACCTGGCCCGGGCAGAAAACCTGAACGGGTACGAGCTGTACAACAACCAGAACCTGCCGGCGGTGCTGGAATTCCACGGCGCCAATCTCGACCCGCCGCTGCCGTTCGACTTTGAGCTGGCTTGCCGGCAGCAATCCGGTTCGAACTTTGTCTTCAATGACACCGAGTTCAACTCCAGCCGGTTCCCCTTGTTGAGCGTCGGCGATGTCGATAATTTCAGCGATGATGACTTCGAAATCAGGATCACCCGCACCGATGCCGGGGTGACCGTAACGGGTATCGGCGTCAATGTGGGCGACAACGACAGCCGCAACGGCGAGTGGCTCGAGGTGTACGATGACAACGACAACCTGCTGCAGATATTCACGGCCGACATGCCACGTGGCGACGGCTACGTCTTTGCCGGTGTGGCGACGCTGCCGTTCGCGACGGGGCGCATTCTCTACAACGAGGACCCGGGCGGCGATGACATCTGCCTGCAGGGGATCTGGTTCTCGGTGAATCGCTAGTCCGCACGACACGGGCGGAGAGACGAACACCGTCTACTTGATCAGGATCATGCGCCTGGTTTCGACCTGCGGCCCTGCCGTCAACCGATACAGGTAGACACCTGCGCCGACCGGCCGGCCGGCGCGGTTCGTGCCGTCCCAGATAACCGTGTGTTCGCGGGCCGGCAGGACCTCTCCGTCCAGCAACGTTCGGACCAACCGGCCCTGCAGATCATAGACCGCCAGCGTGACCGGCTGCTCACCAGACACGGAGAAGGCGATCTCTGTCCTCGGATTGAAGGGATTCGGGCGATTCTGGCCCAGGTTCAGCGCCGAAACCGGCGGTGCCGGCAGACGAACCGCTGAAATGCTGCCGCAAGCGAGAGGTACCGCAGACAGGGTTCCGATGTACAGATCCCTGCTCCAGGACAAGACAAAGAGCCCATCGTCCGTCGGATCGATACGATACACATCCGGTATGAGTAGCTGACCGAACACGCGCGGTGCCCGCGGGTCGCTCAGGTCAACCGTCAGGACGCCACCGTCCCGACTGCCCAGATACCCCAGGTCCCCCCTGATCGCCATCAGGCCCAGATCCCCGCCGAAGCCGCCGTCATCCAACTGGCCGACCACCCGCATCCCGGCCGGGTCGGTGGCGTCAACCACCTCCAGCGGCTTTCCGAAGCCACGATTCGCGTAGATCAGCGCCTGGTGTACGGCCGCGGTTCCCGTCAGATCCGGGATCGCCAGGATTCCGGCGACCGACGGTTGCCTGGGGTCGCTCCAGTCCAGAACCATCAGGCCATTCTGGAATGAGCTGACGTAGATGCGGTCCTCGGCAAGGTTGATTCCCCGGGCCGGGTACGGCGTAGCCACGCTCGCCGCCAGCACCGGGTCCCAGCCCTGGCTGATGTCATAGACCAGGACCACCGTCGAATCCGTGCCCACGACCATGAACTCGCCCTGGACCGCGACGCCCCGGGCAACCGCCGGCAACACCAGGTGGTTGACCTCGACCGGCACCGCGGGATCGCTGACGTCGACGACGAACAGGCTCTTGCTGACACCATCCCGCATATACACATACGGCCACGCCATCGCCGCGAAATGGGTCACTTCACTGAACGAAAGCGAACCCAAAAGGCGAAGGTCGGCCGGGTTGCTGACATCGACCGTCTGCAATCCTGTCCGCAGTTCCCAGTTGGTCGGATCATTGTAGCCGGCCCCGACGTAGGCCACACCGTCCCGCACCACGAAATCGAGCGTCGTGCCCGGGATCCGCAGGACGTCCGTCAACACGGGTCCACGAAGATCGTAGATTTCCAGTCCTGCGTCACCGCCGCTGACAATCGCCGTCTGGTCCTTGATGACGATACCGGTGAAACCGTGGCGCGGACCGCTGAAACGGCCGTATCCGATGACCACAGGCTCGGTCGGGTCGGCGATGTCGATCATCACCAACCCGTGACTGAGCGATGGCAGATACGCGTACCGGCCCTCGATCACCAGATCCCTTGCCGTCTCTTCGAAGTACGTCAAACCGACCAGGGCCAGGTCGGTCGGATCGGAAACATCGACAATGCTGAAGCGTGGACAAACGCCGCAGTTGATGTCCCAGCTGTCGGCGAGAGCGGGCAAATAGGCCAGACCGTCGCGAACCTTGATGCTCAGCACCTGGCCCAGGCCCTCGAGCCTCGTCAACAGGGTCGGACTGGCCGGGTCGGAAACATCGTAGGACTCGATTCCCAGGTAGGTGGCCAAATAGGCGACATCACCGACAACAGCGACGTCGGTGCACGTCGGCACAGGTCCCGCGTAGCCCAGCAAGCGAGGATCGCCGGGCACGGCAATATCCACGGTGGCCAAACCGTATCCGTCCGCGACACAGAGCAGATCCCCGGCGCCGGAGACATCCGCAGCGTGACCAGGGGTGGCCACCGACCCGACAACCGTCGGCGCCAGCGGGTCGGAAATATCTATCACGAGAATCCCCGGCCACCACTCGCCGACATAGGCGTAGTTGCCGGAAACCCACACGGACGACAGATTGGTGCCGGTGTGCAGTGAACTCAAAAGGGCGGGCCGTTCCGGATCGGTCACATCCCAGACGAGAAAGCCGTCAGCGCCGGCAGCCGCGTAGGCAAGGTTGCCGACGATCTGCATTTCCTCGTCGGACCCGTCGGTCGCTATGGTCCGCACATAGTGGGGAGACGCGGTGTCATAGTCGAGACAGGGCGCCGGTTGCGCGGCGGCATGGCCGCAGAAATATACGAGCAGTACAGTGAGCAGGTAGCTCCGGGGTTGGCTCAATCCTCGCATGAATATCTCCTTGTGAAATATGTCACTCTCCGCGATATCCTTTTTCAATCGGCAATTCCCGCCCTGTTCTTGAGCGATTGGCCGAGCCGTGCCTGGCGCCCTCAGCCTACGGCCGCGTCACCCGGTACAGCTCGAAGACATTTGTCACCGGATTGCGCCGGTGATAGTAGAGCTGCTTCTCATCCGGCGACAGGGTCGGCGCTTCGACAAACCCGCTGATGCCGGCTACCTGTCGCGGCACGCCAAATGGTGCCGAAATGGCAGGGCGGGTCGCCCGCCACATCTCTGTCTCCTGTGTCGCCAACACCAGGCGCGTGTAGAAAAACTCCAGGCCATCCTGTGAAATACAGGCCGCATACTCCAGATCAGTCGTGTTGAGGGTGCTGAAGACCGCGGCGCTATCGGCCTGGCGGACGAAGCCGCTGCCGCTGTCGACGGCGTAGACAAAGTTCGAGGCATCCGGAAAGGCCGCCCCGCTGAAGACACCGTCGACGAAATACAGAGTCCGCCCATCCGGGCTGATCTCGGTGTCGAAATTCAGGTGGCCGAAGATATTCTCCGCCAGATTCGGCACCACTGCCAGATTGGTCACCAACTGCGGATTGCCCGGATCGAAATCGCCCACGTAGATCGTGTCGAATATGCCGGCGCCCCCCGGCGGGTAGTTGAAGGTCGAGATGTAGTAGAGACGGTTGTTATCGTCCAGGGTCGGCACCCCTTCAACGGCCGGCGAATTCAGCACCGTGAGCGTATCGGCGAAAGTGAAGACATCGGTCTGGCTGTCATAGGTGGCGTAGTAGATATCCTTGTCGCCGATGCCCATGTTGTTGAAGAAAAGGTAGCGGCCGTCGCGGCTGAAAAAGGGTTCCATGATATCGGCGGTGTAGCCCTGGATCGGCACCAACTCCGGATTGACGAAGGCGGTGTATTCGCCGGGCGGCGCGGGTGGCGGACTTTCGACATCACTGCCGCCGCAGCCGGCCAGGATCAGCAGGATGATCACTATCCAAGGCAGTCTGCTCACGTCGTTCTCCCGGTTGCGGCCCGCAGGTCCAGTCCGGCTCCGCGCAAAAAGGCGAGGAAATCCTCCTGGTGGGTCAGGAATCTGCTGACCGAAGTGTGCCCCGCGCCCGGAATGAGCAGAAACTCCGGTGGGTGGCCTGCGCACTTCTCGCGCATGGCTGCCAGGTCGGCCTCGGGCACCGTGCGGTCGTCCGAACCATGCACCAGCAGCACCGGACAGGTCAGCCGGCAAACCGTATTGATCGGAGCGATGTCGGCAAAGCGGCGACCGATCAGCCACTCCACATAGCGCAGGATCGCCGGCACCAATATTGTCGGCAGGCGGCGCCGGGACATGAAGCGCCGCATCATGGCGGCCGGATGGGCGAACGAAGCCAGACTGATGACCGCGTCGATGTCTCCCCGGTCCGCAGCCGCCAGCAGCACCGCGCCCGCGCCCAGCGAGTGGCCGAACAAGGCGACCGGCCCGGCAAATTCAGTCTGCTCGCGTACCCAGTCAACCGCGCAGCCCACGTCGGCGGCAAAACGGGGCAGCGAGGAATGCCCACCGCCATCACTGCGGCCGTGGTTGCGGGCGTCGATGAGCAGGACATTCATCCCCGCAGCCTGGAACGGCTCGGCCAGGGGCAGCATGAACTCGGCGTTGCCGCCCCAGCCGTGGATCATCACCATCGTGCCGGTGGCCTGCTCCGCCGGCAGCAGCCAGGCGAAAAGCCGCTTGCCGCCGGGGCCGGGAATCCACGCCTGACGGAACTTCAGGCCGCGCTGACCGGGATCGACGGACTCGGTCACGCGGGGAGCGCCGAAGCTGCGGTGGACGAGCAGGGCCAGGGCTCCGGCCGAGGCCAGGGCGACCAAGACTATTATGCCCAGGCCGGATAGGGCGTTGATGCCGGATATCGTATTGATCGGAATGCCTTTCAAGTACACCTTACCAGCTTGAACCGCCACCACCGCCAAAACCACCACCACTGGAGCCGCCCCCGGAAAAACCACCACCACTCCAACCACCGCCGGATCCACCACCATAGCCGCCACTGCTGCGCGGTGCGCTGAACAGGTTGCTCTCCATCCGGGCCGAGCTGCTGTTCAGGGACGCGACAAGCCAGGTCGTGGACGAGGGGTCACTGCCCTCGCCCTGATACCACCGGGGCGGCGCGTCATAGATCCCGTCGAAGGCCTTGCCCCAGCGCTCGGCCAGGCCAAAGACGATCGCATAGGGCAGCAGCCGTTCGAATACGCCACGCCTGTCTGCGGCGTTGATCGCATCCACTTCGGCCCGCCTGATGTACTCTTCCAGCCCGGCAATCCGCTCCCAGGCCCGGCGGCCTTTGGCGGTCTTGCGTGGCATGACCCGGCTGGCCACACCGACAGTGCCCAGGGACAACGCCATCGAAATCAATAGCGGCAGCAGGAAGACGCGGTCCAGAAACAGGAATTGAACCAGAGCCGCAACGCAGTAGACACCAATCACGATCAGGACCGCCAGGCTGAAAAACCGCCCGCGCACCTGATCCGGATTTCCGTCGAAGTATCCGTCCCGATTGAGTCCGTCGTACAGGGCCTTGCGGACCGCAGGCAAGACGGAATGAAAATCGGTCAACTCGTCCGACCGAGCGATATCACCGCGGGCGAATATCTTCCGCAGCAGCAGCTTCTCGTGTCGCCGCTTGTGTTCCCGGGTCTCCAGCTTGTGGAAGGTGTAGTCATCGCCGAAGATCCGCCACGGGCTCTTGTGCTGTTCGATGGTCAGAAATCCGCGCACAGCCAGATCGATGAGCGTGGCCGACAAGTCACGCTTGTCCACCTTCTCGTCGATCAGCGTACCGGCCTCGGCAGGGGTCAATCCGGCCGGCGGCTCGTACTGCACAGCGATCGAACCCAGTCCCGGCAGGTCGCGGCCGCGCCGATACCAGATAGCGAAACACGCGACCAGCGTCACCAGCCACAGAGCGTAGACCAGATTGTCCAGCAGCCACGAACCCAGTCTGGCGGCCAGGGTCGGCTGCGCGATCGCCCCAGCCGGCAGGCTCACTTCCATGGTCACGCCTTCGTAGGGCCGCAGAGCGCCCGTCCGATAGACAATCGTCCCATCCGCCGCCTGCTCGGCGCTAAAATCGCGCCCGCGTGCGCCCCAGGTCCCGGTCCAGGCGTCATGACTCACCGCTGCGGCCGCCACACCGTCGGGCAGGACAATCCGGATCGAGGCACCGCCGGTCGGCACTTCCCACTCGTGCCCGATGGCATTCCAGCGCAGCACGACCCGATCGTCGGACCACAACAGGGCCCGTTTCACCCGGTAGCGCAGGCGGTAGACCTGCCGGCCTCCCCTGGTGACGTCGGCCCGCCCGATCCGGATGCGCACGGAATTGCCCTTCGAACGCACGCGCACCTTGTGGTCCTTGCCGTTGTTGTCGGTCACGCCCAGCAGCTTGAAGCCCAAGTTGTACTGATGCCAACCAGCCTCGTACCGGATGGGGATCACGCGCACGATACCGTGTTTGGGCACGCGAAAGTCCGCTACAATGGCTTCCTCGACCAGAACACTGCCATTGTCCTCGATCGTCAGCACAACGTCATTGCGGGCGATGGACCAACCGCCATCGGCAGCCTGGGCCGTGGCCGCGAGGACCATGGCGCCCAGCCAGAACAGGGCGGCCGACCGGAACCGACAGGACATACTCTACTCCCCCGGCCTGAAGTCTGACGCCGCCAGATCGGCCACCGGCACCGCGCGCTGCTCAGACTTGATTTGAAAAAACTCACCGGGAGCCAGACCCGCCGCCGCACCAACGAGGTTGGCGGGAAAACTCTGGCGCAAGGTATTGAAATCGCGGATCACGGCGTTGTAGTAGCGGCGCTCATGCTGCAAGTCGTCTTCGATAGTTACCAGGCTTTGGTGGAGCGCCAGAAAATTGCGGTCGGCCTTCAGGGCGGGATAGTCTTCGACCAGCACAAAGACATCGCGCAAGGCCAACGCCAAACCGGTTTCCCGTTCGCCCCGGCCAAACGCCCCCGACTGCTCACCCTCAGCGGCCATGGCCTGTCCACGGGCGGCCACCACTTCGGCCAGCACCTCGTGCTCATGTCCGGCGTAGCCGCGCACAGTCTCAATCAGGGCCGGAACCAGATCCCAGCGCCGTTTCAACTGGACGTCGATATCACTGAAGGCGTTTTCGCCGCGCTGACTCAGGGCAATCAACCGGTTGTAGATAACGACCCCCAGGGCAATCAAGCCGATAGCTGCCGCAATACTCCAAGCGATCACCCGAGCCCCCCTTGAACGTAAAAACAGTGCTGGCTGGCCAGTCGTCTGTCGGTCGACCCTAACCCAGTACGCGAGTGGAAGGCAAGGACTCGGTTGTGTCTTGCGTTGGCGATCCCCCCGGACCGCCATTGGTAGACTGCTGGCGGCGATTTTACCCAGGAGACCGCTGGGTTTTTTTCGTGCACCAGCCTGTGGCAGGCACTGCAGAGGCAGATCAGGTTGTCTGAATCGTTGGTCCCGCCCTGTGACCGGGGGGTTTTGTGATGGACTTCCAGATAGCGCGTGTGGTTGCACCCCGGGCGTTGGCACTTGTGACGAGCATTCGCCATGACCTGGCGTCTTGTGGCCGGTGGAATCGAGCTGGTGTTGCGCTCCCCCGGTCGACTGACCCGGCAATCACACTCGGCCTGCGCCAGTTCCGCCTCACCAATCACCAACTCGCCCCGACTGGTTTGAACCGAGGCCTGGCCACAGTCTTCGCACTGGTGGATGTGGATCTGTGCGGGCGGCTGCGTGGCCTGATTTCGCGGCCCCCGGGGGCCGGCCTCAGCGGCGAATGACTGCATCTCCGCCAACAGCGCTTCGACCTGATCGGCCGGCACTCCACCCTGCTTGCGAATCTGCTCCCAGAGAATTTCATAGCGCGCAAACTGGGTCGGCGTCATTTCCAGGCTCACCCGCACCGGCACCACGGCAGCAGGCCTGGTCTTCGGCACGGGCAACAATGTTGCCTGCCCTTTCGCCGTCTCAGCGGCTTCCATTCTCGCGGTCTTAACCTCGCATTCCAGCTCGCGGCGCGAATGGATCGTCGCATACTCCACCCAGCCCTGCTCGTTGGTCCGGTCCACGATCGGCGCGATGACGCGGGCCGCCGTGTAGCCCAGCTTGCCGGACTCCACCTCAGCCTTCAGCCGCGGCAGATCGGCCAGCTTCCGGGACAACGCCACAAAGTCCCGCGTGCGGCGGGCCGAAAACCCGAGCTCTGTCTCGGCGTAGTGGTTGATCGAGCCGTAGCCCAACTCACGATAGAGCCGGCGGGCCATGATCTCCCCAAAGCAAATCACGGCGCATTTCTCAGCCTCAGCCATCTTTTTCAAGGCCGATTTCAGGGCAAGATGCGCCTCACGGGCTGACTGGCCGGAGCGGGTCTCCTGACGAGCTTCAAGCATGGTTTTTCCCTCACATATTGAGTCAAAATGAGGCATTGGGGAGGTGCAATCAATATAGCGAAAAGCGAAGCCAAAAGCAAGCTAATATACTGTAATTTATATAAGTTAAAGCGCTCAACACATCCACCCAAGGCACGAAAAATGCACCGAAAACAAGC
>JAJRWA010000218.1 GCA_024277025.1 Candidatus Krumholzibacteriota bacterium | reverse complement strand
GGGCGGAGTTGTTGAAGGAGCGGATTTTCCGGACACGTTGTGAATTGCCACCGCGTTGGGCGGAGTACTACGACCAGCGCGTGGAGACGCGGGCGATAGCGAGGAACCGGACTCATGATCTGAGGTTGGCGTACTGAGAGACTCCCCGAGCCGGGCGAATCCGGCTCGGGGAGAAGGAGGGACACAATTTGGGAGGCACAACCGACCGCTTGGCGGGAAGGGTGCTGGCCAGCGCTCCGTGGCTTAGCCGTGCTTCCTGTCCATGCCGCCAACCATCCACCTCCGGGCCAGGATCAGGGCCACCGGGCTGATCATGGCAATCAGCGCGTACAGGAGCCACATGGGCTCGCTGTTGGACGGCAGGCCCGTTTCCGGCCTGGGCAGGTACTTGGCCACGAAGTATCCCGAGTACAGGCCGGTGAGCATCTTGGTCAGGAACCAGGGGAACTGGCCAATGCCCATGTAGAGCCCGATTCGACCCTCGGGCGCAATTTCGGAGATCCACTGCAGGAAGCGGGGCTGCCACATGGCTTCACCCACGGACATCAGCAGTACGTAGGTCAGGAACAGCCACATATTCGGCCCGAGAGCCAGCAGGAACGTGGGCAGGGCCATGACCAGGGTGCCGATGATCATCATCTTGTAGATGTTGGCGCGCGCGGTCAGGCCAGCCACAATCGGCGCCAGGACAAAGATGATGATCGGGTTGAGGTTGGAGAAGAATTCGAAGTACTCGCTGACCACCCCGCCGCGGAAGGCGCGATCCAGATAGTACGGCAGGGTCAGCCAATTGTGGGCAAAAAGAGTCTGCACCGGAATCAGGATGAAGATGAAGAAGGTGAAGCGCGGATCCCGGAAGGGATGGGTCGGCCGGTGCCGCAGGAACTCCCACGTCGCCGCGACGGCAAACAGAATGGCCACCGGGAAACCGATCACGCCCCGCAGGGGTGCCGTGGAACCGACGATCTCCGCCCGGACCCCCAGCACCAGCCCCGCCACGGCCAGGACGATATAGCCGATGAACGGGATGTTATTGGCGGGCTCGTCGACGACCGGGGGTTCGCTGGTGGTGGTGGCCTCCTCCCCTTGCTTGTCTCCCTCGGCCTGGGCTTCAGTCTCGGCGACCACCCGGGCGACGGCCTCACTGTCAGTCTTGCGGGTCAGGATGACCAGGGTGGTCGTCAGGGCGATGGCGACGAAGCCCACGTAGGCCCAGAACACGGCCGTCAGTCCGTTGGGAGGGAAGGCGGACTCGAAGTTGATGCGGACGAAGGGGGAGACGAAGCCGACGAAGAAGGCGCCCAGATTCATCAGGCCGTAGATGACCGCGTAACCCATGGCCGCAGTTTGCGGCGTGGTGTAGCGTTTGACGCCCGCGTAGGCGGCCGGCTGATAAAGACCGTAAGCCACAACCATGATCATCAGGCCGATCGACATGACGATGAACATGGGAGAGCCGAGACCATGACCCAGGGAGATCGTGCCCGAGAGGGCGATCAGGGTGCGGCCGACCAGAAACAGGATGAACGACAGGATCAAAGCCCGGCGCACGCCAAGCTTGTCACTGACGCCGCCCAGAAAGAGCATGGCCAGGGTGATGCCGCCGGTGACCAGGGAATAGACCCAGCCGGACTGCAGGTCGGTCAACTGGACGTTCTCGGAGCAGTACTTGCCGAGGATGGTCAGGATGCCGAAGTAGACGAGACCCTCCAGCACGTAGGGGATGTTGACCCCCCACAGGGCCTTGGGCGCTTTGACGAAGGCGGTCATGGTCTCGCCCAGTTCCCTGAAGGACTCGCGGACCACCTGGCTGAGCGGTTTCTTTTCGGGGCTCGATTCATTCATCGGCTATCAGATCCCTTCCATGGGGTTGAATGTGTGGGTGCACCATACACCTCGGGCGCGGCATCGCAAAGGCCGGGTATGGGTATTTCAGACCGACGCCTCCAGGCGTTCCCGGACCAGGGTGCGGGTCTGTGCGGCCAGTTCCTCGCACCGGGCCAGGGCCGCCGTGGCGGCCTTGCGCGTGTCCTCCGCGAAGCCCGGCGCCGCGCTTTGATCCAGTTCCCGCAACGAGTCCAGATTGATCAGGACGTTGTAATAGGCCCCTTCGGCCCCGGCCAGTCCGGTCAGAGCGGCCACCCCGGCATCACTGAGGCTGTTGGTGTTGCCGATGCGGGCGACTTCATCGGCCAGTTCCAGCGTTGCCGGCACCTTCTCCAGCACCGACAGCGGCACCCGCGTGGCTTCCCGTGTGGCCTCGGCAACCGCCAGGTCACGGGCCTTGGCCTGCTCGGGCGTACCCTTGGGCAGCCGGAAGGTCTCCATGACGGCGTTGAAGGCATTGGTGTCGTCGTCGATGGCCGCCAGGAAAAAGTCCTTCAGGTCCTGGCCCAACTCGGCGATTTCCTTCACCCGCTCCTGCACCTTGGCGTATTTCTTCTTGCCCACCGTCAGGTTGGCCACCATGGCGACCAGGGCCGCAGCCTGGGCGGCGCTCAGGGCCGCCACCGAACCGCCCCCGGGAGCGGGGCTGTCGCTGGACAGTTCGTCGGCGAATTCGCGGCTGGTCATGCTGACCAGGGGGCCGTCGGTCAGGCCGGCCTGGTACTCGATGATCTTCTCCGCCGGATCGAAGGGCGTGATGTCCCGCAGCCCCATGCTCTGGATGGCCGTCTCGATGATCATCTTGCGCGGGATGCCCGCCGACTGGCCGGCCTTGCGCAGATAGTGTTTGCCGGCGGCCAGCAGATCGCCCTCGGGAATCAGTCCCACCAGTTCGCTGCCCGTCACGCGCACGCCCCGGTCGCTGGCCGACCGGCAGCAGGCGTCGAAGGCCTGGTGCGGTTTGGTGATGGCGGTATTGACCAGGTTCATCGAAACCTGCGCGCGCTCGTAGGCGGGAATCACCCAGCCCACGGCCTTGCACGCTTCCAGCCGGTAGGGGCCGGGCACGAGGATATTCCTGCCCTTGTCATCCTTGACCAGGTTGCCCTTGGCGTCACGCTTGGCGCGTCCGGCCTCCTTGATGTCCAGGGCGATGTTCTGGGCGATGCTCTTGCTCAGGGAGTTGATATTGACGTTGTAGGCCACCAGAAAACCGCGGGCCGAGACGTTGGTCGCCCCGGTGCGGGCTGTGTGTTCGTTCCAGGCGTTGGGGCCGAAATCCGGGCACCATTGGTCCTGACCCAGCTTGCTGGACAAGGCTTCGTACTCGCCCTTGCGGACGTTGGCCAGGTTGCGGCGGAAATCCGTTCGGGCGGCCTCCTCATAGAGATAGACGGGGATGTCCAGTTCATCGCCGATGCGTCGCCCGACGCTGCGGGCGATCTCCACGCACTCGGCCATGCTCACGCCGCGGACCGGTACGAACGGGCAGACGTCGGTGGCGCCGTGGCGCGGGTGGGCGCCCGAGTGCCGAGTCATGTCAATCAGTTCGGCGGCGCGTCGGACCACCCTGAAGGCAGCCTCGGCGACACCTGCGGGCGAACCGATGAAGGTGATGACGGTGCGGTTGGTGTCGGCGCCCGGGTCGACGTCCAGCAGGTGGACTCCGTTGACCTCGCCGATGACCGCGGTGACCGCCTCGATGACGGACTGGTCACGGCCTTCGCTGATATTGGGGACGCACTCGACAAGCTTCTTCATTTTTCCACCTCTGGTGCAGACGGGATCCCTGGTTCGGATCGCAGGGGGGGCGGTGACCTGAATGCAGGCAAAATAGGGCCTGGCCCGGCGTAATTCCAGCCTCGAGACGAGGCGGGCGGCCGGTTGCCGGCGATTTCCCGGGCTCCAGTGCAACCTTGCCGGGCGCGATGCGTCTACCTGTCCGAGGGAACAAGCCGTGAGCCGGCACCTGCCTGGCGCTGCGAGCGCCGCCACAATGGGTCTGGAATTTCAGGAGTACCGCAATGACGACAAGAGGAAGGCGCTGGCTGGGAGCACTGGGCGTCGTGTTGATGCTCGGCGGCCTGGGGGCTGGATTGTACCTTACCGGCAACTTGCCCGGGACTCCGGCCGCCGGTCAGGCCGTGGCCGACACGACCGGAGGCGCGTCCGGCGGCAGCGCTCCGCAGGGCGACGGCAGGGACGCGGTCGAGGTCATGCCGGTACCGGTCGAGTTGGCCCGGGTCGAAGGCCGCGGCATCGCCGCCTACTACCGGGCCGCGTCGGTTGTCGAAGCCGATCGTCTGGTGGAACTGGTGGCCAAGCGCGCCGGCCGCGTGCACGTGGTGAACGTGGAGGAAGGCGACTGGGTCGAGGCGGGACAGGTCCTGGCTGAACTGGAGAATGACCGGGAACGCATCCAGTTGCGCAAGGCCGACCTGACGGTCGTGGACCGCAAACGCCAGTTGGACCGCAGTCGCAGCATGCTGAGCGAAGAATTGATCAGCCACCAGGAATTCGACGACCAGGAATCGGCCTTCAAGATGGCGCAGGCTGAGCGTGATCTGGCGTCCATCTCGCTGGAAGACACCCGGATCCGGGCTCCCTTCGCGGGCCAGTTGACCGAAAGGCGGGTCGTGCCGGGACAGCAACTGGCCGTCGGTGCTTCGGCTTTCACCCTGGGCGACTTCAGCCCGCTGCGCGTGCGCGTTCATCTGCCGGAGGCCATCGCCCGCAAGGTTTTTCCCCAACAGCGGGTTCTGGTGGCGCCGGAGTCCTCGGACGAGGCTCTTGAAGCCGTCGTCGAGCGCATCGCGCCGGTGGTGGATCCGGCCACTAGTACCGTACGCCTGACCCTGCTGCTGGATGATACGCGGGGTGCGGCCCTGGTGGGCGGATTCGTGAAAGTCCGCATCACTACCGATCAGCATCATGATGCCCTGGCCATTCCCAAGCTGGCCCTCGTGGAGGAGAGAGCCCTGCGCAGTGTTTTTGTCGCGGCGGCCGACACCGTGCGCAAGGTGGAGATCAAGACCGGTCTTTACGACGAGACCCATGTTGAGGTCCTGGACGGTCTGTTTGCCGGTGACTACGTGGTGACCATGGGGCAGGGCGGTCTGCGCACCGGCACGGTCATCAAGGCCCTCAATGGCGAAGAAGTCGCCTATCGGACTGCGCGGGAACCCGGTGAAGGCGAACCGGCGGCGGTCACCACAGCCCTGGCCGGGTCCAAGTAGGCTTTCCGGCTGGATCGTGGCCGCCCTGCCGGGGCGGCCGACCTCCCGACCCAACGCAACCCGAACCTGGAGCTCCGCGACCATGAAAGTGATCCGCTACGCCGTTTCGCACCCGGTTACAGTCTGGATGGTGGCCCTGGCGGCAGTCGTCTTCGGCATGACATCGCTGCAGCGTTTGGATCTGCGGTTGCTGCCGGAGATCCGCTACCCCAGCCTGACCATTCAGACCGATTTCCCCGGCACCGCGCCGGTGGATGTGGAGAACCTGGTAACCCGCCCGCTCGAGGAGTCGGTCGGCGTCGTGCCGGGGCTGCGGCGGGTGCACTCGATCAGCCAGGCCGGCCTTTCGCAAATCACCCTCGAGTTCAACTGGGGCACGCCGATGGATTACGCGGCCCTGGATGTGCGTGAGAAGATCGATCTGGTGCGCTTGCCAGCCGAGACGGCCGTGCCGCTGCTGCTCAAGTACGATCCGTCCCAGGATCCGGTCGTGCGGATCGGCCTGACCGGGGGCACCTCGCTGGTCAATCTGCGCCACGTGGCGGACGATGTGCTCAAGAAGGAGATCGAGGCCCTGGAGGGCGTGGCGGCCGCCCAGGTCAGCGGTGGTCTGGAGGAAGAGATCCGGGTGGAAGTGGACGAGGCCCGGCTGGCGGCCCTCGGTCTGCCGATCGGCACCATCAACCGTGTGCTGCGGGAAGAAAACATCAACGCCTCGGGGGGGCGGCTGCGGGACCGCAACGCCGAGTACATCGTGCGCACGCTGAGCCGATTCGAGGACTTGGCGGATATCGAGAACGTCACCGTTTCCGCTCGGGGCGGCAAGGTGGTCAAACTGGGTGATGTGGCCACTGTCACCCGGACCCACAAGGACCGGACCACGATCACCCATATTGGTGGACGCGAGAGCGTGGAGATCGCCGTCTTCAAGGAAGGTGACGCCAATATCGTGGAGATGGCGCAGCGGGTCAAAGGACATCTGGACCGCCTGCGGAACGAACTGCCGGACGGCATGAATATCGAAGTGCTTTTTGACCAGTCCCTCTTCATCGCCCAGGCCATTCAGGAAGTCCGCAACAACGCTTTGGTTGGCGGGCTGTTGGCCGTCGTCGTGCTGTTCGTGTTCCTGTGCGACTTCCGCAGCACACTGATTATCGGTGTGGCCATTCCGCTGTCGATCGTGGCGACTTTCATCCTGATGCTGACCAAGGGCGTCAGCCTGAACATCATGTCACTGGGCGGTCTGGCCCTGGGCGTGGGGATGCTCGTGGACAACTCGATCGTCGTGCTGGAGTCGATTCACCGGCGCCGGGAACAGGCCGGCGAGGGGGCTGACCTGAGCGAGGAAGTGGCCCGGGGCGCCGGCGAAGTTGCCGGCGCGGTGACGGCCTCGACCCTGACGACCCTGGCGGTCTTCGTGCCCATCGTGTTCGTGGTCGTGGGTGTGGCGGGCCAGATCTTCCGCGACCAGGCGCTGACGGTCACCTTTTCGCTGGCGGTTTCCCTGGTCGTGGCGCTGACCTTCACGCCGATGGCGGCGGCATTCGGGTTGCGCCGGCAGCCGGCCACGGCCACCGAGGCGCGCAGCTGGTACCGGTCGTGGGCCCAGTTCGCCGGCGCCCGCCATGGAACTGCCCGCAGTCTGCAGTTGCTCGGTCTGCTGCTGACGGTGGGGCTTCCGATGGGCGTGATCCGGCTGGTGCGGTCGCTGGCGCATGGTCTGGGCCGCCTGGCCACCTGGGCGCTCTGGCCACTTACCTGGTCGTTCGAGCGGACATTTCCCTGGCTGCAGCAGAAATATACGGTGACGCTTGCCAGCCTGCTGGGCCACCGGTTGACCGTCCTGTTCGTCGTGGCGGTGCTCGCCGGCGGCGCCGTGCTGCTGGTGCCGCGGCTGGGCACCGAACTGGTGCCGCCTCTGGCGCGCGGCGAGTTCACGCTGGCTTTCGAACTGCCCGAGGGCACGCCCCTGGGTCAGACCAATGCCGTGATCGGTGAGCTGGAGCAGGAGCTGGCGGAAATGCCTGGCGTGGCCCTGGTGGTCGGCGGGGTCGGCATTTCCCGCGAAGCCAATACGAACGCCAAGCGGCGCAAGGAGAACCGGGCCGAGGTTCAGGTCAAACTGGCGGCGTCGACCGCGGCGGCCGAGGCCCGGGCCCTGGAGCGGATCCGGCGTATCCTGAAGAACTATCCGGATATGCGGCTGAAGGTGCGGCGACAGTCACTGTTGGCTTTCGGCGCGCCGGTGGAAGTCAACGTGTACGGCTACAACCTGGGCGACCTGCAGATCACGGCGGATGAAGTGCTGGCGCGGCTGCAGCCGGTGAAGGGGCTCAGGGATCTGCGGTTGGGCATGGTTCCCGGCTCGCCCGAAGTGCAGGTGACGTTTGACCGTGACAAGCTGAACCGCTACGGGTTGAGCCTGGGAACCGTCAGCGAGACGATCCGCGGCAAGGTACGCGGTACGGTGGCCAGCCGATTTCGCGATCGCGAACGGCATGTGGATATTCGGGTACTCAACGCCGATGACCAGCGCAGTACCCTGACGGCGATCCAGGACCTGATCGTGACCGAGGTGGAAGGCGTGCCGATTACGCTCGGTGCCCTGGCCGAGATGAAGGTAGTGGCGGGCCCGTCGGAGATTCACCGTCTGGGCAGCAAGCGGGTGGCCATCATTTCGGCCAGTTTGTCGGGCCGCGATCTGGGCTCGGTCACGACCGAGATTCGTGACCGGCTGCGGGGCCTTTCCCTGCCGTCGGGTGTGAGTGTGGAAATGGGTGGGCAGAACGAAGAGATGGACAGCTCGTTCCGCTCTCTGCGGTTGGCGATCCTGCTGGCCGTCTTTTTGGTGTATCTGGTGATGGCCGCCCAGTTCGAAAGTTTCCTGTATCCGGTGATCATCATGTTCACGGTGCCGCTGGCCATGAGCGGGGCCGTCTACGGTCTGTTTCTGCGCGGCATGAGCATCAGCGTGATCGCGATTATCGGCGCCATCATGCTGGCCGGGATCGTGGTCAACAACGGCATCGTCCTGGTGGACCGGATCAACCAGCTGCGACGGCGCGGCGGCCAGCTCGGCGATGCCATTGTCCGGGCCGGTGGCGAACGGCTGCGGCCGATCCTGATGACCACCGCCACGACGGTGCTGGGACTGCTGCCGATGGCGCTGGGCCTGGGCGAGGGCGCCGAACTGCGGGCGCCGCTGGCGGTCACCGTTATCGGCGGCCTGTTGCTGGCCACGGCCCTGACCCTGATCGTGGTGCCGGTCATCTACAGCCTGATGTCCGGAAAGGACGTCTGAGATGTGGCTGACCTTTCTGTCCCTGCGGCGCCCGGTCACGCTGACGATGGCCCTGGCGACGATCGTCCTGCTGGGTGTGGTCTCGCTGGTGAAGGTGCCCCTGGATTTTCTACCGCGGGTCGAGTTCCCCTTCATCGCGGTCTACATCCCGTATCAGGGCGGCATCCCGGCCGAGAATGAGCGGGAGATCGTCCGTCCGATCGAGGAAGTGCTGGCCACGCTCGGCGGCGTGAAGCAGACCGTCAGCTACGCGGATGCCGGTGAAGTCCAGGTTGGTGTGACTTTCGAGTGGGGCCGCGACGTCAACCTGATGCGCATGGAGGTGAAGGAGAAGATCGATCAGATCCGTGGGCAGCTGCCGCCGGATATCCAGCAGATCTTTCTGCTGACCTTCAACACCAACGACATCCCGATCATCGAGGGGCGCATCTCGGCCAAGGGGCGCGATCTCTCGGAGAGCTACGATCTGATCGACCAGAAGATCATTGCGCCCCTGCAGCGCATACCCGGCGTCGGGCGGGTCAATATCGACGGCGCGCTGCCGACCCAGGCCTCGGTCTACCTCCGCTTCGACAAGGTGATGGAGCACAACGTCGACGTGAACCGCCTGTTTGCCGAGTTGGAAGCGGCGAATGTCGAGCTGACCGTGGGGCGGATCACCGACCGCGGTCTGCGCTATGACGTGCGCACTGTGTCGGGGCTGCATGGGGTGGAAGACCTGCGCGACCTACCCATCAACGAGCGCGGGCTGCGGCTCGGGGATGTGGCCGAGGTCGTGTACGGCGCGCCCGCGCTGGCCTACGGTCGGGTGCTGAACCGGGAGCCGGCAATCGCCTTCTGGATCCAGAAATCTTCGGGCTACAACACGGTCGAGGTGTGCCGCGCGATCGAGGCCGAACTGGAGCGGATCAACCAGGATCCGTCCCTGGCCGGGATCAACAGCTTCACCTTCTTCAACCAGGCCGACCAGATCACTGACTCACTGCGCAGCCTGCTGCAGGGCGGTCTGTTCGGTTCGGTACTCGCCGTGGCGATCCTCTATCTGTTCCTGCGCCGGCTGAGCATGACGCTGGTGGTGTCGATCGCGATCCCCCTGTCGATCCTGGGCACCTGTATCTTCCTGTTCCTCAGCGGACGCTCGCTGAACGTGCTGTCGATGATGGGGCTGATGCTCGGTGTGGGCATGCTGGTGGACAATGCGGTGGTGGTGCTGGAATCGATCCATCGCCGTCAGCACGCCGGCAACAGTCCCGTGGCGGCCGCCGTGCGCGGCACGCATGAAGTCGCCCGCGCGATCGTGGCCTCGACGCTGACGACGGTGATCGTATTTGCGCCGGTGGTCGTCAGCAAGTCCGACGAACTGGCGGTCTGGCTGGGCGAAGTCGGCGTGACGATCAGCGTGACGCTGCTGTTCTCGCTGCTGGTCAGCCTGACCGTGATTACCGCCCTGTCGATCCGCATGACCCGCAGCGGCGGCGCGGTCCGGGAGGCCCGGTGGCTGCGCGGATTGCAGCGGCGGTATCAGCGTATGCTCCGCTGGACCGCGATCCGGCACCCACTGCTGACCGCGCTGGTGATCATGCCATTGGTGCTGGCGGCCACCGTGGGGGCCATGAAGGTCACCGACTTCAAGCCCGACAGCGATGGCGACCGGGGCATGCGCCGCGAAAGCCTGCAGGTTGAGGTCCACTACACCGGGCCGGTCGACAAGGCGACTTCGGCCGCGATGGTGGGCCACGCCGTCGACTATCTGGAAGGCCGCCGCGAAGAGCTGGACCTGCGGGATCTCTATTCCTACTACGCGGCCGACGGCGGCGGGATCACGTTGTTCTTTCGCGACGGTGTCGTGTCCGACGAATTCTTTCGCCAGGTCCGCGACGACCTCCGGGAAAACCTGCCGGTGCAGGCGGGGCTGGAATACCGGTTTGGCGGCGTGGATGGCCAGGACTCGGGTGCCAAGACGTTTTCGGTCACGATTTCCGGTGAAGAAACCGAATTCCTGGAGGAATACGCGGCAGAGGCCAGACGGCGGTTGGCGCTGGTCGACGGGATCGGGGACCTGCGCAGCGACGACGACCAGGGCAAGGCCGAGATCCGGATCAAGGTGGATCCGGACCAGGCCGGGCGCTTCGGGATCACCCCGGCTGCCGTGTCCCGGATCATGGGCCTGACCTATCGCGGCGTCATGCTGCCCCGCCTGCACACGGGGGAGAAGGAAATCGACCTGGTGGTCTCGCTGTGGCCCGAGGACCGGGAATCGCTGGAGAATCTGGCCCTGTTGACGGTGGGCGCGGTGGACGGGCAGGCCGTGCAGTTGAACCAGATCGCGGACTTCGAATTCGGTAGAAGCCCTGAGCGCATTATCAGGCGCGACCAGCGCACAGGCGTGACGATAACCGGCACCTGGGAAGGGGACACGCTGGAAGACGCACTGAAACAGATTCGTCCCCTGATGGACGGTCTGGACCTGCCGTTCGGCTACAGCTGGAACTTCGGTGACGAGATCGTGCGGGCCCGGGAACAGCAGAATGAAATGGGCGTCAATATGCTGCTGGCCCTGGCCTGCGTCTTCTTTGTGATGGCCAGCCTGTTCGAGTCGCTGCTGTACCCGATGGTCGTGATGGGCACGGTGCCGTTCGCCTCGCTGGGCGTGTTCTGGCTGATGATGGCCACCGGCACGCCCTTCAACATGATGGCCATGATCGGCATGGTGATCCTGATCGGCATCGTGGTGAACAACGGCATCGTTCTGGTCGACCACATCAACGGGCGGCGGCAGGCGGGTCTGAGCCTGGACGACGCGATAATCGAGGGCGGCGGCGATCGGTTGCGCCCGATCCTGATGACCGCCGGCACGACGATCCTGGGCCTGCTGCCGTTGGCGTTGTTCAGCGGCGCCCACGTCGGCAACGCCGAGTATTACCCCATGGCCCGGGCCATCAGCGGCGGTCTGGCCTCAAGTACCCTGCTGACGCTGCTGGTGATGCCGACGTACTACAGGTTGGCCACGGTCTGGTCCGGGAATATCGGTCGCGGTCTGGCGAGTTGGCGGCGGCCGTCGAACACCAAGGGCCCCAATGAATGAGAACGATGTTCAGAACGACATTGCGAAAACGGGATAGCAACGGTATATTTCCGCCACACATGGGAGGGATGCGCCGATGCCGTTCCTTCCTGTCACTCGCCCAGCCGGCCGGCTCACCGGTCCTCGTGTCAGGTATTTTAAGGTGGACAGGATCATGTATTCGCACAGTCCGATGGATCGCGTTGCCATTTTCATTGATGGCGAGAACATTCACTATAGTGCCAAGCATCTGAATATGCGCTTGGATTATCTGAAGCTTTGCCGGAGATTGGCCGGACCGCGGCGTCTGGTGCGATCCTATTTCTATACGGCGATCAGCAACCAGTCCGAGGGGAAAATCGATTTCATCAACTTTCTCAAGTTGAACGGTTTTGCCGTGGTGACCAGGGAATTCAAGAGCTTCAATGATGCCGATTCCAACTCGCGGAACGTGCGCAGCAGCCTGGATATGGAAATGACCATTGATGCCCTGGAGATGTCAGGCAAGTTGGACACGGTGATTCTCTGTACGGGTGACGGAGACTTCGGGCCCCTGGTCCTCGCTCTGGGCCGCCGGGGAGTGCACGTGGAAGTGTGCGGGCTGCGTGAGATGACCAGCACCGAGTTGATCGCGACGGCCGATGCCTACACCGATCTGGCCAGCCTGAAGGAAGAGATCGCCCTGGCGGGAGCGCCGCTGCCCCAGCGTGAGATCCGCAATGATTTGCCCGCGTCGGACAGTGACGACTTCAACAGCAGCTTCAAGCCCCAGGACACCAGTTTCGACTTCTAGCCGAAACGTTCGCTGCCAGGTGCAGGACTCCGCCGGCCCAAGCGCCGGCGGTTTTTTTTCGGTTGAGGCTACTGGCGTCCCATGTCACGGGCAATCAGGGCGCGGTATTCGTCCTGGATCCGGCGCGTGACGGGGCCGGGCACGCCGTCGGCAATGGGAACATCGTCCACGCTGATGACCGGCAGCACTTCACGCACACTGCTGACCACAAAGACCTCGTCTGCCTGGACCAATTCGCGTCGGCGGACAACGGCCTCACGGGCCGGCAGTTTCTGCCGGGTGGCGATTCGCAGAATGCGTTCCCGTGTCCGGCCCGCCAGAAACTCCCCCTCGCTCGCCGGCGTAACCAGCGCGCCGTCGCTGACGAGGAAGATGTTGCTGACCGCACCTTCGAGCAGGCGCCCGTCCGGCCCGGTCAGCAGGGCCTCGGGACAACCGGCGGCCGCAGCACGCCGCAGGGCCGTCAAGGTGGCCAGGGCGTTGAGGGTCTTGAGATCCGGAAAATTGCCGCGGGCGTAGGCCTGATCCAGGCAGATGACGGGAATGCCGTCGGCCTGCCAGCGGGCCAGTGCAGTGGCAACCGGCGTCAGGGTCATGGTGACCGTCGCCGGCAGCCGTTCGAGATCCGACAGGGGCAAGGGATCGTCCGGCGAACCGGCCCGGCTGACGGAAATGCGCAGCCGCCCATCCGCGTCGGCCAGATCGTTGCGTGCGGCCAACTCGCCAATGATCCGGCGCAATTTCTCCTGGGGCAGGTCGAACCCGATTTGCAGTTGGGCGGTCTGCCGGACCAGGCGCTCGTGGTGCGCCGCCAGATCCAGGGGCAGGCCGCCGTACAGGCGCAGGGTCGTGTAGATGCCGTCACCATACATGTAGCCGCCGTCGAAAATGCTGACCTGGGCCTGATCGGCCGGCAGGTAGGATCCGTTGAGGTATACGATCACGCCAGCTCCGGGACATCCGTCCGGTGGATAGAGGGAAAAAGAAGGGCTGCCGGCAGTCGGCAGCCCCAAGCTAACAGATCAGGCCGATGATGCGAATCAGATCCTGCCGGCCTCGGTGTCGGCCCACACGGCCTGGGCCTGGGTGATGCGGCCCAATTCGGCCCGCACCGTCTCGTTCTGCTGTTCGACCACGAGAATGGACTCGGCCACCCGGCTGGCCTTGGCCAGGGCTTCACGGCAGCCGGAACTCAACAGGTCCAGGTGTTTGCGCCGCACGTCGATGTCGTTGTGGCCCGTCAGGAATTCCTCGCACAGCTGGACTCCCCGGCTGAAGTTGCCGGCCGTGCACTCGAGGTCCACCTGGTTGAGCAACGCGTTGGCGTAGTCGGGCTTGGCCGTCAGGGCACGGGAGAAGAAGCCGCGTGCGGTGTCCAGGTGCCCCTGCATATAGTTGGCCACGCCGAGGTTGTTCAGAGTGTCCGGGTCGTTCGGATTGGCGGCCAGCACGGCAGAGAAGTCTTCCCGGGCAGCATCGAACTTCTCCAGACGGCTGCGCACAACCCCCCGGTTGTAGTGAACGTTGGCGTTGTCCGGCAACAGGGCCAGGACCAGGTCGAAGCACTGCTCGGCCTTGGCGAAATCGCCGATGCTGGAATAGAGGGCGCCGAGGTTGTTGTGACCCTCGGGACGGTCCGGGAAGGCCGCGACCACGGCTTCGAACTTGTCCAGAGCGAGGCGCAGGTCGCCGTCATTGAGGGCCGCAGTGCCGGCGGCGACCAGATCCGAGAGGTCGACCGCAGCGTCGGTGGCGTTGCCGGGAGTGGTGGTGGTCGTCGACATGGGAGCTTCTCCTGGTCTTAAGGGGCCGGTGCCGGCTGGGGCCGGTCCGGACGGGGCTGATGGCTTCACAAGGGGGGTATCGCAACCATTGTGCCGAGTCCGGGGACCCGGACGGGGGTTGGCATTTGCTCTTAGCCGGCAGTAAATAATCCCCTGACAGCGAATTAGGCGGACAGTGGTTTCCTCCGGCCGGTCATTGCCGGGCGGTTCGGTGGGTGTTCGTGGCCAGAAACTGGCCTGAACGGGCATTGTTTCAGCCAGGCGGAACCCCTTGTTGACAGGCCCAAAGACTTTGTTATTTTTGCAACAAGCCCGGTGCCGAGGGCGGCGTCAATTTGCCGACAGCTGCGGACCGGATGAAATGTGTGTCTCAATTCCCAGCGGAGAGCATCCATGTTCGAACAGTTTATCCCGGTGCTGCTGGTCCTGTCGGTGGCGGTCGGTTTTGCGGGATTGTTCCTGGGGCTCAGTTCGTGGCTGGGCCCGTCGCGGCCATCGCCTCTGAAGAACTCGGTCTACGAGTGTGGGGTGCCGGCCCGGGGCTCCACCCAGATCCGCTTTTTTGTCCGTTTCTTCCTGGTCGCCCTGTTCTTCCTGCTCTTCGACCTGGAAGCTGTTTTTCTCTACCCCTGGGTGATCCTGTACAAGGGGCTGGTCCAGGATGGCCAGGCTCTGTTCGCGCTGGGCGAGATGGGGGCTTTCGTGACGGTCCTGGTGGTGGGCTTCATCTACATCTGGAAGAAAGGCGGGCTCGAATGGCAGTAGACCTCGACAGCACCAGCAACTTCATAACGACCCGCCTGCGGCAGGCGGTCAACTGGGGACGCAAGTACTCCCTGTGGCCGTTGCCGTTCGGTGTGGCGTGTTGCGCCATAGAATTCATGAGCACCGTTTCTTCGTACAACGACATCAGTCGTTTCGG
>JAJRWA010000217.1 GCA_024277025.1 Candidatus Krumholzibacteriota bacterium | reverse complement strand
GTCGGTCTGCGCGGCATGTGGTTTGGCGGCGGGCGCAGCCGCAGCCGGCGCGGCGGGCAGGACGGCGGCAACATCATGGCCATCGTCGGCATCGTGCTGATGATCCTGGCCCCGATCCTGGCCCAGCTGATCTACTTCGCGGTCAGCCGCAAGCGCGAGTATCTGGCCGATGCTTCGGCCGCCAGTTTCACCCGCTATCCCGAGGGACTGGCCAGCGCGCTGGAGAAGATCAGCCGCGCGCCCCAGAAACTGGGCGGGGTGACCAGTGCCACGGCGCCCATGTACATCATCAATCCGCTGAAGCGCGACGGCAAGATGGCGGCCAACGGCACCAGCACCCATCCGCCCATCGACGAGCGGATCCGCATTCTGC
The DNA here is from genome assembly GCA_024277025.1 of Candidatus Krumholzibacteriota bacterium. Classification (GTDB taxonomy): domain Bacteria; phylum Krumholzibacteriota; class Krumholzibacteriia; order LZORAL124-64-63; family LZORAL124-64-63; genus JAGRNP01. The sequence continues at coordinate 5,642 of JAJRWA010000217.1, read as the reverse complement.
GCAGCATGGGCAGCAGCAGTTTTGCCGCCTACGACGAGAGTTTCCGGCAGGTCAAAGGCAAGAAGGGCGGCGTGATTCCGGGCTCGGCCCTCACGGACGAACCCCAGGCGGCCGCGACCCGGCCCGTTGCCGCGGCGGCCAGCCAGCGCGAGCAGGCCCGCCAGGTGGACGATTTCTTTTACAAGCAGGATGGCTATCGCCGCATCGAGTGCGACTGCGGCACTGTACTGAAAATCCCGCCGGACTTCTCCTCGCCTGGCGCCAAGTGCCCGCGCTGCCAGAAGGTCCACAAGGTCTAACCCTGGGGTTCTTCCAGCTCCACGCCCAGCCCGTCAGCCATACGGTTGACGAAGTTGAAGTAGGCCGTGATGGCGCAGACGTCGTGGATCGCCCGGTCGTCCAGGCCGACGGCGCGCAGGGCCTGCACATCGGCGGCGTCCATCGCGCGCGGCGTGACCGTCAGCTTCACCGCGTAGGCGACGATAGCCCGGTCTGCGGGCGCGAGCTTCGCCTGCACGGGGTCGTCGGTCAGGGCGGCCAACAACGCGTCCTGGTCTGCCTGCTCCACCTTCGCCGCGGTCAATAGTCTCCGGAGCCCCGCCCCGTGATGAGCCACTCAGTAGCGACAGGCGTTGCGCGCGGAGACCACCACGCCGATCAGCTCGCGCTGGGTGCGGGACAGGGGGCCGCGCGAGTACATCAGCTCACGGTACAGGTCATAGTGCTGGCGCAGAATCTTGCTGTGCACGCCGTGGATCTGGATGATGTTGTCGTGGTCGGCCACCTGGTGCGCCGGATCAATCGACGCGGGGTTGAGGTAGGGGATGTAGGCCATTGGTATCCTCTCCGGTGGACCGGCGGTTCAAACGTCCCGGTCCACGATGCTGATGTCCATGTCGCCCCGCAGGAATGACCACAGGATCTGTTTGCCGTATTCGGTGCCGATCGACTCGGGATGGAACTGCACGCCCTCCAGGGGCCACTGCCGGTGCCGGACGCCCATGACCAGCCCCTCGTCGGTCCAGGCGGTCATCACCAGTTCGGCCGGCAGGGTTTCGCGCACACCGACAAGTGAATGATAACGCATAACTTCCAGCGGCTCGGGCAGGTGTCCGAACAGGCCCGCCTGGTCGTGCAGGATGTAGCTGGTCTTGCCGTGGCGCGGTTCCGGGGCGCGGACGATCTCGCCGCCGAAAGCCTCGATGATGCCCAGATGGCCGAGGCACACGCCCAGGATCGGGACCTGTTCGCCCAGGCGCAGGATCACCTCGCGGCACACGCCGAAATAGCCCGGCTGATCGGGCCGGCCGGCGCCGGGCGAGATGATGATGCGGTCGGGCGCAAGCGCGCGCAGTTCGTCCACCGTGATCCGGTCGTTGCGCCAGACCTGCGGTTCGACGCCGTCGCACAGTTCGGCGACGGCCTGGTAGAGGTTATAGGTAAACGAGTCGTAGTTGTCGAGGATGACCACGCGCGGGACGCCGCTCATGCCGCACCTCCGGCCGCCAGTTTTTCCACGGCCTGGATCAGGGCCCGCGCCTTGTCCATGGTCTCGTCGTACTCCGCATCCGGATCGCTGTCCGCGACGATGGCGCCGCCGACCCCGAAGGTGCCCACGCCGTCGCGGCAGACGATGGTGCGGATGACCATGGACAGGTCCAGCGCGCCGCCGCTGTCGATGAAGCCCACGGCGCCGCTGTACACGCCGCGCTTCACCGGCTCGATCGCGTCGATGATCTTCATGGCCTCGATCTTGGGCGCGCCGGTCATCGAGCCGCCGGGGAAGCAGGCCCGCACCAGGTCGAAGGCGTCGTATTCGGGCTTCAGCTCGCCGCGCACCGTCGAGACCAGCTGGTGCACCGTGGCGTAGGTTTCGACCTGCTGCAATTCGGGCACGGTCACGCTGCCGATGGTGCACACCTTGCCCAGATCGTTGCGCACCAGGTCGACGATCATGATGTTCTCGGCCAGATCCTTTTCCGCGGTCGCCAGTTCGTCCCGGATGGCCGCGTCGGCGGCGGGCGTGGCCCCGCGGGGCCGGGTGCCCTTGATGGGCCGGCTGGTGGCGATCCGGTCCCGGCCGAGCTGCAGGAAACGTTCCGGCGAAGCGCCAACCAACTGGAAGCCAGGCAGTTGCAGATATGACGCAAACGGCGCCGGGTTGATCTCCCGCAGCACCCGGTACAGCTCCCAGGCGGTGCCGGGCAGGTCCATTTCCAGGCGGTGGGTGAGGCAGACCTCGAACACGTCGCCCCGCAGGATGTGCTCGCGGCAACGCTGGACGGCGGCCTTGTACTGCTCGCGATTGAAGTGGGCGCGGACGCTTGGCGTGGCGCCAGGGACCGGGGCCGTCGGGCGCGATTCGGCAAGCGCGGCCAGATCCGCCTGCCAGACCGCCGTGCGCGCGGCGGCCTGGTTCGCGGCGTCGAGCCCGCGTCCGGTCACGTACAGCGCGGTCGACCCATTGTGGTGATCGTGGACCAGCACCTCATCGCTGACCATGAAGGCCACATCGGGCAAGTCCAGATCGGCCAGGCCGGTGTCCGGCAGTTGCTCGATGGCGTAGGCGGTTTCGTAGCCGAAGCAGCCGACCAGGCCGGCCGTGAATGGCGGTCGGTCGGGGTCATCGCTGCCGGCGGGATAGGACTGCGCCAGTTCGCGCAGCGCGGTGAACGGGTCGGCTGTGAAGTGGCGCACAGCCGGCGTGTCCAGGACCGTACCATCCGGCCGGCGCCAGGTTCGCACGGTCAGGTCCATGGCCAGGTCCGGTCCGGCGGTGCGGCGCCCGGCGAGCAGGGCGCTGGGCCGGCCGCCCAGATAGGAGAAGCGACCCAGCCGCGCGGGGTCCATGGCGCTGTCCAACAGGAAAGCGCATTCGTCGTCACGGAAGATCCCGGCGCAGCGCCAGAAAGGCCGGGGCAGTTCGATCTCGGTGCGTAAGGTGAAGCGTTCGGGAACAGTCATTGGGCAGACATCCTGGCAGCGGGGATTGCGGATCGGCGTTGACCCTGTCCACGATCTGCACACAGCCGCGGTTCGTCAAGCTGACCGGGGCGCCCTTTTTGACAGAACGTACTTTGGCGCCGCGATTATGGCCGAAATATCGGCGATTTATCCTATCCCTGATTGACAATCGGCCCTGCCAGGAGCTAGATTCCAAGCCCTGACAAAGAAAGAACAAGTTCCTTCCGAGGACTGTTTCGCGCAAGTTGCTCCTCCATGGGAGAGACTCTTCGCCCGGCGGAGAGATTCTGGGGTCACACCAGCTTTGCGGCGAAGACCACGGTTGTTACCGGACCGATTGGCATGGGAGAGATGCCAGGCGGCTCCGGTATTTAATCCCCTGTGGGAAGTGGTAGCGGTTTGTTGGCACGACGGCTCAGGAAAAACACCATAGCCCTCATCAGTTTCCTGATGGCCTGGACCAGCCTTAGCTCGGCGTACGGCGAGGCCCGGACGGATATCTACACTGATGTGGGCCTGTTGGGTTTGACGGTTACCAACCTCGGCTATATCGGCAACGGTTTCGATTCGCCCCGGCCCTCGGGCGAGTACCCCATTTTCAGCAACGTGGAGCATCTCTTTCAGGGCGGGCTGTGGGTCGGTGCGGAAACCCTGGATGGTCGCCGCCTGGTCTCGACCGGGGCCCAGGATGCCTCGTCCCTCGCGGCCGGTGAAGAGATCAGGGAATTCGGCGACTACCCGTCCGCCGAGGATCAGGTCTACATCTGGTCCAACCGCCAGAACGACGACAATTTCAGCCAGCAGGCCATTGCCAACCAGCAGATTGAACTCTCGTTTACCGATGTCGTGGACCTGGGGACGACGACCCACGTCCCGCTGGGGTTGAAGGTGCACCTGCGGGCCATGGCCTGGTCGGCCAAGTTTGCCGATGATTTCGTGCTTCTGCAGTACGACGTGATCAATATCTCGGGCACCGTGCTGAAGGACGTGTACATCGGTTACTGGAACGACACGACCATCGGCAATACCGACAATACCAATCCCTACGACAGCCAGGCGGCCAACGGCTGGAACTTCTACGATGACAAGAATGGTGGCTGGGGCCCGGCTGAATGGGGCGTGCCGCCTGAATATGCCCCCGAGGGGGACGAGAATATCTGGATGATGTGGGAATACGATGCGGACGGGGACGAAGGACTGGCCACCAGCTGGTTCGGCACCCGCCTGGTGGGCGGCTCGCGGGAAGCCGAGCCCGACAGCGGCGTGGCCCCGGTCTCGTACAACGCCTGGCAGTTCCGGCACGTGCCGGCCGAGGACGACTGGTATCCCAACCCGGATGACCCCGAGGAGATCTTCCCCGGCAAGTACCAGTTGATGAGCAACGGGGCCTTCACCGTCGGCGAGACCCAGGAGAACGACTACACGACGGCCTCGGACTGGGTGGCCCTGTTGTCGACCGGACCGTTCCGGACCTTCGCCCCCAACGACACCATCTCGGTGACCTTCGCGGTGGTTGCCGGTCCCGATTCACTGGGCCTGCTGGCCAACAGCAAGGCGGCCCAGAAGACGTTCGATGACCTGTTCAGCATCATCAGCGGGCCACCGTCACCGAAGATCGATTTCGCCTTCGCGGACAATACGGTAAAGATCAGCTGGGATCCCGGCGTGGGGGTGGACGGGGACGGTGAACCGCTGGACCTGAATGATCCGGCCCGGATTCCGGAGCACCACATCAGTGATGCCAACGGCCAGGAGGATTTCCAGGGCTACCGGATCTATCGCTATCAGGGTGAGACGATCGCCGGCGATCCCTATGAAGAAGCTGACCTGATCGCCCAGTTCGACATTGTCGACGGGATCGGTTTCGACACGGGTCTGCCGCCGCTGAACGAGGATGGCCGCCGCGAGTTCGTCGATACGAATCTGCTGGACGGCTTCCCCTACATCTACTCGGTGGCTTCGTACGCGGCGGCCAATCCGGCCGAAGCAATCGAAGAGCTGGAAAGCGGCTTCAACGAGAATCGCCAGACGGTCTATCCCGGTCCGGCCCCCGCCAGTGCCGCCAACCCGCGCACGATCGGCGTCTATCCCAATCCGTACCGGGTCGCCTCGCTGTTTGACGGGCGGGCCACGGGGCAGGAGGCCGAGACCAAGCGCAAGATCTGGTTCACCGGCCTGCCGGCCCGCTGCCGCATCCAGGTGTTCAATCTGGTGGGCGAAGTGGTCAAGACCATCGATCACGACGACCCGAGCAGCGGCCAGCATTCCTGGAACGTCCTGAGCGAGTTCGACCGGGTGGTCGCCACGGGACTCTACATCTATGCCGTCAAGGACCTGGACACCGGCGAGGTCCAGCAGGGCAAGTTGGTGATCATCAAATGAGGAATCGCGCTTTCAGCATGCTCTGCAGTCGCCCGGCCCGGATCCTGCTCGGGTCCATGATGCTGACGGGATTGATCCTGCTCGGCTGTGCCCCGAATGATCCGTTCGATCCGGACAGCCTCGAGAACCACCGGCCGACGGTGTCGATGTTTGTCACCGCGCCGGACACGGGCAGCTTCCCGGCGACCAGCTATTTCGAGCGCCGGTTCTACTGGCACGGCAGCGACCAGGACGGCTGGGTCACCAGCTTCGACCTGTCGATCCGGCTGGGCGCCGGGGTGCCGGCACCCTGGATC
>JAJRWA010000216.1 GCA_024277025.1 Candidatus Krumholzibacteriota bacterium | reverse complement strand
GCAAGCTGCATCAGGAATACGAGGGATACGGGCAGGGGCCCAGGGAGATTCTCCAGCGCCACGGCGGTGAGGACCGGGTTACCGGCGGCCTGGCCGACCTGCTGTCGGTCGCGCCGGCTGACGCGCCGGCCATGGAGATCCTGCTGGACGAGATGCTGGACGCCGTGGTGGTGCAGGACTGGAACACGGCGGTCGAGCTGGTCCGGGAGTTGCGCGCCGAGGAAATCGGTCAGGCCAGCTTCCTGTGCGGCGGCGGCTTCGACAGCCAGGGCGGAGACTCGGCAGCGATCAGCGGCGGCCGGCCTGCCGCTGAGGTTATCACCGGCCCCGGGGCCGAGTTGCCGGCGTTGAAGAATCTTCTGGCCCGCACGGTCATTTTTGACCGTGACGAACAGGCGGCGGCGGCCGCCAGCGGCTACCGCGGTCCCGGCGTGGTGATCTGTGTCAGCCGCACGGGCCTGTTGATCAGCAGCGAGGGCAGTGTGCGCGGGGGCCGGGGCGAGTCCCAGGCCAGCAGCCTGCTCGGCCGCAAGGAGAAGCTGGACGAGATCGAGGCCGAGATCAGCGCCATCCAGGAGCGCATCACCGCGGCCCAGGCCAAGGTGGCCGCGAACAAGGCGCAGCGGGAGGAGCTGCGCGAGAGCCTGATCACCGGACGCACCCGGCTGAACGAGATCGACGAGCGGATCAGCGCGCTGACCGTGGAGATCGGCGCTCTCGAGCATCGCCGGGACACCGCCGGCGCCCGGGCCCTGGAGATGCAGACCGAACGCGAGCGTCTGGCCCAGGAGGTCCAGGAGCTGGCGGCCCGCGAGCGGGATCTGACCGACCTGCTGACCGAGAGCGGCCGGGCGCGCGAGGACAGCACCATCCGGCGCGAGGATCTGCGGCGGCGGGTCGAGCAGGCCGAGATGGAACGCGACGAGGCCCGCAGCGAGACCGAGGAACTGCGCCTGACCCATCAGCGGCGCGAGTCCCAGAAGCGGGAAACCGAGACGGCCCTGGTCCACCTGCGCGAGAACGTGGCCGAACAATTCGCCCGCCGCGAGCGTCTGGCCCAGGAGATCGAGATCAGCCGGGAGAGCAAGGGCACCCTGGGCGAGGAGTTGGCGGCCCGGCGCGAGATCATGGCCAAGGGCATGGACGAGCGGGAACGCCGGCGCCAGGTTGTGCGGGCGGCCGCCGAAGGCATCGCCGCCCTGCACGAGGAAACGGCGGCCTGGCACGAGCGGGTGCAGGTCATCGAGACGGCCCGCGGCTCGTTCCGCGAGCAGGCCCACGAAATGGAAACCCTGCTGGCCACCCTGGACATCAAGCGGAACAACCTCGAGGAGCGCATCGAGGAACAATACAAGGGCAGCTTCAAGGAACTGCTGGCTTCGCTGGACAAGGAAGACCTGCCGCGTGAACTGGAACTGGACGAAGGCGTGTTCCAGATCGAGCAGGCCGACCGGTTGTTGGAACTGAAGCGGGGCAATATCAACTCGCTCGGGCCGATCAACCACCTGGCTCTCGAGGAGTACGACACCAAGAAGGAGCGGCTGGACTTCCTGGAGCAGCAGCGCGACGACGTGGAGAAGGCCCGCGACGATCTGGTCAAGGCCATCACCGAGATCAACCGCACGGCCCGCAAACGTTTTGTCGAAACCTTCGAGGAGGTGCGGCGCAACTACATCGCGGTCTTCCAGACCCTGTTCAAGGGCGGCCGGGCCGACCTGACGCTGGTCTCGACCGACGATCCGCTGGAGAGCAACATCGTGATCAAGGCCCAGCCCACGGGCAAGGTCATCGACACGGTTTCGCTGCTGTCCGGCGGCGAGCGCTGCCTGACGGCCCTGTCGCTGCTGTTCGCGGTGTACCTGGTCAAGCCGTCGCCCTTCTGCATGCTGGATGAGGCCGACGCGCCGCTGGATGACATCAACATCGGCCGCTTCGTGAACATGCTGCGCGAGTTCAGCCGCAGCACCCAGTTCCTGGTCATCACCCACAACAAGCTGACCATGGAGACGGCCAACCATCTGTATGGCGTGACGATGATGGAGCCGGGCTGCTCGAGCATCGTCTCGGTCAGCTTCCACGACGTGGCCGAGACCCAGAGCGACAAGGATCTGAGCAACGCCATCGCCAGCCGGCGCCTGGCCGTGGACGAGGACGTCACCCAGCGGGGCCAGGCCCTGGGACCGGATGACCACCAGGACGAGTTGGCGCTGGCCGAAGCGGCGGTAGTGGTTGCTGATGATGCCAAGCCCGTTGTCGAGACCGACCCCGAAAGCGAAGTCGGCAGCGAAGCCGACGACAGCGACACCATGGAGGCCAGCCAGTGATCCGCGGCGCGTTCAACCGGTTCCGCAACGGCCTGCGCAAGACGCGCGAGGGGGTGGTGGGGCGGCTGCAGAGCCTCTTCGGCAACCGCATCAGGCTGGACGAGGAAACCCTCGACCAGATCGAGGAACTGCTGATCAGCGCGGACATGGGCGTGACCTCGGCGGTGGCCATCACGCGCAATATCGAAAAGCGTCTGAAGGAGGAGGGCGGCGAGGCCACCCTGGATTCGGTGCTCGAAGTGATCCGGGCTGATGTGGCGACGATTCTGACGACGGCCCAGCCGCGACTGAAGCCGGTTTCCTGGGACGTAGACGAGGGCGGCGGCAAGAAGAAGAAGAAGAAGAACGAGCGGCAGACCGCGGCCGAGGCACCGGTTGCCGACGGCCCCGAAGTCATCTTCGTGGTCGGGGTCAACGGCACGGGCAAGACCACGAGCATCGCCAAACTGGCCCATCAGCTCAAGGGCGAAGGCAAATCGGTGCTGCTGGCGGCGGGTGATACGTTTCGCGCCGCGGCGGTCGAGCAACTGGAAATCTGGGCTGATCGCGTGGGCGTGGACTGTGTGCGACAGGGTGCGGGCGCCGATCCGGCCGCCGTGGTTTTCGATGCGCTGAACGCGGCCGCGGCCCGGGATATCGATGTGGTGATTGTCGACACGGCGGGCCGCCTGCACACCAAGACCAACCTGATGGCCGAGTTGGGCAAGATGGCCAAGGTGATCCGCCGCAAGACCGGACGCGACCCCGAGACCCTGCTGGTCGTCGACGGCAATACGGGCCAGAACGGACTGTCCCAGGCCAAGGCCTTCGCCGAGACGATTCCGGTGCAGGGCCTGATCCTGACCAAGCTGGACGGCACGGCCAAGGGCGGTATCGTCGTCGCCATCGCCGAGAGTCTGGGCCTGCCGGTCTGCTACGTGGGCATGGGTGAGCAGGTCGAGGACCTGGCGGTCTTCGACGTGGAACTCTTCGTCGACGCCTTGTTTGCCGACTGGACCGCAGCCGCTGACGAAGGAGATGGCTGATCGCCGGGCCCTGGTACAAGAGACGCGGCCGCCGGCGCAAGCCGGCCAAACGGGTCGAGGACCTGCTCGACCGCCTGCGGCGCCAGCCGCGCAACGACTCCGATTTTGACCACAGCCGTTTTTCCGGCTTCCGCAACTGCGATCTCAAGCGGGATCGCGACCTGTTCGAGCGCCTGGTGCAGGCGGACTTCCAGTTTCTGATGGGCCAGCGCTTCGCGGCTTCGCCACAGGTCCTGGCCGACCTGCTGCCCCAGTCGGTGCTCGGCCGCGCCCAGCAGGGGCACGGCCTCTTTGTCGACGAGTTCGGCACCAGCCTGCGCTTCCCCGAGGCGACTTTTGACCGCGTCCTGTCGGTCCTCGAACAAGCCGATCCCAGTTTGAGAGGACCATTGGTGCGGCAGCGCCGCGGCGCCATGCTGTCCGGCTTTGGCGACTGGCTCCTGGCGCATGTCGAGGACCCCGCACTGGAACTCGTGCTGGGCGGCCAACCCCTGTTCGGCATCGGCTTCCTGGCCGAACGCAAGGTCGAGACCCGCGCTTTCCTGACCGGCCTGGTGCTGGCCGGATTCATGGATGACTGGTCCCACCGTGAGGCGGCCATGTACCAGCATCGGCGCACGTTCAGCGGCGAGCCCTTTCATATCGGCGGCGGCGACATCCTCATTGTCGATCGCGAGCGGCTGGAACTGACCGGGCTGGGTGATACGGGGCGCATCCATTTCGACAAGGAGCAACTGCGCACCCTGGAGGATATCGGGGTGATCTGCCGGGACCGGCACGCCCACTACAGCTGGCCGCAATTCGATCAGGCCTATTTTCGGCGTTGCCTGGGCGACGGGGTTTGCGACGATCTGGCGCTGATCGGCATCGGGGCCCAGTACGGCTATGACGCCCTGCTCGGGGCGTTCGTCATGGACGCCATCGACACCTACGACAAGTATCTGCTGAACTTGGTCTGGGGCGGGTTCGACACCCATCTGGCCGGACGGGTGCAGCGGCACTTCCGGGACCGCGAGGACCGGCCCCTGGTCGACGACCGCCAGATCCTGGACTTGATCCATTTTGCCGCCAAGCGCAACGCGCCGGCGGTGAACCTGAGCAGTTCCCACCGCCGGTTGATCCAGTTCGAGCCCCACGCCAAGGTGCCGACGCTGTTGAATCACTGGCGGTTCCTGCAGGGTGAGCTGCTGTACGAGATCAAGCTGGGCTTTGCGCGGGTGCCGGCCAGCGAGTTCTATCCTCTGGCCGCGGCGCGGCTGGACAGCGCCGGCCTGGGGGTCAAGGCACCGGAGTTCTTCAAGCCCGGCAAGTAGCGGTCCCGGACAAAATGAGCGGGGACCCGGCACCGGCCAGGTCCCCGCTCTTCTCTTGTCCGTCACGTGCCGCTAGCGGAACAAAGCTTTGACGTCGCCCCAGGAGGCGTCGACCGTGGCCACGGCCGCGGTGCCATTGATCGAGAAGACAGGCACGGCGAAGTTGTTGGTCGATACGTAGACCTTGCACAGGTTGTCCTGCGGATCCTCGGCATCGACAATGGCCATCTCGCCGGGGATGGACGGGAACCGCACCAGGCCCAGGAAGATGTCGGCCTGATCACCGCTGGTGACCATGAACTGCCAGGTGCAGAGCACGACGGCGTTGCCGACGACCGGCACGCTGGCGGCGTAGCCGACCACGTAGTCCGGGGGCGTCGCCAGGTTGATGGCCTGCTCCGGATAGGTCTCGGACAGCTTCACGAAACCGGCGGTTTCGGGCATGATGATCTTGCACTCGAAGGCGTCCACCAAGGTGATGGGCCGAGTCGTGCCTGTGCCTCCGTCATACGCTTCGTTGATCGGGTTGGTCAGCACGAGATACGCATTGAAGGGCGTATTGGGCGTGGCCACAAAATTGGCCGCTTCCGGGGTGCCCACCTGATCGCTGTAGATGCCAAGCTGGCTGTAGAAGGTCTGGGCCAGGCCGACCTGGGGCATCAGCAGGGAGAATGCGGCAAGAGTTGCCGTGACGTACAGTAGCCTTTTCATCTGAGAACCTACCTTTTCGGAGCGGAATGGTCATTCCCGGGGTCCAGGACACACATCTCGGGCCGTTTTGAACCCTGAGCAGGTGCCGGTTGCCATGGTGGCCATTGCAATTCGTGTACCACCGAGTTGCGATACAGTTATGGTTCGGCCAATTCGGGGCCGACCTAACCGAAAAATGCAGAATAATTGGAATACCCTGCCCTTGACGCCACTGCACTGTTGATCTAGTTTTGTCTCGACAACGCAATACTTGCGACAACTTCGGGGCGGGGTGCAATTCCCCACCGGCGGTGAAAGCCCGCGACCCCCTGTCAGATGGTCCACGGACCGACAGGGGCTGACTCGGTGAAATTCCGGGGCCGACAGTGAAAGTCTGGATGGTAGAAGTTGCGGCACTGTCGGCAGGCACGTATGGGTAAATCCGTCCGGGTTGTGCCTTGGCCGTGCCATCCGGCATTTCTGCCAACTTCCCCGTGCCAAAAAAAACAAAGGCTGGAGCCATGAAATCCCAGGATTTCGCCCGTTCGGACTGCCACAAGCGCCATCCGGATGACCAGGCCGGCCAGGACGCGTGCTGGATGAAAGCGGCGCTGGCCCTGGCCAAAGGGGCCCGAAAGCGCACCTGGCCCAACCCGCCGGTCGGGGCACTGGTCGTCCGGCGCGGCGAAGTGGTCGGGCGCGGTGCCCATCAGGGAGCGGGCACTTTGCACGCTGAGCCGGTCGCCCTGGCAGAAGCGGGCGAAAAGGCCCGGGGCGCCACTCTCTACGTGACCCTGGAGCCCTGCAACCATCAGGGGCGCACGGCGCCCTGTGCGCCGGCGGTCATCGCCAGCGGCGTGACGCGGGTGGTGGTGGCCAACCGCGACCCCAACCCGACAGTTATCGGGGGCGGTTGCCGCCACCTGCGGGACCGCGGCGTCGAGGTCGTGTGCGGCGTGCAGGCGGCCGAAGCGCTGGAAATGATCTGGCCTTTCGTGGTGACCAACAATTTTGCGCGGCCCTACGTGGAGTTGAAGACCGCCCACAGCCTGGACGGCTACTTCGCCCCACCGCCGTCGACGCGCGGCGAGGCCGAACCCGTGTACCTGACGGGAGAGGCCGCCCGGCGGGATGTCCACCGCCGGCGACGCCGGGTGGATCTCGTGGTCGTGGGCGAGGGCACAGTGGCGGCGGATCGCCCCCGGCTGGACGGGCGCCTGGCCGAGGGCCAGACCGACGTGCCGGCTGACGATCCTGTGGCAGCCTATGTGGATTCGGACTTGAGCTGGACCGGCGGTTTTGCCCGCGACCAGTACGTGGTGTTTGCCGGCGAGGGTGCGCAGGACGCGGCGGCCCGGCATGCGATCGAAGCGGACGGCGGCCGGATCATTTTCTGCCGCGCGCTGGCCGACGGCCGGGTGGATCCGGCCGACCTGGTGGCCCAGGCGGCGGCCGCTGGATTCTTGAGCCTGATGGTCGAAGGCGGCCCGACCCTGGCGGGCGCGTTCCTGCGGGCCGGTGTGGTGGACCGTTGGATCCGCTACCAGGCCCCGGTGCTGCTCGGCGCGGGCGTCGGCTGGCCGGCTGGATTTCTGCGCGAGGGACAGGTCGATCGCACGTTCAGTTTCACCTCGGTTGCGGCCCTGGGCCAGGATGTGGTCACGGTCCACGACCGCCAGGCCTTTGCCGATGTTCTGGCCAAGGTGACGCTGTGAGGGAGGTCCCGTGTTTACTGGCTTGATCCGGGAAATCGGCGTCTTGCGCGGCCTGACCGCGGCTCGTGGAGTGGTGCGCGTGGATATCGCCGCGCCGGTCACCGCGGCACAGGTGGCGCCGGGTGACAGCGTGGCGGTCGACGGCATCTGCCTGACGGTGACCCGCTGCCGCCGGGGTGTGTTCACGGTCGAAGCCGTGGCCGAGACGCGGCGGCTGACCACCCTGGCCAACTGGCGGCGCGGCCGGCGACTGCACCTGGAACCGGCCCTGCGGGTGGGCGATCCCCTGGACGGGCACCTGATGCAGGGGCACGTGGACGGTTTGGGCGAGGTGGCCCTGATGCGGCGCACGGGCGGCGGCCTGGTCCTGACGATCAAGGCGCAGGCGGCCCAGCGGCAATTCCTGACGCCCAAGGGCTCGGTGGCCGTGGACGGGGTGAGCCTGACGGTGGATGAGGGACCTTTCGGGGATGGCTTCACGGTGAATCTCATACCCCATACGCTGGGTGCGACCCATTTTGGCGACCTGCGGGTGGGCGATCCGGTCAACCTGGAAATGGACGTGCTGGTCAAGGCGGCCCGCAGTGGGAATTTTGCGGACTTGCCGGCGGTGGGTGACAACGCACCCGGCGCGCAACCGACCGGCACTGGTCGCACCATGGAACAACTTCTGGCCAAGGGCTTCAGTCGCCCGCGGCCGCGGAAATAAACAAAGGATCTGCCATGAACGACAGCAGCGCCCGATCCGAGATCAACACCATTGACGAAGCGCTGGCCGCCCTGCGCGCCGGTGAGATCATCGTGGTGGTTGATGACGAGGACCGCGAGAACGAGGGCGATTTCATCATCGCGGCCGAGAAAGTCACGCCCCAGGCGGTGAACTTCATCGCCAAGCATGGTCGCGGCCTGATCTGCTTGTCGGCCACGCCGGAGCGGCTGCGCGAACTGGATATCCAGCCCATGGTGGCCCGCAACACCGCCAGCCTGGGCACGCGTTTTACCGTGAGCATCGACGCGGCCACGGGCGTGACCACGGGCATCAGCGCGGCGGACCGGGCGCGCACCGTGGACGTGTTCATCGACCCGAAGACCAACCCGTCGGACCTGGCCCGGCCCGGCCACATCTTCCCCCTGGAGGCCCAGGCCGGCGGTGTGCTCAAACGCGCCGGTCACACCGAGGCGGTGGTCGACCTGTGCGAGGCGGCGGGCCTGTATCCGGCCGGACTGCTGTGCGAGATCATGGACGAGGACGGCGAGATGGCGCGCATGCCGCGCTTGCGCGAAATCGCCGCCGAACACGACCTGAAGCTGATCACGATCGCCGACCTGATCGCCTGGCGCCGCAGCCACGACAAGCTGATCACCCGCGAGGCCGAGGTGCCGCTGCCCACGGAATACGGCCGCTTCAACATGGTGGCCTACTCGTCCAGCGTGGACGGGGCCACCCACGTGGCGCTGACCAAGGGCGAGATCAAGCCGGATGAGCCGGTGCTGGTCAGGGTGCACAGCGAGTGCATGACCGGCGATCTGTTCCACAGCCAGCGCTGCGACTGCGGCCAGCAGATGGCCGCCGCCCTGAAGGCCATCGAGGACAACGGCAGCGGCGTGTTTCTGTACATGCGGCAGGAGGGCCGCGGCATCGGCCTGATCAACAAGATGAAGGCCTACCAGCTGCAGGACCTGGGCGCCGACACGGTGGAGGCCAACGAGAAACTGGGCTTCCCGGCGGACCTGCGCGACTACGGCCTCGGGGCGCAGATCCTGCGCGACCTGGGCGTTCGCCGCATGAAGCTGATGACCAACAACCCGCGCAAGATCGTCGGCCTGGAGAGCTACGGCCTGGAGATCGTCGACCGGGTGCCGCTGCAGATCGAACCGAATCTGAACAACGCCAAGTACCTGAAAACCAAGAAGGCCCGCATGGGCCACATCCTGGACCACCTGTAAAGGAGCAATCATGGGTCGCAAATTCGAAGGCAAGTTCGATGCCCGGGGCAAGCGGATCGCCATCGTGGGCAGCCGTTTCAACGACTTCTTCACCAGCGAACTGATGAACGGCGCGCTGGACTGCCTGCACCGCCACGGCGTGGACGACGAGAACATCGACACCGCCTGGGTGCCGGGCGGCTTCGAGATCCCCATCGCGGCCAAGCGCTTCGTGAAGTCCGGCCGCTACGCCGCCGTGATCTGCGTCGGCTGCATCATCCAGGGCGACACGCCGCATTTTCACTATGTGTCCAGCGAGGTGACCAAGGGCATCGCCCAGGTGGCCCTGGATTCGGACATTCCGGTGGTCTACGGCATCGTGACGGCCGAGAACCTGGACCAGGCCATCGAACGGTCGGGTACCAAGGCGGGCAACAAGGGATTCGACGCGGCGCTGACGGCGCTGGAGATGATCGATCTTTGTGCGGAGATTGATGAGGGTTAGGGGCACCTGAAGATGGAGACGGCGCCCGGCGAGTCGGCGGGCGCTTCTTCGTACTGTTCGGCGTGGGCGCGCAGCAGTCCGAGCATCCGCTGCCCGGCCGGATCGAGCCGGTCCGGCTGGCCTGTCACCACCGGCCCAACCACAATGAATCCCACCGCGTATTTCTCCACCCGCGCGGCCAGGGCCGCGGCCGTCAGCGGCGTGGGGAAGGCGACCAGCGGCAGCCCGCAATGGATGTGGCGCTGCAGCGGATCCTGAGCCATGACCACCGTGCCGGGCGCGGCATTTTCCCGCAGCCATTTCATACCCTGGCCGGGATCGACCAGACCGTGGCCGCTGGCCTCCACCGTCGAGCGCAGCGGCCGGGCCAGACGCCAGCCGTTGTGTCCGAGGGCCGCCAGCAGCATCACGCCCAACGCCAGGCGCAGCGGCCAGGGCGAGCCACCGGGCGGACGCAAGCCCGCCAACAACAGCCAGGCCAGGATCGGTAGCAGCGGGATCAACAGCCGGGTCTGCACGCCCGACGGATAGCCTTCGAACTGGGCCAGGGCCGCAGCGTAGATCAGAAGGTAGAAAGTGAACAGGCGGACCCGGGCCAGTTGGGCGGGGTCCCGCCAGCGGCAACCGATGGCTGTGCCGATGGCAACCAGCAGGGCTGTGCCGGTGGTGAAGGCCAGCGCCGGGTAGAACACCGCCAGGTGCAGCCGGGACAGGACGCCCTGCAGCGGATTGCCGAACACCGGGACCATGAGCACCGGCAGTTCGGCCACGTAGCCCAGTAGGTTTTCCAGTGCGAAGCGCCAGGCGGGGGTGCCCGCGTGCTGGAACATCTGGGCCGTGTACGCGGGCGTGAGCAGGCCGCCGTTGCTGCCGGTTGTCAGGCCGATGGCCAGTTGGGCCGCCGCCGCTGTGGTCGGCAGGACCGCGGCCTGGAGCCAGCGGCGCTCGGCGATCAGGGCCGCGGTGATGGCCAGGACCGCTGCCCAGCCGATGGTGCGCACGCTGACGGCGGCGGCGCAAAGCAGGATCACCAGGAGAAACTGGCGATGGTTGTGGCCCGGTGTTCGTCGCCAGCGCAGGAACAGCAGCAGCGCGCCCAGGGACAGGGCGGTGTAGGGCAGGTCGCTGAGAATCCGGCCGGCCCAGCCGATGACCCATGGATTGAGCATGACAATGGCCGCGAGGGCCAGGCGCCGGCGGTTGTCGGTGCCGGGGCCGGGCAGCCACAGGGTCAGGGGCAGCAGCGCTGTGAAGGCCAGCAGTGGAATCGCTTTCAGGGCGGTCAGCGAGTCCGGCCAGAGCCAGGCCAGGGGGCTGAGCAGGTACGGGAAACCCGGCGGGAAGATGCCGGGATTCTCGGGCGGCCGTTCAGGCCCGACGTTCAGCACCGGACCAAGGCCCTCGGCCACCGAGCGGGCCATTTCGACATAATAGGCGTCGTCGGTCACCGCGCCGATCGGAGCCTCGTCGAGGCGGAACGCCAGCAGGCCCACCGCCATGGTACAGATAACAGCGAGCGTTTGCAGTTCGCGGGCTTGCCAGGTGAGACCGAGGAATTTCATGTTGTGGCTGACCGGGCTCCGGTTGGGGTGAGCGGCATGTGCGGACACTCTAACCCGGCAGGTGGGGAGCGACAAGAGGGAACGGGGGCGGGGGAGGTTGGCGCAGCCGGTTCCGGTCCGGATCAGGGGTGCATTTTTCGTGCCTCGGGCGTGTGTTTGATGTTGCTTAAACTATATATATTACAAGATATTAGCTTGATTTTGGGGCTGTTTTGGACTATATTGATTGCACCTCCCCAAGGCTCCATTTCGACTCAATATGTGAGGGAAAAACCATGCTAGAAACTCGCCAGGAGACCCACTCCAGCCAGTCGGCCCATGAGGTGCATCTCGCCCTGAAATCGGCTTTGCAGCAGAT
>JAJRWA010000003.1 GCA_024277025.1 Candidatus Krumholzibacteriota bacterium | reverse complement strand
GCAGCCGGTGCCGGAACCCGTCGAGAATCCTGGCGGCGAGCGGATGGCCGTCGCTGAACAACCTGCCGCCGGCCGACCGCCTGTTTGCCGACCGCATATATCTGCGCGACAGCCTCGGTACGGTCATCGACGCGGTGGCCTGGGGTGGGACCCGCCACGAATTGCCGGACCGCGACTTGAGCCTGGAACGGATCGGGCCCGAGCCGGTCAATCCGGGCGCGGCCAACTGGACGGTGTGCACGGCCCAAGGGGGCTCGACGCCCGGTTGCCCCAACAGCGTGACCGCCACGAACGAGCCTGCCGGGGCCGCTGGTGGTCTCGAGCTCATTCCCCCGCTGCTGGATCGTCGGAGCGGGCCGGGAGCGATTCATCTGCGCTTTGTCCTGACGGAACCGGAGGTCTCCTGGGAACTGCTCCTGTTCAATCTGTGGGGGGACCTGATACGGGATTTCGGTGGTGACAGCCGCGGGGCCGGACCGCGGGATCTGGTTTGGGACGGGCGCGACGACCAGGGGGAACCAGCGCCCCCGGGGGCCTACATCGTGTGGCTGGAGACGCGTTCGGCCGTGGCCGGCGTGGCACGCCGCCTGAAGTCGCGGCTGGTTCTGCGATGAGGTGCGCTGCGCGTGAGCAGCCAGTCGCCGTCGGGCCGGCAGCCTGGGTTGCCGCCGTGCTGCTTCTGGTGCCGTGGCCGCCGTCGGGCCAGGCGGCTGGAACCCGCGATCTGGCTGACTGGTGGCTCTTCGGGCCCGGAGCGGCCAGCAGCCTGACAGGCTTCGGGGCCGGCGCCCGGGCCGGCGCGGGCATCTGGGTGGTGGTCGGGCACGGCCTGTTGTACGGCCTGCCGGATCTGCCGCTGGCCGCGGTGAGGGTCGGGGCCCGAATGGGCGGCCTGCCCGGTGCGCCCACGCTTGAAATCGGCTGGCAGAAACTGGGCCGGGGCCTCTATCGGGAAGATGACCGCCGCGTGAGTGTGCAGTGGGGCGGTTCCGTGGCTGCCGGGCTCGAAATGCGGTCACTGGCCGTCGTGACTGGCGGCGAGGCTGGTTATCCCGAAAGGACGGAAGTCTATCGCTCTGTTGACTTGATGGTGCAGGCAGGCAGGGAGCGCGAGGCCGGTGGCGGCATCCGGGCCCGGCTGTTCCTGCCGCTCGTCGAATCACGGCTGCTGCGTGGCCGGCAGGGCCGGCGGCGCCTGTTCGCCTGCGAAGCCTGGCGCGAGGCAACGGGTCTGGCGGCCGCGGTGGCTGTGGATGCGGCACAGCGGCCGACGGTGGGCGTGGAATGGTATCTGGCCTGGGGCGCGGCGGCGGTCGGGCTGCGGGCTGAGCCTGCGGTCGGCGTGCTGGGGCCGGTGCTGGTCTGGCGGCGCCGTGGACTGCTGCTGCGCACCTCACACCTTGTTCATCCCATTCTGGGTGTGACCCACCGCTTCGAGCTGAGCTTCGGCGTGGGGCCGAGGGCACCGTGGTGAGGCGGTCGGCCGTGGTCTGCCTCGTGGTGCTGTGTGGGGTCGGCGGTGTTGTCCGGGGGCAGGATCTGCCCGGGGCGGATCCGGCGGATTTGGCGGCAACCCTCGACGAACTCTCGGCGGCGGGCGCACCGCCGACAGCCACGGAAATTGCCGATTTTCTGCGGGAGGCCTCGGTGCCCCGTTATCGGAGTGCACTGTCGGGCCGGTTCGGCCGCCAGAGCGGCAGTGGGCCGGATACGGGGTTGCGCTTGAACTGGCGCACCGCCGCCTGGGACGTGCGCGGCCGCTGGCGCCAGGACCGTCTGGGCAACAGACTGTCCGCAGCGACGGTCAAGGCGGGTGGCGAGCGGTGGGAACTGGCCGCAGGGCAACTGGCTTTGCCCCACGGTTTCGGTCTGCTGATCGGTGGACCGGGGCGCGGACCGACGTTGACGGCGGACGGCCGGTTGGGCCACGGCACGCGCGGGCTGTTGCCATGGGTCGGACAGCCGGCTCCGCAGACGATTCAGGGCCTTGGGGCGGCGGTCGGTGGGGCGGGGTGGCGACTGAGTGTGCTCACCGGAACGCGCGGTGGCCGTACCTCCCCCCGGGGGCAGACGTTCGTGGGCGGGGTGGCCCGTCGCGGGCGGCGCGGGGTGGTCTCCTGTGCCGTGCTGGCCGATGCGCTGGAGCAGGGTGTGAGTCTGGCCGGGCTCTATGAGCGCGGGAGTTCTGCGGGCTCGTTCGAGGCCGTGTGGCGCCAGCCGGTCGGCTGGCGGCGAATGCTGACGGCAGCCCTGGCCCAGGCCGGTTGGCGTCCGTCCCCCGAGTTGCGATTGGAACTGTTGGCCGGATGGTCGGATCTCGGGCCGCGCCCGGCGATGGGAGTCAAGCAGCCGGTGCTGGGCGATTGGTCCGGCCGGGGCGTCGCCGTGCGCCTGACCTGGCGGCTGCAGCGGGGGCTGGGCATCAAGGCACTGGTACACCAGGGACGCGGCCGCCTGGCGGTCAGCGAAGAGAAGCGCCGACGGCAGGTTCTGGCGGATGTCCAGTTGACCGCATCCTGGCCGGGCGGATGGTTCGGCGAGGCGCGGTTGCGCACCGGCGGGGGGGAGACCGCTGCCTGGTCCGAGAGATTTCCCTGGCGGCCGCCAGTCGTGGTTCAGCGGGACCTGCGGCAAGTACAGAGTCTCAAGTCCGGCTGGCGGCAGGGACACCACCGGCTACAGATCCTGTGGCGGCGGTTGCGGCTGGGGCGGGTCACCGAGGGTGTGGGGCAGGAGTCCGCGGGCGCCAGGAGTCTATTGAGCCTGAGCGGGACCAGGCCCTGGGGTCAGTCCTGGCTGCTGCGGGCCGGGTGGACGTCGGCCTGGGGTGATCCGGTTGATCTGGTCAGCGCCGTGGTCCCGTTTACCGGCTATGTCCTGCCCCGGCACTGGGGGCAGTGGCGCAGTGAGTGGATGCTGGGTCTGGAGTGGCAGCGCGGACCGTGGCGCTGGCGGAGCGCGTTCTCCTGGCGGGAGCCGCGCCAGGTGCCGCTGGGCGGGGGGTCCGGCGTGGTCCGGGCCGGTTGGCTTGAGGTTGCGATGGCGCGGTAGAAAGCAGTCAATTCCTTTGGGCGGATGACGATAACTGGATACTACGACTACCGGAGAACCCACGGAGGCTCGGCTTGCTCACCGGATTGGATCACTCGGAACTGTTGGCGGAGAACTTGTCGACGGCGGCAGCCAAGCCGTCCGATGGTGTCCTGCACGAGCTTGTCCACCTGGCCCTCAACCAGGACGAACTGCCGTTTCTGGCCGCTGAGATCTTCGAGTCCTTGCGTAAGATATCCGGACAACCGGCGGCGGCAGAATACCTTGGCGGCATTCAGCATCTGGCGGCGACAGGTACGGCCGCCGGGGCGAGGCTGCTGGCTGCCTTTCTGAACGTGGCGCCGCCCGGCGAACGTCTGGTGCCCTTGGTGGAAGCCTTGAATTCGAGCCGACGCTACGCTGCGCAACTGACCCACGGGCAGGTGGAGCCGGGCCGGCTGCAGACCGATTGGCAGCGACGTCTGGTGCGCGCGGTTGCCGCCGCAGCTTCCCGGCCCGAGGCCGAGGATCTGGCGGCCCGGGCCACCGGCAAGTCCGGCCCGCGCAATGAAGAGCCCTGGCCCCTGCTGCGCGCCACATTCAGTGAACTCCTGGCACGGGCACCTCACCCGGAATTCTGGGCCGATGAAGGCGATCCGGCGCTGCTGCGCGAGATCCTGAGGCTGGAGGTCGATGCCTGGCAGGAACGGATCAGCGGACTGGCGGGAAACATCAACCCGTTTCGGGTTGAAAGTGTGGCGCGGGTGCTGCCGTTTCTGAATCGGGCGGATTCGGAGATCCGTGATCTGCGACAGATGTCCGCCTGGGTGGCGGAGGCCGACTACGAGTCAGCTTTCATTCTGCCGCAGGCCCGCTGGCGGGAATCCC
The DNA here is from genome assembly GCA_024277025.1 of Candidatus Krumholzibacteriota bacterium. Taxonomy (GTDB): domain Bacteria; phylum Krumholzibacteriota; class Krumholzibacteriia; order LZORAL124-64-63; family LZORAL124-64-63; genus JAGRNP01. The sequence goes on along the minus strand of JAJRWA010000003.1, from coordinate 3,444 downwards.
TGGACGAGAAGGACTGGGGACATCTGCTGCGGGATCTGCAGAGCCGGCCTGAACTGGCCGGGTTGTCGCGGTTGGCGCAGGGCCTGGCCGCACGCCCGATCATGCTGCCCCAACTGGCGGCAGGGACGCGGCGGATCATCGAGTTGAGTGCCGCCCTGGCGGCCGACAGTGTGCGCAGCGAGCCACTGGACCTGCTGACGGCCTGCGTACTGGCCCAGTCCCACTACGGCAATGGCCAGATCGTCTTTGCCCTGGAGAAAGAGGAGGTCGAGGCCGTGGCCGCGGTGCTGCCGGAGGCGGCGGAGGCTGGCCATCCCCTGCGCGGCATCTCGCTGTTGGCGGGGCTGCTGATCATTGAGCTGAACGACAACCCTTCGGCGGTGCCCGACGGGCTGCCGGTGCTGCGTGAATTCACCAAGGAAGAAGAGGAAGCGCTGACGGTCTGGCGCTGGCGCAACAAGAAGATCGACACGGCCGAACTGGAGGCCCTGCGGGCCCGTGGCCTGGACCTGGACGAGGCGTTGCCGGCGTTTGACCCGGCTGCCGAGGCGGACGAAGAAGATGAGGAAGTCGACGACCTGGGGGCGTCGGCCCTTAAGCATCTGGTCATGATGAACCTGCAGTCGACCAGCGTGCTGCTCGGCTTCCTGCGCAATCCCCAGATCATTGGTATTCCCGGCCTGGTCGAGGAGGTGGCCAACCGCACGCGCAATCCCCAGATCATCGCGACCATCGCCAGCGACCGTGCGCTCTACACGGGGTTCGCCAACAAGGGCGTGGCCCTGGCCTGCCTGCGCAGCCCCTGCAACGTGCCGGTCAAGACCCTGCGCAAATTCTGTCACGTGAAGTACGTGGCAAAGATCGAACTCAAGCGCATGGCGGCCGATCGCACGGGAATCCGCAAGGAAATCGCCCGGGAGATCGCCAAGTATCTGGAGGCTCTGGCCTGACTCGTGCGCGGCCGCTATTCCCTGCCGTTCCTGCCCCCGATCCATTATTTCCACGGGCTGTTTGCTACGGTTGACTTGCCTTGGTTTGCCGTCTAGGTTTGGGGCGTGCGCCGGGGCCGGACGCTCCTGCCGTGTCATTTTTGCGACTCGTGTTGAGCAGCCAGATTTCCATTTTGCAGCGAAAGGGATCGCCATGTTGGCCAAGAGGATGCAAAGACTGGGGACCGAGACGGCGTTTGAGGTGCTGGCCCGGGCCAAGGCCCTGGAGGCCGATGGGCGGGATATCGTGCATCTGGAAATCGGCGAGCCCGATTTCGATACGCCGCGCAACATCATCGACAAGGCGATCGAGGCCTTGAATTCGGGCTACACGCACTACGGTCCGGCGGCGGGCCTGCCGCAGGTCCGCGAGGTGTTCGCCGAACACATCGCCCACGACCGCGGGATCGACGTGGGTCCGGACAACGTGGTGATCGTGCCCGGCGGCAAGCCCATCATCTACTTCCCGCTGACCGCTCTGGTCGACCCGGGGGACGAGGTCATCTATCCCAATCCGGGGTTTCCCATCTATGAATCGGTGATCAATTTCCTGGAGGCCAAAGCGGTGCCCTTGAAGCTGTCCGAAGACAAGGACTTCAGCTTCGATATCGAGGACCTCAAGGCCGTGGCCAGTGACAAGACCAGGATGCTGATCATCAATTCGCCCCAGAATCCGACCGGCGGCATGCTCAGCAGCGAGGATCTCGATGCCATCGCCGAACTGGCGGTCAAGCACGACTTCTGGGTGCTCAGCGACGAGATCTACAGCAAGATCATCTACGAGGGAAGCCACGACTCGATCACCACGCGGCCGGGCATGCTCGAACGCACGATCATGCTCGAAGGGCATTCCAAGACGTATGCGATGACCGGCTGGCGATTGGGCTACGGCGTGATGCCCGCCGAACTGGCGGCGGCAGTGGCCAAGCTGCAGACCAACTGCACCAGTTGCACGGCGGCCTTCACCCAGTTGGCCGGCGCCGAAGCCCTGACCGGACCGCAGGATGCGGCCGAGGCCATGGTGGCCGAGTTCAAGGTGCGGCGTGATCTGTTGGTTGATGGCCTGAATGCCATCGAAGGGATCACCTGCAAGCGGCCGCGCGGTGCGTTCTATGTCTTCCCGAACATCCGCGCCCTGGGCCTGACCAGCAAGCAGGTCGAGTCCCGTCTGCTGGATGAATTCGGCGTGGCGGCTCTGGCCGGGACCAGCTTCGGCGCCTACGGCGAAGGCTACCTGCGCTTCAGCTACGCCAACAGCCAGGAGAACATCAAGAAAGCCCTGGATCGTTTCGCGAACTTCGCCGCCGGTGCGCGCAGCGGCAGCTAGGAGTGCGAGTGGCCCCGACGAAAGACAACTTGCGCCTGGTGATTGCCCTGGGCGGCAACGCGATCATCCCGGTCGGGCAGGAAGGCACCTTCGACCAGCAGATGGCGATCACCCGGGAGACCATGGATCAGGTGGCCGAGCTGGCTGATCTCGGGCACCAGGTCGTGATGACCCATGGCAATGGTCCGGTGGTCGGCAATATCGTGCTGCGCAACGATGCGGGCATGGCGATCCACGGCATCCCGCCCATGCCCATGTACGTGTGCGGGGCGGACAGCCAGGGTGGACTGGGCTTCATGCTGCAGCAGGCCCTGCAGAATGCGCTGCACAAGCGCGGCTTGCAGGTGCCGGTGGTTTCGCTGGTGACCCAGGTGCTGGTCGACCGGGACGATCCGGCCTTCGCCAAGCCGACCAAACCGATCGGGCCCTTCTACGATGAACAGGGTGCCCAGCGCGTGCGGGACGAAAACGGCTGGACCCTGGTCATGGACGCCGGTCGCGGTTACCGGCGCGTCGTGCCCAGCCCGCAGCCCCAGGAAGTCATCGAGTGGGTGGCCATCAAGACCCTGGTCGAGGCCGGTGTGCTGACCATCGCCACGGGCGGCGGCGGCGTGCCGGTGGTGCGGGACCGGGACGGGATGCTGAGCGGTTGTGACGCGGTGATCGACAAGGATCGGGCCAGTGATCTGCTGGGCCGGCTGATCGGCGCGGACATGCTGGTGATCATCACCCAGGTGGCTAAGGTCTGCGCGAGGTTCGGTGAGCCCGACCAGGAAGAGCTGTCCGTGCTGCCGGTTTCTCGCGCGCAGCGGATGCTGGATGCGGGCGAGTTCCCCGTCGGCAGCATGGGGCCCAAGATCGAGGCCGCCATCTCGTTTCTGGCGGCCGGCGGCCGGGAGGTCGTGATCACCTCGCCCGAGCATTTGCTGGCTGCGGTGCAGGGGCAGGCGGGGACCCGGATCATCCCGGACTGAGCAGCGAGGGCTGGCCCTCGGCCGGGATCCGGTCTATCGTGTCTCAGAGGCGATTTGCGGCGGTGAACCAGTAATTCAGGAGGACAATTCCCATGGCGAGTACGACCCGAACGGTACTGGTGGTGGGCGCCGGTGGCCGCGAACATGCCATCGT
>JAJRWA010000215.1 GCA_024277025.1 Candidatus Krumholzibacteriota bacterium | reverse complement strand
TCGAGAATCCGCTGGTGGCCCCGGGCGGCAACCGGCGCAAGAAGAAGATCATCGTCGTGGGAACCGGCCTGGCCGGTGGCGGCGCGGCCGCTACCCTGGGCGAACTGGTCTACAACGTGCTCAATTTCTGCATCCAGGACACGCCCCGGCGCGCCCACAGCGTCGCGGCCCAGGGCGGCATCAACGCGGCCAAGAACTACCAGAACGACGGCGACAACATCTACCGCCTGTTCTACGACACGATCAAGGGCGGCGACTACCGTTCGCGCGAAGCCAACGTCTACCGCCTGGCCCAGATCTCCAACCAGATCATCGACCAGTGCGTGGCCATGGGCGTGCCCTTTGCCCGCGAGTACGGCGGCACCCTGGCCAACCGCAGCTTCGGCGGCGTGCAGGTCAGCCGCACATTCTACGCGCGCGTACAGACCGGCCAACAGCTGCTGCTCGGCGTGTACAGCGCGTTGAGCCGCCAGGTCGAGGCCGGCACGGTCAAGATGTTCCCCCGGCACGAGATGCTGGACCTGGTCATCGTCGACGGCAAGGCGCGCGGCATCATCACCCGCGAGCTGATCACCGGCGAGATCAGCCGCTACGAGGCCGACGCCGTGGTGCTGGCCACCGGTGGCTACAGCCCCGTGTTCTACCTGTCGACCAATGCGGTCAACAGCAACGCCACGGCCATCTGGCGGGCCCACAAGCGGGGCGCCCTGTTCAGCAACCCGTGCTACACGCAGATCCACCCCACCGCGGTGCCGCAGATGGGCGACTACCAGTCCAAGCTCACCCTGATGAGTGAATCCCTGCGCAACGACGGCCGGGTCTGGGTACCGAAGGAGCCCGGCGACACGCGCCGGCCCAACGACATTCCCGAAAGCGAGCGCGACTACTACCTGGAGCGCCGCTACCCGGCCTTCGGCAACCTCGTGCCGCGCGACATCGCGGCCCGGGCCGCCAAGGTCGAGTGCGACAAGGGCAAGCGTGCCTACTACTCGGAGCAGTCGGTGTACCTGGACTTCTCCGAGGCCATCGGCCGTCTCGGTGCCGATGTGGTCGGCGACCGCTACGGCAACCTGTTCGACATGTACAAGGAGATCATCGGCGACAGTCCCTACGACACGCCGATGATGATCTATCCGGCGCCGCACTACACCATGGGCGGCCTGTGGGTGGACTACAACCTTCAGAGCACCATCGAAGGCCTGTTCGTGGCCGGGGAAGCCAACTTCTCCGATCACGGCGCCAACCGGCTGGGCGCCAGCGCCCTGATGCAGGGCCTGGCTGACGGCTACTTCGTCGTGCCGCGCGTGGTGGCCAACTACCTGGCCAGCCACAAGCTCGATCCGGTCACGACCGACCACGAGAGCTTCAAGGCGGTCGAGGACGATGTGCGCAAGCGCTACACCCGCCTGCTGGGCATCAAGGGCAAGCGCACCGTGCGGGACATCCACTGGGAGCTGGGCCGCGTGATGTGGAAGGATGTGGGCATGGCCCGCAACAAGCAGGGGCTGACCGAGGCGATCGCCAGCATCAAGACGCTGCGCGAAAGCTTCTGGCAGGATCTGGCCCTGGCCGGCAACGAGAACGACCTGAACAAGCAGCTCGAACAGGCCAACCGCCTGGGCGACTACCTGGAACTGGGTGAACTGATGGCCCGCGACGCCCTGATGCGCGAGGAATCGTGCGGCGGCCACTTCCGCGAGGAACACCAGACCGAAGAGGGCGAGGCCAAGCGGGACGACGCCAACTTCATGTTCGTGTCGGCCTGGGAATTCAAGGGCGACGACCAGGAACCGGTGATGCACAAGGAAGACCTCAGCTACGAGAACATTGAAGTCAAGACCCGCAGTTACAAGTAGAGGAAGGTTAGTCATGTCGGATAAAGGGATGACCATTCATCTGAAGATCTGGCGCCAGGCCCGTGGCGCCAGGGACGGCAAGTTCGTCGACTACACGGTCAACGACGTGCAGAACGAGATGTCCTTCCTCGAAATGCTCGACATTTTGAATGAGGACCTCGTGCGCAAGGGCGAAGAGGCGATCGAGTTCGACAACGACTGCCGCGAAGGGATTTGCGGCACCTGCGGCATGGTCGTCAGCGGCGTGGCCCACGGGGCCCACGCCGGCACCACGACCTGCGAGATCCGCATGCGCAGCTACCGGGACGGCGACACCATCACGGTCGAACCATTCCGGGCCTCCACGTTCCCGATCATCAAGGATCTGGTCGTGGACCGTTCGGCCTTCGACCGGATCCAGGCCAAGGGCGGCTACGTGAGCACGAACGTGGGCTCGGCCCCGGACGGCAACGCGCTGGTGATTCCCAAAGCCGATGCGGACAACGCCATGGACGCCGCCTCCTGCATCGGCTGCGGGGCCTGCGTGGCGGCCTGCCCCAACGGCTCGGCTTCGCTGTTCGTCAGCGCCAAGATCAGCCAGTTCAGCTGGCTGCCCCAGGGCGATGCCGAGCGCACGCGCCGGGCGCTGCTGATGGTCGACCAGATGGACTCCGAGGGGTTCGGTGACTGTTCGAACCATGGGGAGTGCGAGGCGGTTTGCCCGAAGGAGATCTCGATTCAGAATATCGCGCGCATGCGGCGCGAATTCGTCAAGGCGGCTTGCAAAGGGTAGGTGTCTGGCGCGGACCATGTAGACGATGGCCCCGGATGTCCTCGTGCCTGCGGATTACCGGGGCCGTCGTCTGCATGGTCCGCGCTCTCGCTGGCGAAACATCGAACGAGGCACCGCCAGCGTGGAGCACGCCCAGGGGACAATTCTTGACTAATGAGCCCCCGATGGGAATACTTGGCGGCGCCTTTGCGGTCGAATCCGAAACCCTGCGACAATCGGCACGTGGCGGCAGCTGCGTCCGTTTGAAAGGAACGACTCCATGTCCAAACACATCGACGTTCTGCTGCTGCTGGCTTTGCCGGCCAGCGGCAAGTCCGAGGCCCGCCGTTACCTGGCCAGCCTCAGCCCCGAAGAGTGCCAGGAGCAGTTCGGCATCGGCCACACGGTGCAGCTGGATGATTTCCCCTACGTGCACATCATGCGTCGGGTCAGCGACGAATTGACGGCACGCGGCCACGCCGGACTGTTCTTCATCTCGCCGGCCCTGCCGTTCCGCAATCCCGTTGACTGGCTGACCCTGATCGAGCTGATCAACGAGGACTACACCGACCTGGTCAACGGCCACAAGCCGGCGCCCGAATCGGCCGCTCTCTGGGTCTTCGACCGCATCGACGCGGCCCGCGTCCGGGCCGGTGGCGAAGCCGCGATCGGCGCGCTGCCCGCCGAGCTGAAGCGGGAGATCGCCGGTCCCATCGAAGATGAGGCCCGCAAACTGCTGGACGACAAGGTCGCCGAGGTGCCGGACTCGCTCGAGGGCAAGACCGTGGTCATCGAGTTTGCCCGCGGCTGCGCCGACGGCCAGAACTACCCCTTCCCCCATCCGTTCGGCTACCAGGCCAGCCTGGCCCAGCTCAGCGGCGAGATCCTGGCCAAGAGCAGCATCCTCTACATCTGGGTCACCCCCGAGGAGAGCCGGCGCAAGAACGCCGCCCGCACCGATCCCGACGACCCGGGTAGCATCCTGCACCACGGTGTGCCGCTGGCGGTCATGTACGGCGATTACGGCGTGTGTGACATGTCGTACCTGCTGGAGACCTCGGGCAAGCCTGACGCAGTCAAGGTCGAGCGCGACGGAAAAACGTATTTTCTGCCGGTCGGGCGCTTCGACAACCGGGTGGACAAGACCTCGTTCATCCGGGAAGAGCCCAGTCACTGGTCCGCTGAAGACGTAGCGGCCTTGCAGGAGGGTATGCGTGAGGCCTTCGACCAGTTGGCTCACGGCTCCGCAGGCCAGTAATGGCCGTACATCCGGCAGGGCAGCCGCTGGTCAGCCCCCAATGGCTGCGCGACCGCCTTGCCGAACCGGGGATCCAGGTGGTCGAGAATGCCTGGGTCCGCGAGTCCTACGCGCGCGCGCACATTCCCGGAGCGGTGCCGGTGCGCTGCCACCCCCACCTGAAACGCTTTGATACGGCCGGACAGAAGACTCAGCACGTCATGTCGGAGAGGGAATTCGGTGAGTTGTGCCATGATCTTGGCCTGCGCCGGGATCGTCATTGCGTGGTTTATGACGACTACCACGGGTTGTTCGCGGCGCGCTTCCGCGTGGTTTGCCGCTACTACGGATTCGACAATGTGAGTGTGCTGGACGGCGGGTGGTTCGGCTGGCTGGCCGAGGGGCACCCGGTCTCGGCCCAGGTCGCCGAACCGGTTGCGGGCAGCGATATCACCGCGGCACCGCGCAGCGGTCTCTTTGTCGGTCTCAGGGAACTGCAAAGCCTGCAGACCGACCCGGCCGTGCAGATCTGGGACACCCGGCGCCTGGCGGAATTCGACGGCACCGAAGAAACGGACAACGAACGCGACGGCCACATTCCCGGTGCCCTGAATCTGGCCTGGACCGAGTTGCTGACCGGCGAAGATATTGACGGCACACCTCGCTTCTGCAAGGCCCGGCCGGAATTGGCCGCGTTGCTGGACGGATTGGGCCTGCGACCGGACCGGACGATCATCACCTGCTGCCAGTCCGGCATCCGGGCCGCCTTCTGCCTGCAGGTGCTGGAGATGCTGGGGTACGACCGGCACCGCCTCTACGACGCCTCGATGGGCGAATGGGCCAATCTGCCGACGACACCGCTGACTACTGAAGCCACCTGACCCAGATCCAGACCAGACTGAAGCCGCCCAGAAAGACGAGGCCCACCCAGCTCAGGGCGGTCAGCGCCCGGCCGGGCCGCTGGGCCGGCGGCATCTGCGCCTGCCGGACGACCATGAAATTCAGCGCCCCGACCAGAGGTGCGGTCAGGAACGCCAGCAGGGTGACCACGTCGACCAGGGCTTTCATGCTGCTCATGAAGACGCCGATGATCACCAGCGACAGCACGACCAGCAACGCGGCGTACCACCGGGTGCGCGGGGCCGCGGCCGGCGCCAGCAACAGGCTCAGGCCCCGGTCCAGGGTGCGGGAGTACCCGTCCACGACGGTGATCGTCGTCGAGAACATCGTGATGAAGGCAACGAGGGAAATGAGCGGTCGGCTCCACGAGCCCAGGGCCGAAGTATACATTTCAACCAACTGGCGGGAGAAAGCGATGCCCGAGGCGGAGAACTCGGTGCCGGTGCCGAACATGATCAGGGCGCCGAACCCCAGGAACGCCACCGCCAGAATGGTCGCCGCGAAGTAGCCCAGATTGAAGTCGAACAAGGCGCTGTCCAATGACGTGCGCGCGGGCGTCTGGCGATCCTTTGCCAGCACCCACAGCGAAGACCAGGCCCCGATCTCCAGCGGCGCGGGCATCCAGCCCATCAGTGCCAGCAGGAAAGTCAGGCCGCCAACCGTCCACACATCCGGCGCCGGGAACTGCGGGTCACCGGCCGGTCCGTGGGCCACGGCCATGCCGACGGCCACCAGGGTCAATACGCCCAGGACCAGCACCATCACCTTCATGCCCCGGTCCAGCAAACGGTAGTGTCCCAGCCACAGCAGGGCCAGAATCACCAGCAGCAGGATCAGGCTCAGCACGGTCAGGGACAGGTCGACGCCCAGCAGGACGCCCAGCAGGCCGGCCGTCACCACGGTCACCGCTGCGGTGGTGATGAAAGCGCTGACGACCACGATGAGCATGAAGGCCGCCAGCGCCCAGCGTCCCAGCCGGGCGTAGCCCTCCAGCAGGCTCTCGCCGGTGGCCACGGTATAGCGGTGGGCGTACTCAAAAAAGGGGTACTTGCAAAGCAGGGCCAGCAGCACCGCCCACAACAAGGCGAAGCCGTAGCCCGCGCCCGCCCGCGTGGCCTGCACCAGATGCGAAACGCCGATGGCCGCCCCGGCGAACAGGATCCCGGGCCCGACGGCGGCCAGACGGGCCTGCCAGCGCGCGCTCGGAATCACGCCGGATCCCCGTCCGGATCATCGCCGGTAAACCAGCCGCGCAATTCGTCCGACATGGGCACCGCCCGGCCGGTGGCCAGATCGATGACCGCGAAAGTGACCTCGGCCACGGCGATCACCTTGCCCGTGGCCTGATGGAACAACTCCTGCGCCATGACCGCCCGCTTGGCTTCGAAACGCGCCATGTGCGAACGGATTTCAACCACTTCACCCAGCCCGACGGGTCGTTTGTACTGGATGTTGATGGCCGCCACGATGAACCCCAGGCCCCGTTCCTCGAGCACAGCCATCCCGGACTCGGCTGCGACGTAGGCCCACCGCGCATCTTCCATGAATTCCAGATACCGCGCGTTGTTCACGTGGCCGTAAAGGTCGCAGTGAAAGCCACGGACCGTGATCGAGTAGGTGTGACTCATGCCAAGGGATTCCTTTCAGGACGCCCTACCAGGGCAACCGGGCCAGATCGACGTTGCCGCCGGAGAGAATAATGCCCACCCGGCGACCGGCCACCTCCGCGGGCCGTGCCAGCACCGCCGCCAGACAAACCGCCGACGACGGCTCGATGATGATCTTCATGCGTTCCCAGACCAGCCGCATGGCCGCGATGATCGCCTCGTAAGCCACCGTCCAGATCGCCGCGACGTGCTCCCTGATGATGGGGAAATTGCGCTCGCCCAGACTGGTCAACAAGCCGTCGGCCACGGTGCGCGGGTTTTCGGACGGGATGATCCGGCCGGCGGCCAGCGAGCGACAGGCGTCGTCAGCCCCAACCGGCTCGGCGGCGATGATCCGGGCCGCCGGGGCCAGCGCCCGGGTTGCCAGAGCAGTTCCCGCCAACAGGCCGCCGCCGCCCACGGGCGCCAGCACCAGGTCGAGATCCGGCTGCTCGGTCAGCAGTTCCAGGGCCGCCGTGCCCTGACCGGCAATGATGTGCTCGTTGTCGTACGGATGGACGAAGACCGCTCCGGTGCGGGCCACGACCTCGTCCAGAGTGGCCTCCCGCGCGGCCAGGGTCGGCTCACAGACTGTGATCTCGGCCCCATAGCCGGCCACGGCCGCCCGCTTGACGGCCGGCGCGTTGCTCGGCATCACCACGTAGGCCGGCACCCCGCGCAGCCTGGCCGCCAGCGCCAACGCCTGGGCGTGATTGCCCGACGAATGGGTCGCCACGCCCCGGCCGGCGCTCGCGGCGTCCAGCGCAAAGACGGCGTTGGTCGCCCCGCGCATCTTGAAGGCCCCCACCTTCTGGAAATTCTCGCACTTGAAATACAGTTCGGCCCCGGCCCTGGCGTCCAGGGTCGCGCAGGTCAGAACCGGTGTCCGGTGCACCCGGCCGGCGATGCGGGCGGCGGCCGCCTCGATGTCCGCAAAACAAACCATGAAACATCCTTGAGCCAGATTTTCGTCAGTCCAGTCGGCGCCGCCATTCTAGACCACATCGGGCCCTGGTGAACACATTTTATGCAGCCGGTCCGGCTTGCCCCGGCCACCGCCAGCACCCAGATTTGAGGCGTCACCATCACCCCAACCGGGATACGCCATGCACGCCTACACCACCTGGGTCGTCGCCAACCCCCTGCTCGCCGCCGCGGTGCAGTTCGCCCTGCTCGGCACCCTCGGCGAAGTCATCAGCCACACGCTCACTGCGCGCCGTCCGGGCCTGCCCGGCACCCCGCTCCAGATGCTGGCCAAGATGGCGGACTGGGCCTTGCTGGGCGTGATCATCAAGTACGGTTTCGCGGGCATGAAGGGCTTCACCCTGGCCCTGATCGATCATAATCTGCTGCCCCGGGTCTGCGCCGGCGGACTGGCCTGGGCTTTTTCGGTCTCGGTGCTGACCAATATCCTGTTCGGGCCGCAGATGATGGCTTTCCACCGGTTGACCGACAACCTCATCCTGCGCCGACGCGGTTTCGCCGGCATCCAGCGCGCCTGGTGGACCCTGCTCTGGTTCTGGATCCCCGCCCACACCCTGACCTTCAGCCTGCCCCGGGAATACCAGATCGGTCTGGCTGCGGTATGGTCCGTCGTGCTGGGGGCCATTCTGGGCCTGAGCACCCAAAAGGGGCCGCGCTAGCGACCCCCGGCAAATCAAGTCAGTGGCAGTCTACCAGGAACGGCGCGGTGGTCTGGCGCCCCGGTCACGGGCCTCATTGACCCGCAGGGCCCGGCCCTCATACTCGAAGCCATCCAGGGCGTCGATGGCCCGGGTGGCGTCCTCGGTCGGCATCTCGACAAATCCGAAGCCGCGCGGGCGTCCCGTTTCCCGGTCGTTGACGAGGCTCACCTTGGCCACTTCGCCATGCTGGCCGAACAGATTGGCCACCTCTTCCTCGGTGGCGGTGAAGGGCAGATTGCCCAAATAGATCGTCTTCATTGCCTGCTCCCGATTGCACGGTCCATACCCGTTTCCTGTTGGCAACAAAAGCAAAAAGGAGGCTCTTCGCCAGGAAAAACCTCCCCTTTTCGCTCGTGTATCGGGCCCGCCTACTTCACCGTCAGCCTCACGGTCACCGGCAAGTCCACCGGCGCCAGGCAGGTCTTGTCGTCGCACGCCTGCACCGTCACGCCGAACTGCAGTTCGTGTTCACCCTTGGCCAGGTCCGCCGGCACCAGGGCCGAAGCCTTGATCTGCTCCTTGCCTGAGATCATGAACACCGTCTCGCCGAAGAACTCGCCCGGATGTCCGGCCGGATACTCGACCGAGAGTTCTGCCAGCGGCAGGTCCTCCGCGGGCACCAGATCCACGCCGATGAAATTCGTATCGCCATGGGCATAGACGTGCCAGGTCTTGCTGACGTCCAGATCAATGGCGAACGACACACGCTGCCCCGCCTCGGCCGTCACCGCAGCGGTGGCCGGGACAGCCTTGACCACATCGGCCGAGCCCTTCATGGCCGCCAGGGACACCCCTGCGGTCATGATCAATGTCAACACCAACGCTCCTGTCACCATCCGTCTCATCTTGTCCTCCCACGGGATCGGGTTTGTCTTTCTATTGCATGCTCAGGATATTGTCGGCCGCCCGGCGTATGACCTGGACCAGCCGCTCAATGTCACTTTGCTCCATATTCCGATTTTCCACGTTGACCCGCAAGGCCACCCGGCCATTGAGCCGCGTAAAACTGAACCAGGCGTCACCCTCACGCTCCACCAGTTCCTGCAGATCCTGGTTGAGTTGGTCGTTCTTCTCGTCGGAAAAGCGTAAACGCCCGGCGGGGTCCACGGGTTCCCACCGGAAATTGCAAATACCCAGCGTGTTGGGCCCGATGATCTTGAAATCCAGTTGGCGGCGCATGCGGGCCGCCATGAACCGCGCCAGCTCGATATCCTTCTCGACCCAGGCCGCATACTGCCGCCGGCCCACCGATTTGACGGCCAACCACAGTTTCAACGCATTCAGCCGCCGGCTGCCCTGGATGCCGTACTGGAAGAAGTTCACCTTGTCGCCCTGGTGGAAGCGGCGCTTGTCCGGGATCACCCGCCGGCCCTGCCCGTCGCTTTCGGTCTCGACCTCGCCCTCCTGCAGCACCTTCTCCATGTAGTATTCCGGATGCACCAGAAAACTGCGGCGCAGGAAATCACCGTTGCGCACCAGGATGCCGCCGCAGCTGAAGGGCATGTAGAACCACTTGTGGGGATCGACCGCAATCGAATCCGCCTCGCCGATGCCCCGCAGCATGCCGCCGTACATCTCCGACAGAATCACCGCGCCGCCGTAGGCCGCATCCACGTGAAACCAACAGTCGTAACGGCGGGCGAGCTCCGCCAGCCGATCCAGCTTGTCGATGCTGCCGGTGTTGGTCGTGCCGGCGATGCCGATCACGCAGGCAGGTTTCAACCCCGCAGCCAGATCGGCCTGGATCGCCTCCTCCAGCGCCACGAGGTCCACCCGAAAAATCTCGTCGTGGGGAATCTTCCGCAACTGACCGCGGCCCAGCCCCAGCAGGTCCACCGCCTTGTCGAAACTGTAGTGGGCCTGGCCCGAGACGTAGAAGGTCAACCGCGCGATCTCCGAACCGGGTCCTTCGAGATTGTCGACCTGGGAAAGGTCCCGGCCGAGGGCCTGGTTCACCGCCAGTTTCAGGCCCGTGATATTGGCCAGCGACCCGCCGTCGGTCATGGTCCCGAAGCTGGTCTTGGGCAGGCCGAACAGATCGCACATCCAGCGGATCACCCGCTTCTCGATGGCCGTGCCGGCCGGCGAATGGCGCCACGAGGCGGTGTTCTGGTTCATGGCCGCGCACAGGGCCTCGCTGAAGACGGACACCGGCAGCGGGGCCGGATTCATCATGCCGAAGTATCGCTTGCTGCCGATGGCCATGGTGTTGGGAAAAACCCGGGCCCGGCAATCCTGGACCAGGTCGGCAAACGGCACGCCTTCTTCGGGCAACGGCTCGGCAAAAGTATCGTCCAGACCGAGCGGCGTCAGCGGCCCATACACGCGGCGGCTCTCCAGGCCGCTCATGTATTCGACGATGAGATCGACCATGGCGTAGCCCATCTCGCGCAGCCCCGTTTCCTCGGGTGGCGTCTCGGGGCCTGGCCGCTCGGGCAACTCGCCGCCGGTCTCGCCAGCACTGGGCGCCGCGAACGCGGGGCCCGGATTCGCTTTGTTGTCGTCGCCATGAGCCTTCACGTGTTTCCGCCTTTCATGCCCGGGACAGGCCAACTGCCCGCCGCGATCTGCTCCAGAACCACCGCCGCGCCGCCCTCGTCCGCGGTGCCGGTGATCCGGTCCGCCCGGGCCAGCACTTCGTGCGGACTGCCGGCCATCGCCACACTGCAGCCCGCCACGGCGAACATGTCCAGGTCATTGTAATTGTCGCCGATGGCCACGGTCGCCGCCAGGGGGATGCCGCAGAAATCCGCCAGCACCCGCAGGCCCGCACCCTTGTCGGCCGCCCGATCGAACACCTCGGCCCAATAGTACCGGCCGCCCCCCAACAGGCTGCGCGTGTTGATCACCTTGACCACGTCGCCCAACTCCCGGGTGACCGCCTCGCTCAGGGCCAGGATGCGCTCCCGGCTGTCGATCGTACCGACTTCCAGGGCCCGCGGCAAAGCCAAACCCAACAAATCATCGGTCGCCACGATGGCGCCGACCGAAGCGCGGCGCTTGGCCAGGTACCGGCCCAGGATATCGTTCACCGGGCGCGTTTCGTGGTGCAGGTGGCCGCCGGTGTCATCGGTGCCATAGACCATGGGCACCGTGTCGTGGGCGTGGAAGAGTTCGATCAGGCGCCGGATGCGCCCCGCGTCCAGCTCCCGGCAGGATAGTTGCCGCCGCGGCTGACCGCCCCACACCACCGCACCATTGAGCAGCACCAACGGCAGGTCAACCGGATTCCAGCCGGAGTTTTCCAGCAGGCCCCGGGTCGAATTCAGATTGCGACCCGTGCAGAGAGCCACCACATGGCCCGCCCGCCGGACGGCCTCCAGCGCCGCGACTTCCCGCGGCCGCAGAACGTCCTCGAATTCGGTGTTCAGCAGCGTGCCGTCCACGTCCACGGCCACCAGCAATCTATCGTGGGGCACTCTGTTCATGGCTCGATCCAGGGTGGCGGCAAATTGCCGGCCCCGGTATTCAGCCACGCGCGGCTGCGGCGGCTGAGGGCCGAGACCAGCGGCCGCCCGTGGGCCAGCACTTCATCATCGGCGAAATCGAACTCGCCGTAGATCTGGCGGCCCTTGCGCCCCACGCTGACGCCCAGCCCCAGCAAGCGGCCCTCTTCGCGGCCGGTGACAAAGCCAAGGGTCCAGGCGTCATCCAGGCCGGCTCCCAACAGGGCGTCCAGCCAGCCATCGGCGTCCAGCACGACATAGCCCTCTGCCAGGGCAAAAACACGCACGCCGGTTACCGTGCGGTGCACGATGTCGTCCCCCTGGCGCAGCGTGAGATCCAGGTCGCCGGGCGCCAATTCGATCAACACCAGTTCACCGGCCAACCGCAGGCTCCCCGGATGGTAGCCCAGAATGCTGTAGGGCATGGGCCGATCCTGGGGTCCGGTCAGCGTGATCCGCCAGACAGCCGCCACCGGCACGCCCGGGTAGCCGGCCACCGCCGTGCTGTCCGGCCGCTCCCGGGAAACCGAAACCAGTTCGTCCAGGGGAAAGCGCGACTCGCGACCGAGGGCGGTCGCGTGCGCCCGCAGCTGTCGGCCGGACCAGTGGCCGGTTGAATCGGCCGCGACCAGCCCCAGCAGGAAATCGAAAAACGGCTCCTGGATCTCGGGGCCGTCTGCCCGGACCAGGGCCGGATCTTCGGCAAGGCCGAATTCCGACCAGCCCAGCGCCGCGGTCGGTTGTCCGCCGACCAACCCGCAGGCCAGCCAACAAATGAGGGCCGCCGAAGCGGCCCTCCCCGGAGTACTGGACTTTCGACGGTGACGCAAGCGAACCTCCGCCGATCAGCGATTGATCGTGAAGTCGTCGGACCGGCCCACGCAATAGGGATCAGCCACCCCAACTGCCCGAATGTTGTAGCGCGTATTGTCCCCCAGATTGCCGAAATCCGTCGCCGCCCATTTGTAGTTGTCGAGCACCGAGACATTGTCGGCAATCACGCCGCCGCGCAAGAACTCATTGCCCATATACAGGCGCAGATCCACAAAGCCGCTGCCGCCGCGCTGTTCCAGCTGGATCAGGACCGTATCGCCGAGATCGACGGCCATCGGCGGACCGGTAACCCCAATCGTGCAAATGTCGTCGTCGATCATCCGGAAGCGTGGACCGTTCACACTGCAGTCGGCGACCTGGGCATCGCGAATCACGTAGCGGTAGAAGTCGTAGGTTCCGTTGTTGAACGAATCCACCGTCCAGGTGTAACTGCCGTTGTCCGGGGCCCCGATCGCGATATCACCGACCTTGTCGCCGAGCAGGCCACCGATGCCCGAGGTCCACAGTTCAATATCAACCACGCCGCTGGTGTTGACACCAAGCCAGGTGATCTCGAACTCGTCGCCGGCCTGGACCGAATCGGCGCCCGCCGTGTAGGTGTAGCTGCACCCGTTCACATCCCGGATTGTCAGCCCATCGACCTGATCGGTGCAGGCGGCCGTGCCGGTTCCCGTGACCCGGAAACCGAAATCGGAACCGCTGCTTTGCCCGCTGATATCCGCCAGCCAGGGATAGAACCCCGAATTGGCCGCGGCGGCGGCAATCGTATCGACAACCGCACCGGCCTTCAGCAATTCGATCACCACGGTGCCGGGCACGCCGTTCTGAAGCCAGCGTATGTTGATGATATCCCCGGTGAGCCAGGCGTTCTGCTGGGAAGTGTTGAGATCCGAAATGGCACACGGCGGCGGCGGCGGCGGGCTGCCGCCGTCATCGCCGCCGCAACCGGCACCGATCACCGCGACAATCAACAGCGCCAGCAGCGCCCGGCCCGCTACTTGTGTTTGCAGCAAACGCATCCAGGTAGTCCTTTGTCAGTGCACCACGCCAACGGCCGGTGCCCATTCGCATGCCCCATGATATTGTTCCACAGTATACAAAATCCACCAGTCCGGGGAAACCGGCCTGCCGGTTCCCACCCCCGGCTAGTGATGATCCCCGGCTTCGTCGACCATCCGCAGAAAAGCCTGATGAAGCCGCAGATCAGCGGTCAGTTCGGGATGAAACGTCAGCCCCAGCAGGTGCCCCTGGCGAACGGCCACCGGTTCATTCCCCAGCCGGGCCACAACATCCACCTCCGGCCCGACGGCAACCACCCGCGGCGCCCGGATAAAGACCGCCGGAAAATCGACGGGATCATCCACCAGCCTCACCGCAGCCGTGAAGGAGTCTATCTGGCGCCCGTAGCCGTTTCGCAACACCGTACAATCCAGCAGACCCAATGGCGCCACCCCGAAGTCGCTCTCATCTTCGTCAGCCGTGCCCCGGGCCATCATGATCAGACCGGCACAGGTCCCCATGACCGGATGGCTGGCGGCAAATTCAAGCAACGGTTCCCGCAGGCCGGCCCGATCCAGCAAGCGGGTCAGGGTGGTGGATTCGCCACCCGGAATCACCAGACTGCTGACCAGTTCCAGCTCGGCGCGGCGCCGCACGCCGAAAGTCCGCCGTCCCAGCGCCGCAAAGGCCTGCCGGTGCTTCTCGTAGTCCCCCTGCAGGGTGAGCAGCCCAACCGGCTTGCCGGTCCGGTCTACCAACCGCGGCCCGCCATTTTCTCACTCTCGTCCATCTCGTTGACGGCGCGGCCCTTCATGGCTTCGCCCAGGGTCATCGAAATCTCCACCAGCTTGGCCGGATCGTCGTGGTAGGTCACCGCGTCGACAATCGCCTTGGCCCGCGGCGCCGGATCCTCGCTGGCAAAAATTCCGCTGCCGACAAACACGGTCTCGGCACCCAGTTGCATCATCAGCGCCGCATCCGCCGGCGTGGCGATGCCCCCGGCCGCGAAGTTGGGCACCGGCAGCTTGCCCAGCTCGGCCGTCTCGACCAGTACGTGATAAGGCGCCCCAAGGTTCTTGGCTTCGGCCATCAACTCGTCGGTCCGCATCATCTGCAGGCGGCGAATGCCCTCGGTGACTTCGCGCATGTGCGTGACCGCCTCGACCACGTCACCGCTGCCGGCCTCGCCCTTGGTGCGCATCATGGCCGCGCCCTCGCCGATACGGCGCAGGGCTTCGCCCAGGTTGCGGCAGCCGCAAACGAACGGCACCTTGAAGTCGTGCTTGTAGACGTGGTTCTTGTTGTCCGCCGGCGTCAGGACCTCGGACTCGTCGATGAAGTCGACACCCAGCGCCTCCAGGATCTGCGCCTCGGCAAAGTGGCCGATGCGAACCTTGGCCATTACCGGAATCGAAACCGCGTTCTTGATGGCCTCGATCATGCCGGGATTGCTCATGCGGGCGATGCCGCCCAGCTTCCGAATATCCGAAGGGATGCGTTCGAGGGCCATGACCGCCACGGCCCCGGCTTCCTCGGCGATCCTGGCCTGCTCGTCGTTGGTCACGTCCATGATGACGCCGCCCTTGAGCATTTCCGCCAGTCCGACCTTGTGGCGATACTGCTCCCGCATTTCGCTGTTGTCCCGGGGGGTATCCATGACCCTGCCTCCTTCTGGTATGGCCGCGCGGCTCAGGCCGCCGGGATCCCGACAGGATCCCCGGCCCCTGGCCCGGTATCTTTGAGCAAATGATAATAGCTGGCAGGTCCGGGCGAAAGCCTCCCCCCGCGACATTCAGCCAACCAAATGACAAAAACACTCAATTGAGCCGTCAATCGGCCGAAAACGAGGCCAGACACAGGGGTTTAAACCGTAGGACAGGACTTGCTCGCCAATGACAAAGGATTCACCTTGATCGAACTGATGATCGTCGTGGTCATCATCGGGATCCTCGCTGCCATCGCCATTCCCAATCTGCAGCAGGTGCGCGAGCGCGCCCTGGAAGCCAACATCAAACGCAACTGTCATGTCGTGCAATTGGCGGCGGAAGATTTTGCCGTCCGGAACAACGGCACCTATTCCGCGGCCGGCGCCGACCTGCAGCCGCTGTTTCCCGAAGGCAACTTGCTCAAGAACTCGTTCACCAAGGTGCGCAGCGAGCCGCAATTCGGCGCCATGGGTGCCCTGACCGGTGAGATCGGCATCACGGTCATCGCCGCAGCCGGCGTGAATGTTGGCTACACGATCAACGGCATGGGACGCCATGGTGAGATCCTGCGCATCGCCAGCGGCCAGTAGGAAGCGGCCGGACCCAGGCTAGAATTCCAAACTGACCGAATAGATCAAGCGACGACCAAAGGCGGTCGTGGCCAGGCTGTTGACATTCGCCGTCTGGCGGATGTACTCGGCCACCAGCATGTCGCTGTCGGTCACGTTTTTCAGGGTCAGCATGTGTTTCACGGAGTGGCCCCCCACCCTTTGCACAAAGCCCGCGTTGAGGTCCAGCAGGTATTGCGCAGGGATGCGGGCCAGATGTCCGTCGACACCCGAAAGGGCCTTGCCCAGCGCGCCAACGGACACGCCCCGCACGCGGTAGTTCAGCCCCATCTTCACTGTATTCCGGGCGACATAGCGAAAGTTGTCCTCAGCCCCCGGCCCCACTCCGTCCAGCAAGGTGTAATTCAGGAAGAGGCGGGTGCGATCGCCATTCTGGTACCGCAACTCGGCCTCAATCCCCCGACTGTCGAAGGCGGCAACATTCTCCTGGACACTCGGCGGACCTGACTCCGTAGTCACCCGGCGGATCAGATCGCGATAGTGCGCGTAATAGCCCAGGACCTGGTAGAAGAAGCGGTCGGTTCCGGCCAGATAGGCCAATTCCCAGGACTCGCTCCGCTCCGGCTGCAGGGCGGGATTGCCCACCACCGTGGGATGATCGAAATACAACTCGAACATCGTCGGCACCCGGAAACTCTGACCCCAGATAGCCTTGACACTGCGCTGGGCGCCCAGACCGAGCACGGCCGAAACGCGGGACGCCACGTTGTCGCCGTAGAGGTCGTTGTTCGTGTAGCGCGATCCCGCCAGCACGTTCAAGCCACTGAAATCGTAACCCAGTTGGGCATGGGCCGACCATTCGAACACGTCCGAGTCGCCCACCAGATTGTGGCGCACCAGCGTGTCCTGAACAGCGTCGCGCGTATCGTGGCCGTCGCTGTGCCGATTTTCCGCCGTGGCTCCCACCTCCAGGTGGGTGCGTTCATTCACGTCGAAAATCCCGACCAGGTCGGCAAAGGCCCGGTCGCCGGCCAGGTTGATGTAGTTTGTCTGATCAAGCGACAGGGGAAACTCGCGCTCGAATTGGTCATAGGAAGCGCTGCCCTTCAGTCGGGTGCGCTCACCAAGGCGACCATCGTAGCGATAGGCCGCCAGCAGTCCCCGGTTCTGGACCATTTGCCCACCGCCGCTGACATACGATGGCGACGCTCCAAAGAAAGTGTGGTCGTACTGGAAGCCATTGACAAAAACCGAGTGGGACCGGTAGCGCGCTTCCAGATTGAAATTCCGCGACTCGTAGCGCTCGGTCATCTGGTAGTCAAGGCTGCCGTTGAACGGCTGACCGGCCCGCCCGGTAACCGTGTACGGGGATCTGGTCTCCGCCGCGGCATTGACCGAAAAGAAGACATCGACCGGGCCCGCCGTCGAATTCAGGTTAAGGCCGGCTTAAGCCAGGTCGGGCGCCCCGACGCGGGCATGAGCTGTGCCGCCATCCCTGGGCGTCGTCCGCAGCACCAGATTGATCACGCCGGCATAGGCATTACTGCCGTAAAGCACCGAAGCCGGCCCCTTGAGCACCTCGATCCGCTCCACATCGGCAATACTGATCCGATCGACATAGCCCTCACCGTAGATCGGCTGCCAGGTCGGCGTGTTGTTGATCAGCAGCAGGATCTTGTTGGCGTAGAAATTCTGCAGAATGCCCCGGGCCGTCGGCACGTTGCGATCGATAATCGTCTGGTAGACCTCCAGGCCCGCCACGTAGCTGAGCGCCTCGGCCACATCCAGGAAACCGAAGCTGCCGATCATGTCTCGATCAATGACCGTGACGGTCGATGGCGTGTCGAAGACGGCCAGCGAATCATGGGAGGAAACCGTCACCTTGATCGCCGTCAACTCGGCCAGGTCCATGCTGAAATAATCACCGGCACCTGCAGCCTCGGCCGCTGCCTCCCCGACCGGGCACAGCAGCCAGGCCCCAACGATCAGAACGAGGCCAAGCCACGCGATTGGCGCCCGGCCCACCGATATCCGACGCGGCAGCCGTCCCTCAATGGAAATTCGTCTCCCATACCGTCCCGCCATGGACCCTACTCAGGTTACACCCCACCATACCCCGATCCCGGCGATTTGGCCAACCCCGTTGTTCTCCAGGTTAGACATACCTTGATGCCTATGTTAGGGTTGGACCGGGTCGTCGGAGTATCCGGACCGAACAACGGAACGGCTGGAGTGGCACGCCTAATCCGCAATAGCATCTTGCCCGGTCTGACGGCCATGCTGGTTACAGCAGGCCTGGTTGTTCTTTGTCAGGCCCAGGATATCGATCAGACCAAGGTCAACAACATCAAAGCGGCCTACATCTACCACATGGCCCAACTGACGACCTGGCCCAGCGACACCGACCACGGCGACTCCACCGTCAATGTCGTCTTTGTCGGCACGACCACGGACGAATTGGCCGAAATCCTGGCTGAGAACACCCGCCGCCGCCCCGTGCAGGGTCATCCCCTGCAGGTGGAGCGCATCCGGGACCTGCCGTCCGATTCCGGGCCCGGTTCCACCTTCGCTGCGCGTATCGGTGATGCCGACATCGTCTTTGTCGGTGAAGACCTGAAGGACGCCTTTCTGGAGTTCAGTGCGACCATCGCCGATCAGCCCGTTCTGATCGCGGGCGACGGGCAGACGTTTCCCCGTCAGGGCGGCATGGTGGGCTTCTATGTCGACAACCAACGGGTCCGGATCAATGTCAATCTCGCCCAGGTGGAAAACGCCGGCCTGCGCCTGAGTGCCGAGTTCCTGCAGCATGTCGTGCTCGTCAAACCGGACGGGGAGGACTGACCATGCTGCGCGGATTCCTCGCCCAGTTCCCCTTTCGAACCAAGATCCTGCTCTATGCGGCCTTTGTCGGCACGATCTCGCTGGTCCTGGCCAGCGGCGCGTTCCTGATTCACGACAGCGTCGCGTTCCGCAAGAGTTTTGCCGAGGCCAACCGTGGCCGGGCCGAGATTCTCGCCCACACGTGCGCCTCGGCCGTCGGCTTCCAGGATCCGGATTTCGCCAACCGCGTCCTGGCCGGCCTGGCCGCTTCACCCGAGGTGACGTCGGCGGCCATCTATCTGGCAGACGGCAGCGTCCTGGCCGAGTACCACCGGCAAGGGGATCCGCAGCCGCCGGTCGTCACCCAGGACGAGTTGGTGACCCGCTACCACGGGGACCACCTGGACACCACGATGCCGATCTCTTTCCAGGGTTTGAACGTGGGGCAGATCTACCTGCGGGCGGTGATGCCCGACCTGGGCTCGCGGCTGGGCCGCTTCGGCCTGTTGGTACTGGTGATCGCGATTCTCTCGCTGCTGCTCAGCCTGGTTCTGGCCCATTCCTCCCACAGCTCACTGACCCAGCCGGTGCGCGCGCTGGAGGCCACGGCCCGCGCCGTGACCGAGGGACACGACTACACCATCCGGGCCGAGAAATTCAGTGACGACGAACTGGGCCGCCTGACCGAAGCCTTCAATGACATGCTGGCCCAGATCCAGGCGCGCGAGGCGGATCTCAAAGAAAGTGAGAACCGCTTCAGCGGGCTGCTCAACCGCCTGGGTTAAGCGGTCTTCCGCATGACCGTGCCCGACGGTGTGTTCGAGTACTGCAGCCCGGCGGCCGAGACCGTGTTCGGCTACACGGCAGCCGATTTCCTCAAACGGCCCGGCATCCTCAAGGAAATCGTCCATCCGAGCTCCCGTCAGTACATCGAACGCGAGCACGGCCGCCTGCTGACCGGACTGGCCGCCGCCGTCTGGGAATACAGGATCATCGACGCCGAGGGCAAGGAACGTTGGATCCTGCAGACCAACGCCGTGGAACATGACGAATTCGGCCGGGTCAAGGCACTGGAGGGCTGCTGCACCGATATCACCCAAAGACGCGAAGCCGCCCTCGCGCAGCAGCGATTGGAAATGGAGCTGCAGCAAGCCCACAAACTCGAGGCGCTGGGCACCCTGGCCGGCGGCATCGCCCACGACTTCAACAATATCCTCGAAGCGATCATGGGCTATACCGACCTGGCGGCCATGGACCTGCCGGACGATCATCCGGTCCAGGAGTTCCTGGAGCAGGTGCGGCTGGCCGGACACCGGGCCGCCGGCATGGTGCGCGAGATACTGACCTTCAGCCGCCGGGGCGACATGGGCAAGACTCCGGTGCGGCTGGACGATGTCGTCGGCGAGGCCATGAAGCTGATCCAGCCCTCCCTGCCGGCCTCGATCACGGTCCAGGTGGACCTGCCCGACGACCTGCCGCCGGTGATCGCGGACTCGAACCAGATCCACCAGATCATCATGAATCTCTGCACCAACGCCGGCCACGCCATGGAAGACAACGGCGGCACGCTGACCGTGGCCCTGACGCAAGTACGGCTGCCGGCCGGCCACCCGGATCTGACCGACGACATGGAACCCGGGTCCTACCTCGAACTGGTTGTCGCGGACTCGGGGGGAGGCATCGACCCCGCTATCCAAGCCCGAATTTTCGAGCCCTTTTTTACGACCAAACCCCAGGGCAAGGGCACGGGCATGGGACTGGCCATGGTCTACGGGATCGTGCTCGACCACGAGGGCAACGTTCTGGTCGACAGCCAGCCGGGGCAAGGCACACGCTTCCGCATCCTGCTGCCGGTTTCCGTCGCGCAGGACGAAACCGTCGCGACGAACGACGGACGGTCCGGCAACAGTTCGGGTCGGGTCCTGTTCGTGGATGATGAAGAAATGCTGGTCAGACTGGTCGAGCGCATCCTGGGTTCGCTGGGCTATGCGGTCGAAGCGCACACCGACCCCAGGGAAGCTCTGGCCGTGTTCAAACGCGACCCCGGCGCTTTCGACATTCTGGTGACCGACCTGACGATGCCGGTCATGTCGGGCAAGGCCCTGGCGGCCGAGGTCCTGACCCTGCGGCCGGATCTGCCGGTAATCATCTGTACCGGTTACAGCCGGGAAGCGACCGCCGACACGGCCCAATCCCTGGGCATCTACGCGTTCGCCCAGAAACCGCTGACCATGCAGCAACTCGGCAAACTCATCGACAAGGCCCTGGACGCTGCCCGCCAGCCCCGGGACAACTGAACTAGTACGATTGGGAGAACAGCACCCGGCCCGGCGCAGGCTGGCCACAGTGCACACACTGCCCGTCTGTCTCATCGCGCTCGAACGGGATGTTGCGGATGGTCACCTTGGTTTTTTCCTGGATCGCCTTCTCACAGTCACCGTCACCGCACCAATGGCAGTGGGCAAAGCCGCCCTCGCCCCTGAACAGCTTCACGAACTCGTCCCAGGTGTCGATCCGGAAAGTCGCCTCGCTCCGGCGCTTCAGGGCCAACTCATAGAGATCACTCTGGATCCGCGCCAGTTCCGCCGGCACGGCCGCCGCCAGATCGGCGAAGGCCACGGCATTCTTGGCCCGATCGTGGCGCGCGGCCATCATGACCTTGTCGTCCGCCAGATCGCGGGGCCCGATCTCCAGGCGCAGCGGCACACCCTTGCG
>JAJRWA010000214.1 GCA_024277025.1 Candidatus Krumholzibacteriota bacterium | reverse complement strand
GCGTTGATCGCGAGCCCTTGGAAATCGTCACCAGCCTCGGCACCGAAATAGGTGCTGAAGGTGATGGAGCCGTCGCTGCCGGCCAGACGCATCAGGAAGCCGTCCTTGTTCCCGGTCAGCGTCGAATCGACCGCCCCGACCAGCGGAAAGTCCGTCGCCGAGGTCCACCCCGTCAGCCAGACATCACCCAGCGAGTTGAGGGCGATCCCCAGGCCGAAGCAGTGGTTGTTGCCGGTCACGTAGCGGGTCCAGACCGGACTGCCGGACGGATCGTATTTCACGGCCAGGATATCGGCGTGGGTCCGGTTCTCGTAGGCCGTGGCCACGACATAGGCGTTGCCGGCGGCGTCGACGACCAGGTCCCGCACCGCAGGGATCGTGTAGCCGGGCAGGGCGTTCTCGTAGACCAGAGTGGGATCAACAGCCTGGGCTGGGGACACGACCACCGTCAGGCTCAGGCAAATACAAACCAATAACTGCGGAATCAGGCGCATGGCCATGGCAGACCTCCTGGTTCGGGTTTCATGCTGACAACACAGATACTATGAATACGACAAGATAGGTGTGACAGAGAAATTGGCCTTGTCCGGTGACCCGCCTGGTCAGGCATCGCCCGCCCGAGCTGACACTCCGAATCGCTCCCGGAACAACGACGTCAAACGGGACAGGGGAAACGGTTTGGACAGGAAGGCCGTCCGCCCCGCATCATTCAGGCCGTCCAGGGCATCGGCTTCACCATAGCCGCTCATGATGACGATCGGCACTTCGCTGTCCCACTGCCGAATGTGGCGGTGTGCTTCGGCCCCAGTCATCCCGGGCATCGAGTAGTCCATGCAGATGGCTGTCAAATGGTCCCGGTGCAACCGGGCCTGAGCCACGGCCTGACTCCCATCCTGGGCTTCGACCGTGGTGTAACCGTGCCGCCGGAGATATACCGACACCAGTCGGCGCAGATCGTCCTCGTCGTCGACCACCAGCACCAGGCCCGCCCCCTGGCCGACTGTCCGGCCACCCGGCGCGTCGACAGTCCCAGCGGCTGCTGCCCGCAGGGGAAAGTAGATCGAAAATGCAGTGCCCTCGTCCGGAGCGGATTCCAGAACCAGGCCTGCCCCATGATGGGCGACGATACCGCGCACCGCGGCCAGGCCCAACCCCCGACCGGTGCCCTTGGACGTGAAAAACGGGTCGAAGATGCGCTCGCGGTCCGCCGGCCCGATACCGGATCCATCATCGGCAACCCGCAGACAGGCATAGGTACCTGCAGCCAGGGGATCATTGCCCGAAGCCACCAAGGGTCCCGGTGCCTCGACGTGGGCAGCCGCCAACGAGACGCTCACCAGCCCCCCGCGACCAGCCATTGCCTCCCCGGCGTTTCTCACCAGATTCAGCACCACCTGGATCAACTGACCCTCATTGCCGTCGATCCACAGGGCCTCGGTGCCGGGCTCGAAGGCAAATCGTGTGGGACCGGGCACGGCGGCGGCAAGCAAGGGCTCCATTTCGGTCATGATCCGCACCAGGTCCAGCCGCTCAAGCTCAATATGGGCGTCGCCCGCGTAGGCCAGCAGGTTCGCCGTCAATTTCGCCGCACGTTGGCCATTGTTCTCGATAGCTGCCAGAAAGCTTGCAGCCTCCGCTTCATCCCGGGCCTCGCGCAACAGTTCGGCATTGCCCAGAATACTGGTCAACAGGTTGTTGAAGTCGTGGGCGATACCGCCGGCCAGGAGCCCGAGGCTCTCCATTTTCTGCGTCTGCCGCAAAGTAAGCTCCAGCGCTCGACGCTCGGTCAGATCCTGGATCAGCACCAGGATTTCCTCTTCGCCGCAGGGACTGAACCGGAACTCAAGGTGGCGGCCTGTTGCCGCTCCCTCGATTTCCAGCCCCAGACTCACCCGCGCCCGCCGGTCATGCGCCCGGACCAACGCTTCATCGAACCGTACGCGTATTCGCCCAGGCAGCAATTCGCGCAGGCAGCGCCCCGCGTCGGCAGCGGAAACCAGGTGCTCCGCTTCCTGTCCTCCCTGAAAAACCTGCCGGATGACACCGTGACGGTCCAGCAACACAAGATCATCCGGGATGGCGTGGATCAGCGCCTGCCGCTGCTGCTCAGTCAGGCGCAGGGTCGTTTCAATCCGCTTGCGCTGCTCGATATCCGCCGCCAGAAGCTCGTTGGCGGCAACCAGGTCGCTTGTGCGGCGCTCGACTCGCGCCTCAAGTTCCCGATTGGCCCGGATCACGGTCTGAGAAGCGTCCTCATACCCCTGCCGCAGGCGACGATTCTCGCTGATGATCAGGCGATGGGCCCGGACGATCAACCCGGCGAGAATCACGGTCACGGCCATGACCAGAATTCCGCGCGGCCGGGCCAGATCGGGATCACCGATCCGGCCGTAGTCCAACACCGCGTGCACCGTCGGCAGCAGGAAAGCATAGGGCAGCAGCGGCGTCCCACCCAGGGGACCAAGCATTATCCCACCAGCGGACGGCCTGGTTCCCGGGGTCGCCGCTGAACTCCGACGCACCGCCAGCAGCCCGTAGATCAGCACCAGCAGGGGAATCAACCACCACAAATCGACCCGTGTACCGAACGGTGGGAAGGAATCGGGCACGAAGGCCCACACGAGCCCGGCGCTGTCGGTCGCCACCCACAGGAGCCAGGCCGCCGTCAGCCAGCCATAGACTCGCCGCCAGTAGGGAGCCCTGGAATCCCGAAACCGCCAACCCAGACGGGCCAGAAGGTAGACGTCGAAGAGCAGAGTACCGATGTAACTCGGCTGCCAGTGGCGGTAGGTATCCGGGGCCAACAAGGCCGGAATGAGGCTGAAGTAGACGTATCCGGCCAGCAAGAGCAACAGGCCGCCACCGAGAGACAACCAGCGCAGTTGCTGCGGCACACCTGCCAGGGGTTCCCGCTCCGGATCCAGTTCCAACATGACCAACAAGGCGACTACTACCTGCAGGTAGCAGAAATCGGCCAACAGATCAATCCACAGCCCCTGACTGGCAAACACACCCCACAGAATCCGGCCCGCCAACCAGCAACCGAAGCCGATCCCCAGCGCCAGCCAGAAACCACGCGCGGGCCTCGTGACCGACCTGCGTCCCAGGCTGAAGGCAATCACCACAACCACGGCGATCAGCGGCAGGTCCACCCATTTCTCAGCGTAGCTATACATCCTGTCGGCGGAAAACCAGGGTACCAGGTAGGGCGATATCACGGCTGTGACGATCACCAACGCGCCCCACAGCCATGGATCGGTCCGGCGCCGCGGGCTCATTTCTCTCGCAGTATGGATCTCCATCCCAGTCCTTCGCTTGGCATCGATAGCCCGCCAGACCGCTGAGTACCGGTTTTCTGTAAATTGAAACCGAGGATATCACAATATCAAAAATCCAGGCAAGGACTCTCCGGCTCACAAGCCACGGGCTGCCAGCTAGAAGACCCCGCCCCCGAACCCGCCACCAGGCGCGCCCATATAGTTTTCCTGCCCCCGCGCGAACTTCAGCGCCGGAATCGACTTGAGATAGATGCGGAAACCGAACTGGGAGTCCACTGTGCTGATCGTCCGGTTGAATTCAAAGCGCCAACAGTGCAGATCGCGGTTCAGGCTGTACTGCTGTCGGATCGTAATGCCTTCGGCCACGTCGAACGACGCGCTGTAGCGCAGCTCCCAGTTGCTGGTCAATTGCGTGTTGATGCTCAGGTTGGCGTTGGCCCGGCGACTGCGGGTGCTGTTGGTGTAGGAGTAGGAAAAAGAGGCGTTCACATCGAACGGAATGTAGCGGCCGCCGTCAGTGGCATCCTTGGCCTTGCCGCCCGAGCTGCGGCCCGCGCGGTCGTAGAAGTCGTAGAAGGAACTGTCCTCGCCATCGAAGTCCTCCTCGCGGCGCCGATTGTCGAGCTTGTCCCGGCCCTGGTTCTCGGCGGCGAACTCGGCCTCGAAATCATCGATGCGGGTCGAGTCGGCCGGTTCCTCCTTCAATTCAACGCCCAGACGCTCGATGGCCGAATTGCGTTTCATCTCGGCTTCCGCCGGCACTTCGCCCACGTCCAGCTTGCCCCGAAAACTCAGGCCGTAGGTGAACGATGTGCGCTTGAGGGCCAACAGGTAGGGATCGATTGTATTGCTGACCTTCAACTTCAAATAGCGGCTCTGGCCCGGCTTGATCGTCAGGCCGCTGGAAATATCCGCCCACTGCTTCCCCGGTTCGGCCTTGGGGTTGTACGACGTGCGCAGCGACCAGTCGATCACGCCGTCGATCTTCTTCGCCGTCAGCGTGCTGTCGCTGTCGGCCCCGAGATACTTCAGATCCAGACGGTTGTCCCAGCTGAGGCTCAGGCTGGTGCTGTGGGCCTGCTTGCTGCCCAGCCCAGGCGAAAGAGTCCACGAGGTATTGAAACGGGCCGTGTGGCGCAAGGCCTGCAGACGCCCGACGTGCAACGGGAACAGGCCATACAGGGTCGTGCCCACGCCCGTGCTGAAACTCAGGCCCGGCTTGGTCGTTTCGACCACCTCGTCGAAATCGGTGTAGTAGCCGCCATCGACAAAATTGGTATCCGGGTTCCAGACCTGCCCTGAACTCGCGTCGCGGCTCCAGGTCTGCCGGGCGTTGGCCGAGACGCTGACGTTGAAGATGCCCACGCGCGGCGGCCGGTAGGCCAGCGACCAGTTGCCGCTCGCGTTGTACACGGACTGGTCGTGGTTTTCGAACCCCTTGCTGTCGGCCTTGAATGAGTATCCCTGTTGAAAATAGGTGTTGCGCAGGACATTGCCGGCTGCGCTGCCCTGCTGGGCGCCACGCAGGCCCGGCGCCAGAGTGATCTGCTTGAAATTCATTGAGAACGAGGGCAAGGTCATGCTGTAGACCAGGTTGTCTGACGCCGGATCCTCGTCCGCCGCATTGACCCGCTCGTCCCGGTTCGCACTGAGATTGGCATTGGCCAGGCGCCAGTTGCGGCTGATATAGGCATTGGACTTGAGCTGGCCACTGACGACGTCCCGGGCACTGGATCCGCTCAGATCATTGCTGGTCAGGGTCGTCGAGGCCATTTTCACGTCGGAGCGGAACTTGTAGTCATCCCACAGGGTGGGCTGGTTGTGGTTCCAGCGCAGTTGCCATTCGTTGACGTTGTTGTCGCCGAGCCCGATCTTGCGCGAATAGTCCACACCGCCGTTGAAGGAATAGCGTTTGACGTAGCGATTGCTCACCCGATAGGCGAACTCCCGCCGCTCGTTGTAATCAGCCTCGAGAATGAAGTCCATATTGTCGTTGGTCGCCCAGTAGTAGCCGAAGTCGCGGATGTAGCGGCCCTCGCGGCTCGACCAGCCGAAGTCGAAACTGGGGAACAGGATTCCGGACTGGCGGCCCTCCTTCAGGCTCTTGTAGTAGAACGGCAGGGCAAAGACCGGCACGTGCCCGACCCGCAACACGATCGGTGCCGCGACCACCTTGTCCCCGGGCCGCATCTTCATGTTGCCGGACCAGAAATGGTAGTGAGGCTCGGCCCGGTCACAGCTGGTCATCCGGCCGCCGCAAATCTTCATGGTTTGATCGCTGAAGCGGCGGATATTGTCGCCCACATAGTAGTAGTTGTCGAAGGAAGTCACCCCGTCCTCGACCGACGCGCTCTTGTACTTGAAGTTGTAGCCCATTCTCTGGCCGGCAATCGTATCGGAATCCTCGACCAGCGGCTCGCCTTCGGCGTACAGCTCGCGGTTGTCCGTATCCAGCTTGATGTGGTTGGCCGTCAGTTTGAGCGTGCCGTAGTCCAGGCGGCCGCTCCGCTCGATCTCCATGGTCCGGTCGGCCATCTGGAAAGTCACCTGATGCCCGCCGTACTTGACGTCCTGGGCGCTGGCCATGAAATCCAGGCCGGACAGGCTGGTGTCGAAACCCGCCGTGGCCAGCGAATCCAGGGCCACCGTCAGCAGCGAGTCAACCACCCCCGAGGCCACAAGTTCTTCAGGCACACCCATCACTCCGGCCAAAGAGTCTATCTGGGTGGACAGGGAATCCCGGGCGCCGGTGCTGTCGGCCCCGCCACGGACCAGCATATCGGCCAGGCGCTTGGACTTGCCCAGCATCTGGCGCATGGCCGCCACGCGGGCAAAGCGGTAGGTGCCGTCAGCGTTGCCCTGCACGCGCACCCGCGAGACCCTTTGCTGGTTGAAAAGGATCGTGATCGTGTCACCGGTCACATCGTTGGTCGCCACCTCGTCCGTCAGGTCCAGGGGCGTGTACCGGCTGTGCGCGTTGCCGACGACCACCGAGCGCCGGATCCTGCGGTTCTCGAAATCGACGGTGATCGAATCACCTTCCAGAATGTCCATCGTCGGCAGCCCCTCATAGAGATGGGCCAGGGAATCGGGACTCGAATCCTCCATGCGGCCGGCGCCCACGATCACCAGTTGCCGCAGCTCGCCGCCGGCGTAGAAGAACTCCATGCGGTCACCGTACATGGTGCTTGCAGTCCCCATGGACACCGACGGACTGCCGGTCAGCACCATGCGTTCCCGCCCGTAGGCCACCGCCGTATCGGCCGTGGCCACGGTCTGCCCCTGCCGGATGCGCACCGAATCGATCATCACGACCCGGTCCTCGCTGCGAAAAAAGCGCATCAGGCCGGCCTCGCTGTGCAAGGGGCCGCCCGATTGCTCGCGGCTGGTCAGAACCGGGTGCCGGTCGACTTCGGCGACTTCACCGTCCTCGTGAAATACGGCGTGCTGGCCGGTGACCAGATTTTCAGAGCCCGGCTCCATGATGCTCACGTTGCCGAAGGCCTCGCCGCGCCCCGTCTGCCGGTCCTGGAAAATCGTGTCACCACGCACCGAGTAGTCGGGCGTGACCAGCAGCGCGTCGCCGATCAGCCGCAGATAGCGCCCCGCGCCCCGTGACTCGCCGATGTCCCCGGTGCCGATCACGTCGCCCTCGATCAGCCGGACATCGCCGTAGAAATCCCCAGTGCCGAAATTGCGGTTGTACAGGCCGCGGCGGCAGGTCAGCACCGCTTCGTTGCGGGTCACGCGCACGTGACCGCGGAATTCGTAGAGTTCGCGTTCGCGGTAGAAATAGGCCGTGTCCGCGGCCGCGGTCATCGTGTCGCGGTCAATGAACACGTTGCCGAACATGCACGAGACGGGTTCCCCATCGATCACCCGGTCGACAAAACGTTCGGCCCGCAGGCGCGACTCCTGCCGCGGGCCCGCCTCCCGCGCCCAACCGCGGTCCAGCCCGGACGCCAACAAGAGCACCGCCATGGCGGCCAGAGCCGCGGGCAGGAGCACACGCCGGCCGCAGGCCGGCCCGCGGTCTCGGCGCCCCTGACGATGCCCGGTCACGGCCATCAGCCAGCCATCTCCTTCTCCCGGGCCAGGTGCGCCGCGCCCAGGGCCGCCGCCAGATTCCCCAACCGGGCCGGCACAATGGGCACGTCCCGGGCCTCGGCCGCCAGCACCAACTGCGGCGCGACTTCGCGGCAGGGTCCGAGGATGAGCTCACCCGCCCGGGCCACGCCGCCGCCGATGATCACCTTGTCCGGATCCAGCACGTTGACCAGGTTGCCGACCGCCTGCCCCAGGCGCCGGCCGGCCTCGGCAAGGATCTCCCGCGCCTGGCTGTCCCCACTCGCAGCCAACCCCGCCAGATCGGCCGTGGTCAGGTCCACCCCGCGCGCCCGGACCAGCTCGCCCAACGCGCCCGCCGTTCCCGCCTCGCGCACCCGCCGCAGAATGCCGGTGCTGCCTGCATAGGCCTCTAGGCAGCCTCGGCCGCCGCAGGCACAGACAGGCCCGGCGGGGTCCAGCACCATATGTCCGATTTCGCCAGCTCCGCAGTGGGTTCCCAACAGCAACCGACCGCCGATCATGACGCCACCGCCCACGCCGGTGCCCAGGGCGATCATCACCAGATTCCCGCAACCCTGTCCCGCGCCCAGGCGGTACTCCCCGTACAGGGC
>JAJRWA010000020.1 GCA_024277025.1 Candidatus Krumholzibacteriota bacterium | reverse complement strand
GTGAAGCCCTTGTCGTCCAGCAGGTCGCGGATGGCGCCCACGCGGCCGTCCATCATGTCGCTGGGACTGACGATGTCGGCGCCCGCTTCGGCGTGCATCAGGGCCATTTTGGCCAACTGTTCGACGCTTGGGTCGTTGACAACTTTGCCGTCTTCCAGGAAGCCGCAGTGGCCGTGGCTGGTGTAGGCGCACAGGCAGACATCGGTGATGGTGATGATGTCCTCGCCGAACTGTTTCTTCAGGGCGCGCAGGGCGGTGGCCACCGAGCCCTTGTCGTTCAGGGCGTCGTTGCCGTGCTCGTCCTTGGCGCCGTCCTCGGGCACACCGAACAGCAGGTGCGACTTGAGACCCAGTTCCAGGTCGCGCTCCACTTCCTTGATCAGGTTTTCGGTGGAGACGTGAAAAACGCCGGGCATGGCCCCGATTTCCTCGTTGATCCCGGTGCCGGGCACCACGAAATGGGGCGTGATCAGGTGACGGGCCTCGACGCTGGTTTCGGCCGTCATCTCACGCAGAACCTTGGTGGCGCGCAGGCGCCGGGGACGTTCGATCATGTTCATGATTCCTTCTCCGGTCTCACGGTTTCATGGTTTGGTCCGGGCAGACTGCCCAGGCCGGCGGCCCGGACCATACTCTCCAGATCAGGGGTGTCGGCCACGGCCGGATCCAGTCCGGCCTGCCGACACGCGTCAGCGGTGGTGCGCCCGATGGCCACGCACCGCGGTTTGTCGGCGCGCGCACCGGCGAAGGCGCGCACAGCCGAGGGGCTGCAGAAAAACAGCACATCAGTACCCCGCAATTCGGCGGCCGCGATGGCTGCCGGATCCGTGGGCAGGGTCTCGTACAGGGGCAATTCCTGCACAGTATAACCAGCCTCCTGGAGGGATGCCCGCGGTTCGGTCAGGCGGCGTTTCGGTCCGGGCAGCAGGACGTCGCCGGGCTTGTGGCCGGCCTGCAGGAATTCCGCGACAAAGCCCGCGCCGTCCAGGGCGCCGGCGTTGAAGGCGACAGGCCAGCCCGCCTCGGTCACGGCCCGGGCTGTGCCGTGGCCGAGCACCGCACAGCGGGCCGCACCAAGCTCCGGTTTTAGCGCCGCGAAAGCCCGCACACCCTGCGGCGAGGTGAACACGATCCAGTCGAACTGCGCCGGGGCCAGATCAGCCGGCACCGGCAAGGGCGCATACTGCACGAGCGGCAGCTCCAGGTGGCGCAGGCCGGCCCGGTCGAGCTGCGCGGCCCAAGCCTGGTTGCGGCCCCGGGCCCGGGTCAGGATGATGCGCGTCGCGTCCGTCACCGTCGTTCAGCCTTCCCGGTAGGCCGCGATGCGCGGCCAGGCTTCGTCGGCCATGGCGGCCGGGTCGGTGCCGTTCATGGTGAAGCGCAGCGGTGCGCGCGTGATGTCGTCGTCGCCCAGAAAGATTTCCATCCGCCAGGCGTTGCCCGCGCCCTCGATGTTCACGCCGAAGGGCAGGTGGCAGCCGCCGTCCAGGCGATTCAACAGGCT
Source organism: Candidatus Krumholzibacteriota bacterium (assembly GCA_024277025.1). GTDB lineage: Bacteria > Krumholzibacteriota > Krumholzibacteriia > LZORAL124-64-63 > LZORAL124-64-63 > JAGRNP01. The sequence continues at coordinate 14,573 of JAJRWA010000020.1, read as the reverse complement.
GCGCTCGGCGGCGACGGCCAGCCCCTGCTCGCCACAGTCCAGCCTGGCCAGATGGGGCTGCCAGGGGTCGTCCTGCCGGCACTGGATACCGAGCATACCCTGGGCCGGCGCCGGCACGAAGGCTGCCACATCCAGCGGCTTGGTGAACAGGTCGCCGAGGTCCAGCTCCAGCCGCAGTACGCCCGCGTGAGCCAGCAGGATGCCGTCGTACAAACCTTCGCGCAGCCGGTTGACGCGCGTGGGCACGTTGCCGCGCAGGTCGGCGATTTCCAGATCCGGCCGGAGCGCGCGCACCTGTCCCTGACGCCGGGCCGCGCTCGTCCCGATCTTCGCGCCCTTTTTCAGGGGCAGCGTGTCGCCGGCCTGGACCAGGTCGGGGTCGATGGCCTCGGGTTGAGCCAGCAAAATCTCGCGCGGGTCTTCGCGGCCCACCATCGCGCACAGGGTCAGCCCCGGCACCATGTCCGTGGCCAGATCCTTCAGCGAATGCACAGCCATGTCCACCCGGCCATCCAGCTGAGCGTCTTCCAGTTCCTTGGTGAAGAAATTCTTCCCCTCGAGCTTGGCAAAGGGCACGTTGTCGATCTTGTCGCCGCGGGTCTTGATGATCGTGACCGTGGTGTCGACACCGAGCTCCTGCAGCATCCCCTTGATGGTGCGCGCCTGCCACAGGGCCAGGTCACTGCCGCGGGTGCCGATCCGGCAAACCCCAGTTGCGGGGTGGGTGCTTTGCGATTCTGCCAACTGCTTGCCTCCGGTTTGGGTTGTGGGCTCGGGGAATATAGGGGTTTGGAACTGGGAGATGTCACTGTCTTGCCACAAAATGTTATAAATTTAACCCGTTTTCAAATAAATGGTTGTGCCTCGGAAATTGTGTCCGGTTGGGTTTGCCCGGCCCGCGCGATGGGGTTGTAACATAACTTGATGTAACAACATAATTTGGGCTAGTATTTGGCCAAAAAACCACACATGTTATCATTCTTACGGGTCTGATTGGCTACGACCGGCCCGGGACACAATTTCAGAGGCACAACCTACTCGCCCAATTCCCACCAGAGGGGTTTTTGCATGGCGCCGACCGTCCCGCTCCCCGCCGTCACGGCCACCACCGTCCAGCGGTACAATCCGGCCGGCAGATCGATCGGCAGGGGCCAATCCAGATGGGTGTCGGCAGTGCCAACCGCTGCGGTCCCGGCGACGAAGACGCCGTACTCGGCGGCAGCCGGCACCGGCGTCCAGGACAGGCTGAGCACGCTGTCGGCCCGGGTCATGATCACGTTGTGGCCGCTCAGGGGCTTGATTTCCCGAATCACGGATTGGCCGGTCGCCTCGGTGGTGTCGCCGGCGGTCACCGCGAAGGAGATGGGGGTTCGGCTGGCGGGGACAAACCCGTCGTACAGCGCGAAGCCCGGATCCACGACATAGGTGCCTGTGGCCAGACCCGAGAAACGGTAGCGCCCACCGGCGTCGGTGACCGAGACCTGGCCCGGGATCCCGTAGCCGTTCTTGGTCCGGTTGAAGCCGCCGAGACCGACGGGCACGTCCGCCGCGGGCGATCCGTTCAGCAGGATCACTCCGGTCAGCACGCCGGTGTCCGTTTCAGCCAGAAGTGTCAGGCGGATGACCGCGTCGGTGATGTCCAGATTGTTGTCGCCATTGGCGTGTTGGTAGATCCAGCTGCGGGGGCGGTAGCCCGCCCGGCTGACAAAGAGCAGATCCAGCTGGACCAGATTGCCGGTCACCGGATGGGTGGCGAAGGCGATCTCCTGGACGCGGAAGGTGCCGTCCGGGCCGGTGACGTCGGTGCCGGGATCTGACACGCCCAGGTACGCGGCCAGATTGGGAGCGGTGCCGATGAAGACCCGGTCCAGTGGCGCGCCGGTGTCCGCGTCGATCACCTGGCCGGCGATGCGGGGCAAACCGTCCGAGGGCCCGGCGGGACGCAGGACGATCCGCGTCGGCCGGCCATCCGGCCGCGGTCCGTTCAGCCAATCGCCCTGGTCATGCAACTGCCACTGCAGGGCGCCGAGCACGAGGTACCGCGTGTCGGCCGTCAGGGGTTGCCCGAAATCAATGGCGCCGTTGCCGTCGGTCAGGCGGGGGTCGGTCACGGGTCGGTTGGTCAGGCGGTCCATGGCCACGACCTTGATGCCGGCAATGGGCGCACCGGTGGCCAGCTCGGTCACTGACACCGCGGCGGTCGGCCTGTCGGGTTGCACTGGATCGTCACTGCAACCGGCCACCAGCAGCAGGACGGCCAGCAGTGACCAGCGACGGATCACTCGGCGGCCTCCAGCAGCAGCGTGCGCAGCGAATCGTAGTTGGCGGCGATCCCCAGGTCGTGGCTGGTCAGGTTGAAGGTCGCCAGGCGCCGGTTCTGACCATCCAGGATGACCACGTCGCGCCACACGACCTGCCACGGAATCCAGACCAGGCCGGTCATGGTCTCCTGCAGCCAGGGAATATCCTTGCCGTCGCAGGCCAGGGCGTTCTCGCTCTCCTGGCCGATCTGGTTGACACCCAGGATGCTGATGCCCGGGTTGGCCTTCAGCGCGTCCAGTTCCTTCTGCATCTGGTCGAGGTAGCCAAACTGGCTACGGCAGTAACTTCAGGTGGCGTGCCCGAAGTACCAGGCCGAGACCTGCCCCAGGTAGTCGCGGGGCGAGACCAGCGAGCCGCTCGTGGCGGAAGTCGGATTGACATCCAGATCGCTGAAATCGGGCAGCGCATCCGCGGCCGCCGTCGGGGGCGTGATGGTGACGGGATCGTCCTTGCAGCCGGCGACAAGCAGGCTGGTCAGCACAAGCACGATCAACAGGATCAAGAGGCGTATTCTGGTCATGGTCGGGCTCTCCGCAGGCTGGGTGGATATTGCACATCGCCACTGCGCCGGAGTATAGCACGATTTGCCCCGGCTCGTTGACTTGCCGTCCGTCTTCGACCACAATCAGCTGATCCGATGCCCTTTTCACGAAATTTGCCGAAAGCCATCACCGGATGCCAGCCCCTCACCTCAGCCGGATCCCCTTCCACGCCGACACCCTGCGGGTGCTGGCCGACGACCTGCTGGCCCAACTGGACGGGTCCCCCCGGGGGGATCTTTCGGCGGCGCTGGTGCTGCTGCCGAGTGCGCGGGCCTGCCGTGCGCTGGGCCACGCCGTGCTGGAGGCCAGCGGGCGGGACACCCTGCTCTTGCCGCGGGTTCAGACGATCACCGGCTGGGCGGATGAGATGGCGGTGGCGGTTGGTCTCGCGGCTGACCGGGGTCCGGATAACCGCGTGCGGCCCCTGATCCTGGCGCCGTCCCTGGCGGCCCTGCCCTGGCTGGCGGACAACCCCGAGAGCGCGCCCGGCCTGGCGCGTGAGCTGATCTCGTTCTTTGACGAGGCCCGTCTGCACAACCAGGCCGACCTGTTGCTCGATCCGGCCCGGCTGGCTGAATTGCAGGCCCAGGCCGGCGTGGCCGAAGCCGACGTGCTGGCCCAGGACATGGCGCGCGTGTACGAGGCCTGGACGATCTACCGCGAACTGGTGCCCCGGGACGCGACCGACCGGCTGGTTGAGTTGGCGGCAGTCCTGGCGCAGAACCTGCCGCAGCCGCTCGCGCGGCCCGAGCTGGTGCTGGTGGCGGCCTTCAGCCGGGTGGACCCGACGCGGGCGGCGTTGCTCAGGGCGGCCCTGGCTGGCGGGCGGAGCGGCCGGTTGTATCTGCCGGAAGCCACCGGTCCCCTGGCGCGCTTCTTCCTGACGACCTGGGGCGCCGAGCCCAGCCCGACCGATCCCCTGGCGCCCGCCCGGCGGGTCCGGCAGTTGTTGATCGGGTCCGCGCCGGCGGTTGCTCCGGCCGCGCCTACCCTGCGGGCCCGGCTGGACGACCTGTGCGCGGATGCCGATCCGGCGCGGCTGCTGGCGCCGGACGGCCCGCTCAGCCTGGTGCCGTGCGGCGGCGCCGAGGCCGAGAGCCGTTTCATCACCGACCAGGTGGTGCAGGTGCAATCCGGCCCTGATGGTGCCGGCAAGCGAGTGACCATCGCGGTCAGCGATCCTCGCCTGGCCTCCCGTATCCGCGCCCATTTGTGGGACGCGGGCATCGATACCGACGACACCCACGGCGACCCGTTGTCGGCCTTGCCGGCGGGTTTGCTGGTGCGCTTCCTGCTGCGCGCGGCGCTGACCGATCTGCGCATCGAGCCCCTGCTGGAAGTGTTGACCCACCCATACGTGCAACTGCCGGTCAACGACGGCCTTCACGGCCAGTGGACGTTGCGCCTGGAGCAGATGTACCGGCGCGACAAGGGTCCGCGCGGGGGGCTGGCCGTCCTGCACCGGCGGGCCGACGAGCGCGATGCCGCGGCCCTGAACCTCTTTCGCGACTACCGGCCGGACACCGGGGCGGGCATGGTCGCCTTCGTCACCCACATCGCCGACGCGTTCGCGCCGCTGCTGCCGTTTCGCGATGGCAAGCCGCGCCCCTGGTCCGAGCTCGTCCAGGCGGTGCGGGACAGCTGGGCCGGTCTGGCACCCCGGTATGACCTGGTGCGGAACGACAAGTCGCGCGCCGATATCGACAAGGTCAACAACCTGTTGGCGCAACTGGAAAAGGACGCGGCCTACCTGCCGCCGGCCACCCTGGCCGAGTTCAGCAGCGAGCTGGGCCGCCTGCTCAGCGCCGAGAACGCCGCGCCCCACCGACGCTCCCATCTGCCGGTCGTGATCGCCGGCATGGTCGAGGCGCGGCTCGAGAAGCCGGATGTGCTGATCGTGGCCGGCTTGCGCGACGGCATTTTTCCCAAGAAGAGCGCCCGGCCGCTGTTTCTGGCCGGCGGCCTGCGCGAGCGCCTGGGCCTGCCCGGCTGGCCGGATGCCCTGGCCCGCGACGCCGAGCTGTTCACCCGCCTGCTGCACGGCGCGCCGCGGGTGATCCTGACCTGGTCCACCGAGGAGGCCGGCGCGCCGGCGCTGCCCTCATCGTTCGTGTCCCGGCTGCAATTGGTCCTGCCCGAGGGCGCGCCTGCGCCGGCGGCCCGGCAGTGGCGGGTGCAGCCGGTGGACTGGCCGGAGATCACCGGCGCCGAGAAGACGTTCCGGGCAGCCGAGCCGCCTTTCGCCTCGCTGGCGCCCAGCCGGCCGTTGACCCGCCTGAGCTGGAGCGCCCTGCGCAGTTGGCGCGACTGTCCCTACCGGGCGCTGCTCGAGCGTGGCTTTGCGTTGCGTCGCGAAGAGGAAGTGCAGGAGGAATTCCGCAGCCTGGACTACGGCAATCTGGTGCATCGCGCCCTTGAGGACTGGCTCGACCCGCAGGGCGATGGTTACGCGGCGCTGGTCGCCGGCGACGGGCCGGGCGCCCGCACGGCCCTCGCCGCGGCCGCCCATGCCCACTTTGATCAGGGTCTCGACGAACTGCCGCAGCGGCGGCTGTGGTTCGAGAATTTCCGCTGCGTGTTTGACGCGCTGGTTCAGGTGGAGTCGGCACGTTTCGCCAACTGGCGTCCGGTTGCCCTGGAACAGGAATTCGAACTGACCCTGCCGGAGCTGCGGGGCTTCGCCCTGGTTACCGGCGATCTGGAGCTGCCTGAATTGCCGGACCACGCGGCCGGCGTTGTCTTGCGCGGCACCGTTGACCGGGTGGATCTGGCCCAGGATGGCACCGGCGCGGTCAGTGTGATCGACTACAAGACCGGCGCGCCACCGGGCGTCAAGAAGGTGGCCGAGCTGGAGGAGATGCAGATACTGCTCTATGCGGCGGCGGCCGAGATGGGCAAGTTGGCCTTGCCCGGTCAGGATCATCGCGTGCGCGAGGGGTTCTACTACGCCGTCAATCCGGACAAGCCCGGCCTGGCAGGCAAGCCGCATCTGGCCGGGGATGACGAGGAAGGGCGCGCGTTGCTGGCGCGGGGGGCGGCGCGGCTGGTCGAACTGGCGACGGCCATGTCCGACCCTGCGGGCACGTTCGGCCTGTTGCCGCGCGAACGGCAGGGCGACGCGCCGACGCGGCTGCCCTGCGAGTATTGTGATCTGCGCGGCGTCTGCCGCATCGAGGAGCGGGCGCTGCCGGCGCTCACGGAACGCAAACTGGACAAGCTGGTCAACCGGACGGAGATCCGCTAGGGCGACCGGCCGACCCCAACCACGGGATGGATCATGGCACTGAAAGTTGAAGTCTCAGTCGGCGAGTTCCTGGACAAGCTCTCCATTCTGGAGATCAAGTCCGACCGGATCACCGATCCGGCCAAGCTGGTCAATGTGCGCAAGGAGCGGGACCTGCTGACGGCGACCTGGGCCGCCTCGGAGTACGCCGGGGCCGGGATCGCGCCGCAGCGCGCGGCGCTCAAAGCGGTGAACGAGGCCTTGTGGGAAATCGAGGACGAGATCCGGCGCAAGGAACGTGCGCAGGAATTCGATGACGAGTTCGTGGCGCTGGCCCGCTCGGTCTACCAGCAGAACGACCGTCGCGCGGCGGTCAAGAAGGAGATCAACACCCTGCTGGGCTCTGATCTGACCGAAGAAAAATCGTACGTCGACTACGAGCCGCCCGCCGAATGACCGATCCGATCCGGCAGGCAACCGAGATCCAGCGGCGGGCCGCCCGGCCGGACGTGTCCGTGGCTCTGCGCGCCTCGGCCGGCTAGGGCAAGACCAGCGTGTTGGTGGATCGCTTTTTGCGTTTGTGCATCGAGGACGGTCCGTGCCGGGTTCACCCGCGGGCGATCCTGGCGGTCACGTTCACGCGCAAGGCTGCGGTGGAGATCCAGGAACGCCTGCTGGACCGTGCCCGCGAACTGGCCCTGGCCGACGACACGGCGCTGACCAGTCAACTGACCGGACTGCTGGCGGGACGCTCGCCCAGCGCCACGGAGAAAGAGGCGGCGGCCAACCTGCTGGAGAAGATTCTCGAAGACGTATCGGGCCTGAACGTGGGCACGATCCACAGTTTCTGCCAGCTCATCCTGGGCCGATTCGCGGCCGAGGCGGGCCTCGATCCGCACTTTGCGGTGCTCGAAACCCCGGACGACCTGATCGACGAGGCCCTCGAGGAACTCGAACGCGAGATGGCCAGCGACCCGCAGCTGCAGGCGGCCTCGGCGCTGGTCGGACCCAAGCCCACGACCGTGCGCGCGGCCCTGCGCGGGGTGCTGCCGGAACAGATGCGGCTCGAGCGCTGGCTGGCCACCCATGGCGAGCGCGGTGACTCCCGTGTCGACAGGCTGCCGGCGTTGCTGGCCGAACTGCGGGCGTTTCTCTTTCCGGATCTGCCGGGTGACGGCGAGCCCGAGCCGGTCGCTTTCCTGCCGCTGCTGGCTGGCGCGCTGGAGTACTTTGCCGGGCCGGGCGCCGAGGCGATTGCTGACGAACTGGGCGGCGCGCTGGAGATCGTCAAGCCGAAGAATCTGGACAAGGTGCGCGAGGGGGCGGCCACCGTGGCGGCTGATCTGCGGCTGCTGGCGGCGGGCGGCGAAGTGTCCGACGCCGATTTCGGGCAACTGGTCGCCGCCGCCCGCAAAGTCTTCCTGACCGGCCAGAACAAGGCCCGGGCGTTTACGACGATTCGCAAGGATCTGGAACTCAAGGCCCGTTTCAACGCCCTGGTCACCGAGCACGCGCTGGGCACGCTCGGGGTGCTGCACCGTTTGGGCTACATCGAACTGTACCGCTACAACCGGGCCCTGCTGCAGCTGGCCCTGCGCCTGCTGGATATCTACGACGGCCTGAAGAAGCGGGATCGGGTCGTCGATTTCCAGGACCTGGAGGATATGGCCTGCCGCCTGATGGGCGACCAGGGCAGTGTCGGGGCCCTGCTCTTCCGGCTGGACGACGCGCTGAACCACATCCTGCTGGACGAGTTTCAGGACACGAACTTCAACCAGTGGGACATGCTGCGGCCCTTCGTGGACGAATTCCTGGCCGGGGACGCCGAGGACCGCGCGCGCACGATTTTTTTCGTGGGCGACAGCAAGCAGTCGATCTACGGTTTTCGCGGGGCCGAGCCCGGGATTTTCGATCAAGCCTGCGCAGAGCTGCGGCGGCGCGACCTGCAGGTGGAAAATCTGCCGACGAACTTCCGCAGCCTGGGCCACATCGTGGGCGGCGTGGGCTGCCTGTTCAGCGCGCCGCCGCTCAGCGAGACCCTTTCGCCCGACGAACAGCAGCACGTGCAGCAGGCCTGGGCGCGCACCGAAGCGCCGGGCGCGATCCACGTGCTGGCGCCGTTTGCGGCGGCGGCCCCGGCCGACGAGGACGAAGACGAAGATGGCCGCAACGGCGACCAGCTCGCGGCGCGGGCGGCGGCCCTGTGGGTGCGCCGCACCAAGGAGGATCCGGCGGCCAGGACCTGGGACGGCTTCGGCGCCAGGCTCAGGGAGCGCCCCCTGCGCTGGGCCGACTTCCTGGTGCTGACCCGTTCGCGCACCGAGATCAGTCTGTACGAGAAGGCTTTTGCCGACGAGGGCATTCCTTTCGTGCCGCCGGGCCGCGGCATGTTGGCGGCCAGCCGCGAGGTGCAGGACATCCTGGCGCTGCTGCGCTGGCTGTTGTGGCCCGAGGATGACACGGCCTTGGCCACGGTCCTGCGCAGCCCGCTGTTCCGGCTGCCCGAGGCCGGGTTCCAGCAGGTGCTGGCGGAGCGCAACCTGTTTCGCCAGGGCGACGAGAAGGGCCGCTTCCGTTCGCCGGACAATTTGTGGCAGGCCCTCAAGCGGCTGGGGGCCCGGGATGCGTATGCGCGCCCGGTGCGGTTGCTCAAGGCGTGGCGCAAGCATCTGGGCTTTGACAATTGCCACGACCTGTTGCGCCGGATCTATCGCGAGGGCGAGGTGCTCGAGCGCTACGAGCTGGCGCGCGGGGATCAGGCCCGCTACAACCTGCTGCGTCTGTACGATCTGGCCCTGAGCCCGGAGATCGCCGGCACGCCGACGGTGCGCCAGTTGGCTGATTTCATCGCGACGGCGGCCAGTCGCGGCGGCCAGGACGAGGGCGCCCTGCCCCACACCGACGACGAGGGACGCGTGCGTTTCATGACCGTGCACGGGGCCAAGGGCCTGGAGGCACCGATCGTGTTGCTGGTCGACGCGGACCGGGCCGCAGGCAAGGAAAGCCCACGGGTGCGTGTCCAGCCCGAGTCGCCGGACACGCCGCTGCTGTTCAGGGTGACCAAGGCCTATCGCGATGGTTTCTCGCTGCACGAAGGGGTGGACTGGCCGCTGGATCCACTGCAGCAGGTGGCCGAAACGGCGCGCCGGCGCGACCGCAGCGAAGAGGCCAACCTGTTGTATGTGGCGCTGACCCGGGCGCGGGATCAGTTGCTCATTCTCGGCGGCGATCGCGAGAAGAGCGAGAACTTCGATAGTCCGTTGCGCCAGATCCAGCGCGGGATCGAGGCCGGCGGTTGTGGCGAGCACTTCCGGCAGGATGATCCGCCGGGCCTGAAGCGCCCACCGGCGCCACCGACTGGGCCGGGCGCGCAGGTCGCTGCTCCAATCGCCGACCGGGCGGCTGTCTGGATGCCGCCGCCACCGCGAGAGACGATGATCGTCATCTCGCCGTCGGGCGTGTCCAGCGCAGAGGAAGATGAGGGTTTGTTCGCGGCCGGTCCCGCGGTGCGGGCCGACGAGACGGACCCCACCGAACGGGGGCATCAGGTGCACCTGCTGCTGCAGCTGGCGGCCGACCACGGTGAGCTGCCGCGCACGCAGAGCGACCATCTGGCCGAGGCGGCGGCGGTGTTCGCCGATCCGGACCTGGCCTGGGTCTTCCGCCCCGAGACCGTGGGCGGCCGCGGCCTGAGCGAGGTGCCGATCATCCACCGGCGCGTTGCCGGTGGCAACGATGCTGTCGAAGAGCGCGTCACCGGTGTGATCGACCGCCTGGTCGTGCGCACGGGCCGCGTGGACATCATCGACTACAAGACCAACCGTTTCGGCGGCGATCAGGCGCGTCGCGCCGCCCTGGTGGCCCACTATCGTCCCCAACTGGCCAGTTACCGCGAGGCCGTGGCCCGGCTCCATCCGGATTGCGACGTGCGCACCTGGCTGCTCTTTACCGAACCAGGCCTGCCCGGTGACCAGCGACTGGAAGAGGTGAGCGGAACATGAAAGCGTTTCTGCAGGGATTCGTCTACGCCGCGCGCGGTATTGCCGCCGGCAGCCGGGGCCGCAATTTCCGCGTGATGCTGCTGGCCGCGGTCGTGATCACGGGGCTGGGGTGTTGGCTGGAGATCACCTCCGGCCAGTGGCTGGCGCTGATCCTGAGCATGGGGCTGGTCCTGGCGCTGGAACTGGTCAACACGGCGGGGGAGATGCTGGTCGACATCCTGAGCCCGGAGCATGACCCGCGCTACGGGCAGGTGAAGGATGTGCTGGCCGGGGCGGTGCTGGCCGCGGCGGTGGCGACCGCGGTGGTGGGGGTTGTGGTCTTCGGGGGCGTGTTGCGGCTGCGGTTCGGGGGCTGAGTCGCCGTCATCGTTCCTGTTCCGCGTGGGTTTTTCGGCACCCCGCTAGAACGCGACTTCCGCGCCGCCGGACAGCAGCACTCCGGGGTTGGGCAGACCCACCTGATAGTCCACCCGCCGGCTGAAGACGTTGTCCAGCCGCAGATGCAGCGCGATGCTCCGGCCCGGTCCGACAAATCTCCAACTGGCGCGCGCGTTCCAGACCACGCCGGCCGGCAGCCGCCGCAAACCCTCAGGCACGGTTGAGTCGGCACTCCAGCGGCCGCCGGTGACGACCGCCTCGATCATGGCCCCGGGCCCACGGCGCGGGTTCCAGTCCACCGAGGCGCGCGAAAGATAATCGGGCCTGTCCTCGGCCGGCTGGTCGAATTCCGTGTCCGATTTGACCCGAGCGGCCAGGATGGTGTGCTGCCAGGCGAAGGCCAGATCCTCGCGGAACAGCCAGCCTCCGGTCAATTCCAGGCCCGGCACGCGGATCTCGGTGCGGTTGACCCGCTGGAACTGTCCGGCCGGATTGTTCAGCGACATTTTTTCGATCCCGTCCGCCAGATACATCACGAATACCGCGGCCTCCAGCCGCCAACGCGGCGCCACCCGGGTGTAGCCCACCTCATAGAGATTCTGCTGCTCCGGGCGCAGGGCGGGATTGGGCACGAAACGGCCCAGCGCCCCGCTGTACAGTTCGCGCAGGGACGGGGCCCGCGTGCGCCGCGAGGCCGCGGCGTGCACTTCGGCGTTGCCGGGTAGCGAGCGCGTCGCCCGGGCATTCCAGGTGCCTTGGTTCTGGGTGTCGTTGGCCGGTTGGGGTCCCGATTCCGGGGTGGCGGAATGATCAACCCCGGCGCCGAGCCGCAACCGCCAGACCGGCGTGGGGTGGAATTCAGCCTCGGCCACGGCCGAGGCCAGCCACTGGCTGTAGTTGTCCGTGGGGCCGCCCACGGTCAGGATTTCGCGATGGTGGGTATACCGCCCCGTACCCTGGACGGTCAGCCGCGTCGTCTCGCCCAGCCAGTGGGTCAGGCCCAGCCTGGCGTAGCCGGTGCGGTCCCAGTTCTGCTCGTAGTCCTGGCCCGTCAGTTGGGGCGTATCCCAATTGTCGGGCCCGCGGGGGTCGATCTCCTGATGGAAGAAGTCGGCACTGAGGGCGGTGTTCAGATCCCAGGCGCCGGCATCATCCAGGGGCAGATCCAGGGCCGCGCCCAGCAGCGCCCGTTCGCGCACGGGGTAGCGCCAGAAACGGGCCTCGTCACCGAGATGCAGTTCCGCCGGCGCGCCCTTTTCGGCCGTCCAGGCGGTGGCCAGCAGGTTCAGCCGACCGACGCCGGCGACCGGCCGGCCTGCCCGCAGCAGACCCGAGTACTGGCTCAGGTCACTGTTCAGCCGCCGGTCCGAGCCATCCCGCTCGACCACGTCTCGGGCCAGGTTGAGGGCGTTCTGCCCGTGCCAGCCCAGATTGCCCAGAATCTGCCAGGCGCCGAAGCGGTTGTTGTGCTGCAGGATCGTGCGCCCGAAGGCGTGGTCGCCGGCCACCAGACCCACCCGGTTGTGGAAAGAGCCCGGCTCGTAGTCCGGCAGGCTGATGTTCACGCTGCCGGCCAGCACGCCTGGGCCGTCCAGCAAGGTCGTCAGGCCGCGGGTGGCCTGCAGGTGCCCGGCGCCGGCGACCGGCACCGTCTGCAGGTCGACACGTTCGTCCCAGGGCAGATTCAGGGGGATGCCGTCCAGAAAGGTCTGCACATGGCGTTCGGGCGCGCCGCGAATCATCAGGTGGCTGTCGCCGCGGCTGTTGACCGCCACCCGGGCCGATGGGATCAGGCCGCCGAGATCCGCCAGCGAACCCGGGTCCTGCACGCGCAGGGCCGGCGTGTCGATCAGGGTCTTGTCCGGGCTGGGCAGTTCGGCCTTTTCGCCGGCGACGGTCATCGCCGGCAGGTTGGTGAGCAGCGAGTCGCGCGGGGCGGTGGCCGCCCGGCCCGGCCCGGATGCCGTCAACGACAGCAGAACCGCGGCCGCGAGACAGAAATGCCTTCCGGCTCGGTTCATTCGGCTGGACCGTAGCCTTCCTTGTAGCGCAGAATGCGGGCCGGATTGCCGGCCACGATGGCCCCATCCGGCACATCCTTCGTGACCACGGCGCCCGCGCCGACAACCGCGTCCCTGCCGACGGTGACCGGCATGATGGTGCAGTTGGAACCGAGGCTGGCGCCGTCCTTGATCGTGGTCGGCAGCCATTTCTCCTTCTCGGGCTGGGGCGGCATCGTGTCGTTGATGAACATGACGCCGTGGCCCACGAAGACGTCGCTGCCGATGGTGACCATGTCGCAGATGAAGGTGTGGCTCTGGATACGCGTGCGGTCGCCGATCGTCACGCCTTCCTGGATCTCGACAAAGTGGCCGACCATGCTGTCCCGGCCGATCCTGCAGCAGTACATGTTGACGAAGTTCCAGATCTTCGTGCCTTCTCCGATTTCGCAGTCGCGAATCAGTTGCTTTTCATTGGCCGGATAGGTCATGATGACTCCTTGGCGAGAGGCCCGAGGCGGACCGATGGTCCGCGGTGGCAAATACCCGCAGGAAAATAGTACAAGCGGAGGCGTTCGTCTTGAAAAATGATCAGCCGAAACTGGGCTGGAGCGACTTTGCGGCCGGCCGGCACCGGCCGGGCGGCAAACACACCTGGTTCGAGGGCCCGCCGGACGAGCTGCTGGCACGGGTGCGCGCGGGCTGGGCGGCGCGGCGGCCCGGGGCCGGGCGCAGTGATCTGTCACAGGTGGTGATTGTCCCGGTGGAGCCGGCCGGGTTTGTCTCCAGCACGGTGCGGGTGGACGAAGGCACGCCGCTGCACGCCGTCTACGACCGGCGCCAGGCCGGCGAGGCGGGATTCGTGCGGGTCACCGCCGAAGGCGAGCGCGAACCGGCCACGTACGCTTCGGTCGTGCTTTACTCGGCGGCGACTCTGCAGGAAAATGGCGGCCGGCGCAGCGGTGATTTCGACTGGGAGGTGGTCTGCCTGCTGGCCGGGCCGACGGCTGAGGAACCCATGGATCCGTTGACCATGGCGCGCAACATGCTCGAAAAGACGGGCGGCACTTTCTGCGCGTACACGGCAGAACAGTTCGCCGAGGCAATCTGGTATTGGGCGGCGCGGGCGACCGCGCACGTGCCCGGGCAGGACTCCAGCGACGAGGGTTGAGCGATGGCCAAGAAGCATCTGGGGCCGCGGGCCGCCGAGAAGAGGCGGCGTGAGCGGCGGCGCAAGGAACAACAGGCACTGGAGGAAAAGCCGGCCCAGGCCGCACCGGCCGCGGCCGACGGCGAGCCGTGCGATCTGGATCCCATGATGGAACCGCTGCGCGAGTACATGCTGAGCAAGCCCGGCTGCACGGCGGACTTCCCCTTCGGTCCCGAGGCCATGGTCTTTCGCGTCGGTGGCAAGATGTGCGGCCTGCTGGCCTGGGAAGAGGTGCCGGTGTACATCTCGCTCAAATGCGACCCCGAACGTTCGGTCGAACTGCGCGAACAGTACACGGGCATCAACGGCGCCTGGCACATGAACAAGAAGCACTGGCACAGCGTGGCCATGGACGGCTCGGTGGATATGGAATTGGCGCAGGAACTGATGGACCGCAGCTACGAACTGGTGGTCGCGACTCTGCCGGGCCGTGAGCGGGAGCGGCTGCGCGGATTGTAGAGCAATGGGCCTGGCGGGTTCCTGTTTGGCTGCCGGCCGGTTCTGCGGACCGCCTTTGATAGACCGTCGGCGGCGATTTCACCCAGGACGCCGCTGAACTCTGTTCGTGCACCAGTCGGTGGCAGGCGCTGCAGAGGCAGATCAAGTTGGTCGGATCGTTGGTGCCGCCCTGAGAGCGGGGGGTCTTGTGGTGGACTTGCAGAAATCGCGTGTGGTTGCAGCCCGGGCGCTGGCATTTGTGGCGGGCTTCGGCCAGAACCTGCCGCCGTGTCGCCGGCGGGATTGAAGTGGTGTTGTGCTCGCCCGGCCGGCTGACCCGGCAATCGCACTCGGCCTGGGCCAGCTCCGCCGCGCCGATCGGCATCTCGCCACGGCTGGTTTGAACCGAAGCCTGGCCGCAGTCCTCGCACTGATGGATATGGATTTGTGCCGGCGGAC
>JAJRWA010000213.1 GCA_024277025.1 Candidatus Krumholzibacteriota bacterium | reverse complement strand
GTCCAGGGCCTTCATGTTCTCGGTGACCTGCTCGGGGCGCGAGGCCCCGGTGATCACGGTGCTCACGTCGTCGTTGCTCAGGCACCAGGCCAAAGCCAGCTGCGCCAGGGTGCAACCCAGTTCTGCGGCCACGGGCTGCAAAAGTTTCACTTTGGCGATTTTCCGGGCGCCTTCCTCGTCCTCAAGCAGCGGCCGCAGCCACTGGTAGTTCTCCAGGCTCAACCGCGAACCGTCGGGGATGCCGTCGTTGTACTTGCCGGTCAGGATGCCCGAAGCCAGGGGGCTCCAGATCGTCGTGCCCAGGCCGATCTCGTCATACAGCGGCGCGAATTCGTTCTCGACCTTCTCGCGGTGGAACATGTTGTACTGGGGCTGCTCCATCGTGGGCGGGATCAGGTGCTCGCGCCGCGCGAAGTCATACGCGCGCCGGATCTGCGCCGCCGACCACTCGCTGGTGCCCCAATACAGGGCTTTGCCCTGTTGCAGCAGGTGATTCATGGCCCACACGGTTTCCTCGACCGGCGTGTCGATATCCGGCCGGTGGCAGAAGATCAAATCAACGTAGTCCAGCTGCAGCCGCGCCAGGGCCGCGTCCGTCCCTTCGATGATGTGCTTGCGCGACAGCCCACGGTCATTGGGGCCGTACTTGTAGGGCTGGCCCAGCCCCTGCGGCGTGCCGCCCCAGAATATCTTGGTCGAGATGACCAGATCGCTGCGCCGCCAGCCGGCCTTGCGGATCACCTGGCCCATGATCGTCTCGGCCATGCCGCCGGCGTACACCTCGGCGTTGTCGAAGAAGTTCACGCCCGCGTCGTAGGCCACCTTCATGCAGTCATAGGCCTTGTCCACATCCAACTGGTCCTGGAAGGTGACCCAGGCGCCGAGGGACAGGGCGCTGACCTTCAGGCCGCTCTTGCCCAGAAATCGATATTCCATATCTGCTCCACGATTGAGGACGAATTGAGCGAGAACAGCCGGAAGCGGCCGTCAGCACAGCCTACAGTATTGTCACCGGGCCGGACACCCGCAAATGACCATTTTGAGCCCGCCCCTTTCGCGCCGGCCGCCGAATCCGTAGGTTCAGAAACACCCCGCAGAGCAAATGGCCGTTTGGAGGGCAGAATCAGGCGGCTGCATTTCCCGGGAGGGAACCATGGAGAAGTTCTTAGAGTCGCTGTGGCAAAGGGTTACGGTCATCGGGTTCACGGTCGCTTTCCTGGCGATCGCGTTGTTACCGATGCGGGTCCTGGCCGAAGGCGAGTTCCAGCTGGATGTCGGGCACGGCGGCGGCCGTGAAGGCGATCCCCTGGACACCAACGACGCCGGTGGCGATGACGGCACCCGCGATGACATTGAGGATACCGCCGGCAGTTCGCGCTACGACCTCTTCGGTGGCGACATCTGGTCGAGCGACATCCTGCTGGTGCCCCAGTTCGACGGCACCGGGCTGATCACTTTCAGGATCATCTTCCTGTCGGCTCCCGTCGACCTGGTGGAGGGGTCGTATGAGAAGTGAGAACCGTGCTCAGGGTACGGCCGCCCCGCCGGCGAGTCGTCCCCTGAGCAATCAGCCCCTGGAGGCGCCCCTCTGGGAGAAGGCCTGGAGAGCCTTTCTGGACGAAGACTATGTGACCTCGCTCAAGGTCGCACGCCAATGCCTCGAACGGATTGACGGCGGCACGGCACCGATCGCTCTGGTGCCTGCCCCGGGTACGCCGACTGTGAAGGATGGGGTGGTCCTGTGCGCCCGAAATCTCTTCCAATTGGAGAGATTCCAGGACTTCGAAGTTCTTCACGCGTCGGCGGGCCGTTTTGGTCTGGTGCCGGCCGACATGCCGGAACTGGAAGTCGTGGGGCTTGCGTTTGCCTGCCAGCGCGGCGAGTACAAGACGGTCGTCGCCGAGGCGACCGGGTTCATCGACAGCCAGCGGCACGCGCTGCCGCCGGTCATTGCCGAGTACTTGTATCTGCGCGGTCAGGCCTGGAGCGCCCTCGGCGATCCGGCCCAGGCGCGTCAGGATATCGAGGCGGCCTACGCCCTGTTCCGCGTCCTGGGACGGGAACTGGACGGGGCCCGCACGGCCAATCTGCTGGGTGTGGTCGCCTTCCGTGAGGCTGACTTCGCCGAGGCCGTGCACTGGTTCGAACGCGCCCATGAGCTGCATTCCCGTCTGGGCATGCTCAAGAACATGGGGGGCAACCGGCTGAATATCGGCATTGCGCACTACAAGCAGGGCTCCCTGAGCCGCGCGGTGGTCGAACTGCAGGCCGCCAGAAGGCTGCTGGAGCAGGTCGGCGCGCGCACCAGTCTGTGCCGGGCGGCCATTGCCATGGGCAACACGCTGCGTCTGCAACGGGACTTTCTCGGTGCCCGGGATGAGCTGCTGGCCGCTTACGAGACCGCCAACGGCCTGATGCTTTCCCGGGAAGAGGCCCTGGCGCTGGAGTTCCTCGGTGACGTGTACCGCGACGAAGGCCAGATCGACAAGGCGCGCCGCTACTACAGCCGCGCCCTGGCCATCGGCGACAGCATGGCTCCGGACGGCGATATCGTGATGGAAGTCCTGCGGCGGCAGGGCGAGTGCCTGGATCTGCTGGGTCGCCAGAGCGAGGCGGTGACCGTACTGTCGCGGGCACTGAGTCTGGCGCGGCAGCAGGGCGATCGCTTCGAGGAAGGCGTCATCCGGCGTGTGCTCGCGGCGACGATGCTGGCTGCGGGAGACCTGGATTCGGCCCGACGCTACAGCGTCGACGCCATGGTCCAACTCGACGAGGTCGGCGGCCGCCACGAATTGGGCATCGCCCAGTTGCTGGCCGCGGAGATCAATGTGGCCCGGTTGGAGAGCGGCGTGTTCGGCGAACCGTCCGGTCAGCTGGACGAAGCCTGGGACGACGCGATGGCCGCGCTGGACATCTTCCTGAAGATGGAGGTCGATCACTGGATCCTGAAGGCCCGTAAAGCGTTGTCCAATATTTCGCGACTGCGTTCGGACGCCGAGCAGGCCCGCCGCATGATCGTGTCGGCTGAGCGGATGCACGGCGGAACCCGGCGCCGCGCGGCCCAGACCCCGATCGTCCACGTCTCGCCGTGCATGCGAGACATCATCCAGCTGACCGACGCTTTTGCCGACAGCGAAGAGCCGGTGCTGGTGACCGGCGCCACCGGCACGGGCAAGGAACTGTTTGCTCGCCGCCTGCACCACAAGAGCGGCCGCCGGTCGCGCGAACTGGTGTGCGTGAACGTGTCGGCGATCCCGGCCTCCCTGTTCGAGCGCGAGTTCTTCGGGCACACCCGCGGCGCCTTCAGCGGCGCGGACAGCGACGGGATCGGCCTGGCCGCCAAGGCCGATGGCGGCACCCTGTTTCTGGACGAGATCGGCGATCTGCCCCTGGAACTGCAACCGCGCTTGCTGCGCCTGTTGCAGGATGGTTCCTACCAGGCGATCGGCGATCCCAGCGAACGGCACACCAACCTGCGCCTGATCGCCGCCACCAACGCCGATCTGCAGCAGTTGGTGGCCCAGGGCAAGTTCCGGGCTGATCTGTACTACCGGTTGAAGATTCTGGAGCTGCGTCTGCCGCCGATCACCGAGCGGCGAGAGGACATCCTGCCGCTGCTGCGCCACTTCCTGAGCGAAGCGGCCGGCGAAGAGGTCGAATTGAGCCGGTACTTCAGCTCGGCGGCCCTGGACATGGCCCAGGCCTACGAGTGGCCGGGCAATGTGCGCGAGATAGCCATGGCGGCCCGCCAGGCTCAGGTGCAGCTCGCCTCACGCGGCACTGTGCACGTGGAACTCGGTGAATCCGACGGCCAACTGTGTTGCCTGTCCGGTCCGCAGGCTGCGGGCGAGGCCCCGCGTGGCCGGATCGTCGGGCGCATCTCGGCCTCCGGCACCGGTCGGTCCCGGATCCTGTTGGCCCTGGCCGAGGCCAACGGCAACCGGGCCAAGGCGGCCCGGGCGCTCGGTGTCAGCCGCAGCACCCTGTACCGGCAAATGGAGAAGCTGGGCGTCGCTGGTAAGGCAAATCAGACCTAAGTCGTAAAGTTTGCCCGGATAAGGCCGATTCCAAACAGGTTAGCGGGGGCCCGGCGGGGTTCCCGGCACCTGTTGTTTTGGCCGATCCGGTGAACCATGACCCACGGACCGCAACCCAAATGTGATCTGGTGACCGGCCGTCCGGTGCGGCGCAGCCTGCGTCTGTCCCTGATGGCCTGGTTCATGGGCATCGCCCTGCTGCCCCTGATCGCCATGGGCACTGTGGGCTTCCTCAAGGCGCGGGCGGCCCGCCAGGATGAGATCCGGCACAACCTGGCGGTACTGGCGGCCAACGAGAAGGCCGGGATGGCCGGTTTCATCACCCACGCCGCCGGGGAACTGACCTACCAAAGCCGACTGAGCGCCAACCTGGATTTCGTGGGCCGCCTGGCGACCGACCTGAACAACAGCCGCCTGGCGCCTCGGCCCTGGACCCGCAGCAGCCGCTGGCACGCCCTGACCAACGACGTCGGTCAGGAACTGATTCGTTTTCGCAACAGCTCTCCCTGGCATGACATTCTGCTGCTCAACGCGGCCGGAGTGGTGGTGTTCAGTTGTCGGCAGGCGAACGATCTGGGGGCCGATCTGACCAGCGGCCCCTACGCCCATTCCAATTTCGCTAATGCCGTACGGGCGGCGGTGGCCAGCCAGGAACTTGTCCTGTCGCCGTTTGACGAGTACGCCCCGGCCGGGCGTCGGGCCGTGGCGTTTCTGGTCGCACCGATGACCGGCGCGGACGGTACGAACCTCGGGGCCATGGTCTTCTGTCTGCGCAGCGAGGAACTGGCGGCCACCGCAGCGGTGCGCAATGTCGTGGGTGACGGGGCGACCGCCTATCTCGTGGACAGTGAACTGCGCCTGGTGACCCGCCCGCGTGGCGTCGAATCGCTGTCCGTGCTGACTGATCGGGTGGTCAACGCGGCGACGACTGCCTGGCGCGATGGCCGGGGTGAGCACGTGGGCGGCGACCTGCTGACGTATCCGGGACCCGGCGGCGAGTTGATGCTCGGCAACTGCACGACGATAGAAGTGATGGGCCAGCGGCTGGGCCTGGTCACCGAAATTCCGCAGGCGGAGGCCATGGCCGGTTTGGCCCAGATCCGCCTGGCGATGCTGATCATGGTCGCTTTCACGGCCCTGATGGTGATCCTGGCCGGACAGTTTATTTCCCACCGCGTGGTGCACCCGCTGGTCGCGCTGGGCCAGGTCATGAAGCGCGTGACCGAAGGCCATGAGGTGCGGGACCTGAACGTCTCGGGCCACAACGAGGTCGGCGATCTGGCCGACCAGTTCGCCACCATGATCGGGCACCTGAACGAAGCCGAAGAGGCGCGCGACTACCAGTTCCAGTTGCAGCGCGCCCAGTTCGAGCTGAACGAGAAAATGCGCGGCGAGCCGGACACCAGGACCCTGGCCGCCGCGATCCTGGAATACATCGGCGACTACTATGGCGCCCAGGTCGGCGCCTTCTATCTGGCCAAGCCCGGCGGGCTGCTGGTGCTGGCGGCGTCCATCGGCGATGCGAGCACAGACGGTCCGGTGGCCGAATTGCGCGAGGGCCAGGGTGTGGTGGGGCGGGTGGCGCTGCGGCGGCGCATCGAAGTGCTGCGGGATATCCCGGCCGATCATGTGCAGATCCGGACGGCGGTGGGCCGGTCGTCGCCGCGCACCCTGATCCTGGCCCCGTTCCATCTCGAAGGTCAGGTCAAGGGCGTGATGGAACTGGGCACGGTGCGTGATGTCCCGGACGATGACCTGGAGTTTCTGCGGCTCAGCGCCGAAAGCGTGGCCGTGGCCCTTGATTCGTGCCGGTCCCGCGAGCGGGTGCAGCGGCTGCTGGGCGAGACCCGGCGCCAGGCTTCGGCTCTGGCGCACCAGCAGCGTGAATTGCAGGATTCGAACGCCCAACTGGCGCGCTCGGACCGCTACAAGAGCGAGTTCCTGGCCAACATGTCCCATGAATTGCGCACGCCGCTGAACAGCATGATGCTGATGTCCCAGGTGCTGGCCGAGAACCGGCGCGGCGTCCTGAACGCCGACGAAGTCGAAGCCGCCGGCACCATTCATCACGCCGGGGCGGATCTGCTGACGATCATCGATGATATCCTGGACATGTCCAAGGTCGAGGCCGGCAAACTGGAGTTGACGCCCGAGAAGGTCGGCGTGGTCGATCTGGTCAGCGACCTGAAGCAACTGTTCCAGCCGGTGGCTGACCGCAAGGGACTGGACTTCCGCACGCACATCGGACCGGGTGTGCCGGACACGGTGTTCACCGACGGGCTGCGCCTGAAACAGATCCTCAAAAACCTGTTGAACAACGCCTGCAAGTTCACCGACAGCGGTTCGGTCGTGCTGCGGGTGCGCCGGCCCGGCAAGGGCGAACTGGACGAGCACGCCGGCTGTCACGGTGAGTCGTGCCTCGCTATCTCGGTGGCTGATACCGGTATCGGCATGAGCCCCGAGACGGTGGCTCAGGTATTCGAACCCTTCAACCAGGGCGACGGCACCATTGGCCGGCGCTTTGGCGGTTCGGGTCTGGGACTCTCGATATCGCGGCGGTTGGCCGAGTTGCTACAGAGCGAACTGAAGGCCACCAGCGTCGACGGCAAGGGATCCAAGTTCACGCTGTATTTGCCCTTGTCAGCCGCCTTCGAAGTTGAGCCGGAACCGGCCGCGGCCACGGTGGAAGTGACCGAACCCATGCCGGACGCCGGTTTCCTGTCCGGCTATCAATTGATCCTGGCCGACGACGAGATGCGCACGGTCTACCGCCTGGGCGACGAGCTGGGAGCCCTGGGCCTGGACACGCGGGTTGTCCGCACCGTGCCGGCGCTGCTGCGCCAGATGAACTCGCTGCCCGAGCGCAGCCTGGTGCTGGTCAATCCCTGGTGTGGGCGCCGGGGGCCCGCTGGACCGAGCGGCGCGGCCCTGTTGCGCCGCCTGCGGCAGGCCCTCAACGGCGCTCCGGTGCCCCTGGTGGCCCTGGTGCCGCCGGACTGCCACGAAAATCTGCCGGCCGCCGACGCGGTCGTGACCAAACCGACAGATATCGCCCGGGTCATCGACGCCTGCGCCGGTGTTCTGGTTCCCCAAGGAGTGTCCGCGTGACCTTTGAATATTGCCTGCCCGACGAGCCGCTGAAGATCCTGCTGGTCGATGACCGGCAGGAGAACCTGGATTCCCTGCGCCAGTTGCTGGCCCGTGACGGGCTGGAGATCGTACTGGCCCGGTCGGGCAACCAGGCTTTGGATCTTCTGCTGGATCACGACTTCGCCCTGGTGCTGCTGGATGTGCAGATGCCCGGCATGGACTGCTTCGAGGTGGCCGAACTGATGCGGCGTCACGAAAAGACGCGATCGGTACCGATCATCTTCGTGACGGCCATCAACAAGGAGCGGCGGCACCTGCGCTCGGGCTACGAGGCCGGGGCCATGGACTACATCTTCAAGCCGATCGATCCGTACATCGTGCGGGCCAAGGTGGGCGCCTTCCTGGAACTGAAACGCAGCCAACTGGCGCGCGAGCATCTGGTCCGTGAGTTGAACGAGGCCAACCGGCGCCTGCAGGAAATCAGCGACCTGAAGTCGGATTACCTGTCGGCGGCGTCCCACGAATTGCGCACACCGCTGACGGTGATCAAGGAATTCTGCAGCCTGGTGCACGACGAGGTCGTCGGGCCGATCAACGCGGAGCAGAAGAAATGTCTGGGCTCGGCCGTACGCAACTGCAACCGGCTGGCTGACCTGGTCAACGATCTGCTGGATCTGGACAGCATCGAATCGGGACACAACCACCTGTCGCGGCAGGAAGTGCTGCTGGCCGAACTGCTGCAGGCTTGCAGTGAGGACTTCCGGCCCCGCTGCGAGGCCGCGGGCCAGGAACTGCAGGTCGATCTGGCGGGCCTGGACGGACCGGTGGCGGTGCTCGCGGCGCCGGACATGATCACCCAGGTCGTGGTCAACCTGCTCGGCAACGCCCACAAGTTCACGCCCACCGGCGGCGTGATCAAGCTGCGGGCCCGCGTGGACGGCGGCCAGGCCTGGATCGAGGTCCAGGACGACGGGCCGGGTATCAAGCAGGCGGACCGGGAGCGCGTCTTCGAGAAATTCGCCCAGCTTGATCGCCGCGATGGGCCGGGGGCCAAGGGCACTGGACTGGGCCTGCCCATCTCGCGCAAGATCGTCGAACTGCATGGTGGACAGCTGGAATTGATTGCGAGCCAGGAGCGCGGCTGCCGCTTCCGCTTCGATGTGCCTCTGTACAGCGACGAAGCCCATCTCAGGGCGTTTGTGGCTGACGGCGCCCGCAATCCGGCCGGAGTGCCGGCGACCTGGACTCTGGTGCTGCTGTCGTGCGCGGACACGGTGGCCGAGACCGCGGACAGCCTGGAAGAAGACCTGCGGCTGCTGGTGCGCGGGGGGGACGACCGGATCGGGCAGGTGGTGGTGGCCGGACAGCCGGCCCACGCGATCCTGCTGAAGACCGATCCTGTCGGCGCCCGGGCCTTTCTCGAGCGGGCCGAGGGCTTGCTGAGTTCGGGCTACACCACGGACGGCGAATTCCAGGTGGCCCTGCTCGATGTGTCCGGCGAGGCGACGGACGAACTGCTGGCTGATCCTGCCGCCCTCATTTTCACTGAACTGAATTCCCACGACCGGAAAGGAGTCCCCCATGTCTAAGGGAAGAATCCTCGTCGTCGATGACGAGCCCGAGATCGTCGAAAGTCTGACCCTGCGCCTGCAAGCCGAAGGCTACCAGGTTTCGGCGGCCAGCGATGGTCTGGGCGCCACCAGGAAGGCCATCGCGGAACAGCCCGAGCTGATCCTGCTGGATATCGGCATGCCTGCGGGCAACGGCCACGTGGTCGTCGAGCGCCTGCGCAACATTGCCGAGACCAGCCGGATTCCGGTGATCTACCTGACGGCGCGGACCAGCGAGGCCGACTACCATCAGGCCCGGGCCGGTGGTGTTTGCAAGTACATCACCAAGCCGTTCGACGCCGAGGTGTTGCTGGCGGCGGTGGAAGGGCAACTCGAGCGCTCCCGCGAGTTGGCCTGAGCACTGTCCTTTTTCCCCGCGGGGAGTGTCCTTCATGGGGCACAGCCCGACGGCGGGGTGCGCCTTCCAGACGAATGTTGGAGCATTGTAAGTTTCATATTGATAATATGTTGTGAGAAATTTGGGCGTCGGTCGGCAGGTGGCCCCAAATCTGCATTAGCGACACCAGGATTGAGAGTCCGATGGTCGGCTCCCTTCAGACCGGGACTGATTCACCCGGAGGGATGATTATCATGTACAACCGGACGAACGGCATCGCTTCTGCAGTTCTGGTGTTGGCGCTGGGTTTGGTCTTTTTTGTTTCCGAAACCCAGGCCCGCGTCGTCTTGGCGACTCACGGACCCCGCTATCACCGTGCTCCGTCCAGTTTTGAGGTCATTTTTGAGGGGGGCCTGGCCGAACCCATGGGCGACCAGTCCGACGACTTCTGGGACACGGACACCGGCTTCGGGTCCAGCACCGGCTACCAGTTCGGTTTCCGCGTGCGTCAGTATCTGGGTGAGTATTTCGCGGTTTCGCCGGTCTTTCAGTACACCCGTTTCGGCACCGCCAGCGGCGTGCGTTTTTATGAAGGCCAGGGTGATCTGGCCTACAGCGTCCGCACGTCGAACTATCGGTACGGCTTGGATTTCCAGACCTTTATGGGAGCGGGCAGCTCGCCGGTGCGCATGTTTCTGACCGGCGGCGTGGCCCTGATCAACAACCGGAACCGGGACGAGCTGCAGTACAACGGGGCTTTTCAGGCTTCCTACAACGCGCCGGCGTACAGTGCCGGGGTGGGCTTCAAGATGAGCAATATTGAGTTGGTGGGGGAGTACACCTACAACCGCTTCAGCACGAACAAGTTCGACTACAACGGGATCACGCGGGACTATAACTGGGATTTCCTCATTGTGCGCGTCGGTTTGAGCTTTGGACGTTGACAGTCAACAGTCAACAGCCTAATCTGGATCTAAATATCTGATTAAGCATTCCGCGTCCACTGACCCAGGGGATATCATCTTGTTCTCACTCACTGTAGAATATGCCATGCGTGCCGTTCTCGCCTTGGCGGCGGGTGACGGTTCCCCGATGACGACCAAGAGTATTGCCCAGTCGATGAAGGTGCCGCAGAGCTATCTGTCCAAGGTGCTGCAGTCCCTGGTGCGGGGGCGGCTGGTCTACTCGGCCCGCGGGTTGAACGGTGGCTTCGTGCTGGCCCGCGAACCCGACGAGATCAGCATGCTCGATATCATGAATACGGTCAATCCGCTTAAGCGGATCGAGTCCTGTCCGCTGGATCGCGAATCGCACAGCGCCGAACTCTGCCCGCTGCACCGGCGCCTCGATGCGGCCATGGCCTACGTCGAGGAGGCCTTTGCCGGCACGACCCTCGCCGAGATCCTCTCCGAGGAGAATCCCTGTCCGACCCTGCAGAAGCAGTTGGAGAGCCTGCGGCCGATGAACGAGCTGGAGTAGTTCCGCTAGTCGTGCTGCGGGGCCGCGCTCACCGCTTCGGCAATGCGTCGCCCGCCGTCCTGCACATCCTGCTCGGTCGTCATCCGCCCCACCGAGACCCGCAAGGTTCCCAGCGCGTATTCCAGCGGCACACCCATGGCCGTCAGCACGTGGGAGATGTGCACGCCTTCGCTGTGACAGGCCGCGCCCGCGCTCAGGGCCACATCGGGCAGCTCGGCCAGGATCTCACCGGCGACCCGCCCCGGGAAACTGATGCTCAGGGTGTTGGGCAGGCGGTCGGCTTCGGCGCCGTTGATGCGGGCGGTGGGGTGGGCCGCCAGCAACGTCGTCTGCAGCCGGTCGCGCAGCGCCGAAAGCCGGACTATTTCTTCAGCGAGATCCTCACCGACCAGTTCACAGGCCCGGCCCAGGCCGACGACGCCCAGCAGATTTTCGGTGCCGGGCCGCCGACCGCCTTCGTGACCGGCGCCGAACATCAGATTGGCCAACTCCACGCCCGGCCGCAGGACCAGGGCGCCGGCGCCCTTCGGACCGTAGATCTTGTGGCTGGCCAGGGAGATCATGTCCACCCCGAGATCGCGCAGGCCGACCGGAACCTTGCCCACGGCCTGGGCGCAGTCCGTGTGGGACAGGATACCCCGACTGCGGGCCAGTTCCGCGATCTCGCGGATCGGTTGCAGGGTGCCGACCTCGTTGTTGGCCAGCATCACCGTGATCAGGAATGTCTCGGGCCGCAGGGCGGCGGCCACCTCGGCCGGATCGACGCGGCCGGCGGCATCGACTCTCACCGCGGTCGTGGTCACCCCCTGGTCGGCCAGGCTGTCGCACACCGCACTGATGGCGGGGTGTTCGACGAGCGAAGTGATGATGTGGCCGACCGGTCTTTCACGCAACGCCAGACGGGCCGCACCCAATATGGCGTGATTGTTGGACTCGGTGCCGCCGCTGGTGAAGATCACACCAGCGGGCTCGGCCTGCAGCAGGGTGACCACCTGCCGGCGGGCCCGGTCGACGGCCTGCCTGGTGCGCTGACCCCACGTATGCCCGCTGCTGGGGTTGCCGAAATGTTCGCGCAGGTAGGGCTCCATGGCATCGGCAACCCGGGCGTCCGTGGGTGTGGTGGCGTTGTAGTCGAGATAGATGGCCATGGAGGTTCCTTCGCGGGAAGAGAAATTGACAGTTGGCACAGGATACAACCGGCGGTACCGACAGGCCACGAAAAAACCGCCCGGCGCCGGCGTATCCGGCGTTGGACTTGGCCGCGGATCGGGCGTATTCTACCGCTACGATGAACACCGCTTGCCACGCATATCTCAAGTCGTCAGCCAGACCTGTTCTGGCTGTCTTCGCGTTGCTGTTGCTGGTCGGGCTGAGCAGCGGCCCGGCGGCCGGGGCGGCGACGCCTGATGCCTGGTCCAGCTACAGTGGCTGGCAGGTCACTTCGTTCAAGGTTGAGGGGGCGCCCGCGGACATGGCCGGAGACCTGCAGCGCGGCCTGGCTCTGACCGGGCAGTGGCGTCTGCTGCGGGGGCGCGAGCGGCCCAGTTTTTCGGTCGGGACCCTGGCCGAGGACTTGGCCCGGATCCGCCTCTTCTTGGCTGTGCGGGGCTATCCGGCGGCAAGGGTCGTGCCAACGGCGGAGCCGAATCCCGAGGCCCGTCAACTCGCGCTCCTGATCACGATTGAGCCCGGTGCGGTCGTGCGTATCGGCGAAATAAATTACGCCGGCTGGCCGGAGTCCGTGGCGTTGCCCGATACATCAGAGAGTCGGATCCTGCGCGTCGGAGATGTTTTCACCGATGAGGCCGTTGCCGCGAGCGTGGCGGCCGTGCGGGGGGGGCTGCGCAACGCCGGCTACGCCAGGGTGGCGATCAGCCATGAGATTCGTCCACTCGGTCCGGCACGGGTGGCCATCGATTTGGCGATCAACGCCGGGGATTTCTTCGTGATCGACGAGGTCGTGGTCAGCGGCTGCAGCGACGATCTGGTCGGCTTGGCGCAGCGGGTGATCAATATCAAGCCGGGCACCGAGTTTTCGGCGGCACGCCTGGCCGACGCGGCGCTGGATCTGCGCGTTACCCAGCTCTTTCGGCAGGTCGAGCTGGCGACCGAGCCGATCTCGCCGGGGCATCTGCGCCTGAACGCCACGTTGCTGGACGGACGCATGCGCACCTGGGATGCGTCGATCGGCACCTGGGCGGACAACCCCTGGAAGGTCCGCTCGAGCTGGACCCACCGCAACCTGTTCGGACGCGGGCGCGGGTTCAACGCGCGCGGGGCGTTTGCCACCCATGAGGCGAATCTGGGTGTCGGTGTCTTCTGGTTGGGTTGGCTCTCGCCGCGGGCTCGCACCAGGGTGGGTCTTGACGCCATCAAACGGTCCGAGGACGCGTTTGATTCCGAGGAATTCCGGATGGAAGTCCTGCAGAGCTATCGCCCCCGGCAGCGTGACATCCTCAACGTGGGCACGGCCGTATCGGAGAACCGAATCGAGGAGAAGCTGCCCGGCAGCAATGATATCCCCGAGGCGCAGGGCCGGCTGTGGGAGTTCTGGCTCGACCGCAAGTGGGACCGCACCAACGATCCGATCTATCCCGCCCGGGGGGGCTTTTTCAAGGTGGCGGCGACCTTTGCTGAGCCGTGGGTCCTTTCGGTCGTGCCGTATGTTTCGCTGCAACTGGATGCGGCCGGCTATCTGGATCTGCCGGCGGGTTCGATCTTCAGCGGCCGCATCCGGGCCGGGGCCGCCCAGCCGATCGATGCGGGCACTGAAGTGCTGGCCACGCGCCGCTTCTACGCCGGTGGCTACAACTCGCACCGCGGCTATGGACGGCATGGGTTGGGGCCCCGCGATGACGCCGGCGATGCGCGTGGCGGCCAGGCGGTGGGCCTGTTGAGCGGTGAGATCCGTCTGCCGATGATCTGGATTCTGGAAGGGGGACTGTTCGTGGACGGCGGCAACGTCTGGCGCCGGATCGAGGAGGTCAATCCGGCCGATTTCCCGGTCGCGGTCGGAGCAACAGTCGGCCTGCACTCTCCCCTGGGACCGATCCGGGTGGGCTATGCGGTGAACGTGGCGGGGCTGGTGCCGGGCGAGCCCCGGGAACTGTGGCACTTCGGGATCGGCTATCCCTGGTGAGGTGGCCTGGACGGCAGCCCGGGGCGTCCCGCCCGCCGCAGCGCCCCCGCCGGGTGCGTGCCGTGCGTTGGGCGGTTCGCTTCGTCCTGTTCGGCTCGATGTGGCTGCTGATTGTGGCGGCGCTGCTGGCCGGTGGGCTGCTGGGCAGCGCGACGGTGCGCGAGCGGCTGCTGGGGGTGGGCCTGCGCCTGGCGGCGCCTTCGTTGCCCGGCGAGGTGACCACGGGCGCGATGGAGTGGCCGCAGCTGGGGCACTTGCGCCTGCAGAATCTGGTATGGACCGATGGACCCGACACCCTGGTCCAGGTGCGACTGCTGGATGTGCAGCTGGACACGCAGGCGCTGCGGGCGCGGGACGTGCGCGTGGACTCGCTGCAGCTTGTCGTGCAGTGGGTCGATGTGCCGGCGATCGAGGCGCTGCTGAGTGCGCTGGCGGCCGAGGCGGACACGGTGACCGAGGCCGCGGATCCGGGCGCGTCGTCGCAGGGGTGGGTGCTGCGGTCCGGTTCGGTGCCGGGACTGCCTTCCCTGGCGGTTGCACACTGGTTGATCAAACTTGAGGCGGCGGCGCTGACGGTGGATGCGTCGTTGGCTGACCTGGTTTGCCGGGGCGGCCTGGAGGCCGGGTACGGGCGACCGGCAAGCGCTGTCGTCGAACATCTCCAGGTGGATCTGGCCACCACGGTCCTGGATTCACTGACCGGTCATGCCACTGTGGTTTCGCTGGCTCATCTCGGCTTCGGTATGCAGCTCAAGGCGGCGGCTGACAGCCTGACGGGCGGCGCCGTCACCGCGGTGATGGACAGCCTGACCCTGCATCTGGCCGCCAACGGGACACCGGGTTCGAGCGGGGCCGCGGAAGCCTGGTGGCAGGCCACCGGCCCGGTCCGCGTGCGCAATACGGGCGAGTTGGTCCGGGATGGCGAATCCTGGCACGGTTCGTTTGCGAGTGCCTTCGAGTTGCCTGGGGCCGTCGAGCTGAAGTCCCTGTTGCCGACCGGTTTTCCGCACTCCCGCTTTGACCGCATTGCCGGGAGTCTGACCCTCGACGGCCGTTACACACATCCGGCGGCTGAACTGAGTCTGCGCCTGGACCTGGGGCCGACCACGTGGTTGAACCGGGGTCTGCTGGCGGCGCATATGGCGGCTGACCTGGACTCGCTGACGGCGAACGGCCTGCCGGCTGCGTCCGTGGACCTGGACACTCTCGAGTTGTCGCTGCTGGGTGCTTCGCTGACGGCAGCCGGCTCCCTGGCGCAAGGCGAGGTGGCGCTCTCGGTGCGGGCGGCGATCGCCGACTCGCAGTTGGTGGCGGTGCTGGCGCCTGGTGATACGACGACGACCGTGGCCGGGGACCTGTCGGCCCAGGTCAATGGTCCGCTGGTCAGGCCGACGGTCGGGCTGTCCCTGCAGGGTGGGCTGATCGGCCAGGGCGTACGTGTGCCGCGACTTGACCTGGAGCTGGTCGCTGATCCCCAGGGCGGGCGTGTGGATTTCAGCGCCGGCGGAGGCCTGGACGCGGCGGGTGTGCAACTGGATTCGTTGGCGACGTCGGTGACTTTGGCGCGGGGTGAAAATGACTCGCTGACCGTCGGCGGCGTTCTGGCCGCCTGGCGCGGCGATGAGCGGTTGGCCCTGGGCATCCGGGCGGCGGCGGACTCTCTGGGCCGCACCGGCCGCAGTCGGGTAAGCCTGGACAGCCTGGTGTTGGATGTCGTTGGCGAGAGGCTGGAGCTGGCTGAACCGGTCGAGTTGACAATTGGCCCGGAACCCTATGAACTCAAACTGACGCCTTTGGTCTTTGGTGGCGCGCCCGGGCGGATCATGGTCAGTGGCCGCGCAGATTCGGCGCAGGTGGACCTGTCGAGCGAGGTGACGGCGCTGTTGACCGAGGCATTCCTGAACCGGGTCTTGCCGAGCCCGTTCTGGTCCGCCGACGGCGGTCGGGATTTTTCGCTCTCGGCGACGGGATCGGTGCGCGGCGCGCGCGGGTCTCCGATGGTGAAGGGAAGCCTGGCGGCCCGCCTGCTGCCCCACCGCGCGGAACCGTCGCTGGGCCTGAACGTCGAGTTCGCGGTGGCCGCAGCCGATACCAATGGGGTGGCCGCGAAGTTGGCGGTCGTCGTGTCCGACTCGACCGTCCTGACCGGCCACGTCAATCTTCCCGGCGGCCTGGACCAGGCCGGGCACTGGCAATTGGATCGGCAGCGGCTGGGCCACCTGCGGATTCCCCCGCAGAATCTGACCCTGCAGTATGTGAACAGCCTGATGCCGCCGGAGGTTCAGGTGACCGGTGACCTGTCGGTGGCGGCCGACGTGTGGGCGCCGATGAGCGGCCAGGCACCGACCGACTCCGCGGCGGTCGGCCGGGTGGACGGCCATATCCTGGCACCGGATCTGCACGTGGCCCTGCCCAACCGGTCCCGGATCGACCTGGCGGTGGATGTCCAGTTGGCCGGCAGTGTCACGGACCAGACGGTGAGCGGCCGCATCGAAGTCGAGTCGGGCTTCTTCCGGATTCCCGAATTGCCGCGCAACCTGCACCCGTCGGAGGGTGAGCCCATGTTGTGGTCTCTGGTAACTGCGGATTCGCTGGCCCCGCTGCCCGACTCCCTGGCCGTCTATGTCATGCCCGAACAAGAGGGACCGGCGGTGGGCCCGGGCGGGCCCGGTGCCCTGCCGAACCTGGATCTGGAAGTCGTGCTGCCGGGGAATCTGCGGCTGCACGGCTATGGCCTGAACACGGAACTGGCCGGCGCGCTGAAGATCACACGTGGTTTCGATGATGAAGGCAGGCCCCAGCCTTGCATCCAGGGTGAGATACACAATGTCGAGGGGCAGTTGCAATTCATGAATCGAGTCTTCGATCTGGAGCGCACCGAGGTGAATTTTGCCGGTCGCGTCCCGACCGATCCGGACCTGGACATGTTGCTGAGCACAACGGTCAACGGCATCCTGGTGCGCATCATGGTTTCGGGCCGGGCCACCAGCCCGGTTATCGAACTGAGTTCGGAGCCGGATCTGGAGGAGCAGGACATCATGGGGGTGCTGCTGTTCGGCCGGCCGTTGAGTGAACTGGATGATGACCAGCGTGGCGGCGTGCGGGGCGAGGTCAACGCCGAACAGCAACTGCGCCAGAATCTGGCCGGCCTGGCCATGGTGTTCGGCACGGCCGGACTGCAGAACCGGATGTCCTCGACCTTCGGTGTGGACATGGTCGAGGTGGGTTCGGGTTCGGCGGGCGACGCGACCCTGATGGTGGGCAAATACCTGAGTCCGAAAGTGATGTTGAAGTACCACCACAGCCTAGAAAAGAGCGGCACCTATTTCCTGACCATGGAGTACAGCCTGAGCCGCCTGTTCCGCCTGGTAACGACCTATGGCCAGGGCGAAGAGGACTCGGGGCTGGAGTTGAAGTGGAGCCGTCGTTACTAGACGCCGATTGCTGTGCGTTAGCAAAAAAAGCCGCCCCGGGCGAAGGGAGCGGCTTTTTTTACAGACGTGGGGAGGCTGGGCGAATCCGGCGAGATGTAAAGCTAGATGTCAGCCAAGTTGCACTTCAGGAAGCAAACGATTCGAGTTAGCCCCCCCGGTCTGTAACGGAGGGTAATCTATCAGATTCCCTGATGATTGGGGCGATAAATTTAGAAAAACATTGGAATTTTAGCTACGGAAATCCGTATATGTTGGCAGATGCCCACCACTAAACATTTTAGGCGCGTGAAACCAGGACCATGACCGTGTGGGACGGCACCTCGATCGGGCCTTCGATCTTGGCCAGGGAGGTACCGGCAGGTGCGCAGCCGTCAGTTGCCGCTGCGCCAGTGTCGACGATCAGATGCCAGGTGGTGTCCGCCGGCGGGGTCGCCGGTTCAAAAATACAGACTCTTTCCTCGGCGTTGAGCAGAACCAGGACGTGTTCATCTCCGGCGGGCGGCGCCAATTCGTAGGCCAGATGGCGCGAGGCGGGACGCCAGTCGGGACGGCCGGGCTGCAGTCCGTGCCACGAGATTTCGCCCGGCCGTTCCGGACTCGTGGCCGTCCAGTAATGGTCGGTCGTCAGCAGCGGCAGACCGTTGGCCAGAGCGGAGAGGCCGCGCACGAAACACAACAGGTCGGCGTTCTGATCGGCCAGTTCCCAGTCCAGCCAGTTGCGTTCGTTGTCCAGGCACCAGGGGTTGTTGTTGCCCTGCCGCGACTGACCCCACTCGTCCCCGGCCAGCAGCATGGGCGTGCCGTGGGAGAAGAAAAGCAGCGTCAGGAAATTGCGCTGGCGGCGGGCGCGCAGGGCGTTGATCCGGGAGTCGTCGGTGGGCCCTTCGGTGCCGCTGTGCCAACTGAGGTTGTGGTCCGAGCCGTCCCGGTTGTCCTCGCCGTTCTCCAGGTTGTGCTTGTGCTCGTAGCTCACCAGGTCCCGCAGGGTGAACCCGTCGTGCGCCGTGACGAAGTTGATGCTCGATGAGGGCCGTCCCCCGTTGGCCGCGAACAGATCCGGGCTGCCCACGATCCGGGCCATGAGTTCCTCAATGACGCCTTCATCACCCTTGAAGAAGCGCCGCACCGTGTCGCGGTACGGACCGTTCCAGGCGGCGAACCGCTGACCCGGGAAATCACCGACCAGTTGCAGGCCTCCCGCATCCCAGGCTTCGGCGACCAGTCGGGTACCGGCCAGGAACGGATCCGTGTCGATGGCCCACAACACCGGCGGGCGGGCCAGGGGTTCGCCGTCATCACCGCGGGCCATGGCGGCCGCCAGATCAAAACGAAAACCGTCGACGTGGCAGTTGCGCACCCAGTGGCGCAGCGAATCGCTGATCAGGCGGCGGGTCACCGGGTGGTTGGCGTTGAAGGTGTTGCCGCAGCCGGTGAAGTCCCGGTAGAGGCCGAAGTCCTCGTCCAGCAGGTAATACGCCGCCTCGTCGAAGCCGCGCCAACTGACGGTTGGCCCGTCGGGTCCCGCTTCGGCGGTGTGGTTGTAGACCACATCCAGAATGACGCGCAAGCCGGCCCGGTGCAGGGCGCGCACCATGTCCCGGAATTGATCCAGCACCGCGGTCGGGTCCCCGCCGCCGGCATAGCCGGGATGGGGGGCGAAGTAGGAGAGCGGACTGTAGCCCCAGTAGTTGACGCGACCGTCCGGCGCATCCTGCCAGTCGAAGGCGTGAACCGGCATCAGTTCGACCGCCGTGACGCCCAGGGCCACCAGATGGTCGGCCTTGGCCGCCACGCCGGCGTAGGTGCCGCGCGTTGCCGCGGGCAGTCCGCTTGACGG
>JAJRWA010000212.1 GCA_024277025.1 Candidatus Krumholzibacteriota bacterium | reverse complement strand
GCGCAAGGTAACAGGTAGTGATGCGGCCAGTTCAAAGCTGATGGTGGTCACCGGATTGAACGGGTTGGGCTGGTTGCCGCGCAGCACGAGCGGCCCGGTCGGCAGGGTCCGGACTTCCCGGACCGCCGAGACTGCCGCGCAGTGCAGCGGTGCGGCCGCCAGATCCCCCGAGCCGTTGGCGATCAGGATGAAGTCGCCGGCTGTCCGGGCGGTGTAGGCCGTGCCGGGCAGACCCAGCGATCCCTGCCGGACGGGAGTGGTGGGGACTGTCAGATCGAACACGATCAGGTCGCCGGGGCCGTCCGCGACATAGGCCACACCGTTGTTGTAGTGCACGCCGAAGGCCTGGGCGTCCGTGGCGATCTCACCGGCGACGAACGGAGCGTTCGGCTGGCTGATATCCACCACGACCAGGCCGCGCGCGTTGGCCGCCACCAGGACGTAGCCGGGCATCAGGTCCAGGCCCACCACCTCGACGCCCAGATCCAGGGAACCGATAATGGCCGGGGCGCTGGCCACACTGATGTCGACCACCTGCAGGCCGGCCGCCCCGTTGGTCACGTAGGCCAGGTCGCCGGCCAGCGCGACGTGACCGCCGTTGTTCGTCGACGGCAGAGCCATATTGCCCAGTTCGACGGGAGCCGCGGGGTCGCTGACATCCATCACGTACAGCCCGTTGATGGTCGAGGTGACGACGGCCCGGTCGCCGGCCACGGCGACCGAGTGGGCGGACCAGGGAGCGGCCACCGCTCCGACCAGCTGGGGCGCGCCCGGCACGCTCACATCGACGATCTGCAGGCCGATCGAACTGTTGGCGAGATAGACCAGGCTGCCCTGGGCGGCGACACCCCAGGTTGAACCCGCCAGGGGTACGTCACTGACCAGGGTCATGGCCGCCGGGTCGGTCACGTCGACGATCTGCAGGCCGCTGTTCAGGGCCGCGACAAAGGCCAGATCACCGACGACACTGACATCGAGCGAGGAGCTGGGCAGGTTGATCGTGCCCAGGGTGGCAGCGGCCTGCTGTGACGAAACATCCACCAGAACCAGGCCGCTCCAGCTGGCCGACAGGTAGGCGACGTCGCTGCCGACGACGATGTTCACCAGGCCGGCGAAGATCTCGAGTTCCGCCACCTCGTATGGGTTGGCCGGATCGCTGAAATCGACGGTGCGGAGGAACTTGCCGAAGGTGGTCATGTACGCGTACTGCCCGACGACAGCCAGGCCCAGCGGGGCCTCGCCACTGACCTGCGGGAGCAGGCCCAGTTGCGCCGGCGCGGTCGGATCACTGATGTCGACGACCAGAAAGCCCGTGTCCGATGACGTGACGAGGGCCAGGGAGTTCTGCACCACGACTTCCTCGACAAGCCCGATCGTGGTCAGTTCGCCGAGCCAGGTCGGCGTCGCCGGCAGCGAAACATCGACCACCTGCAGGCCGGTGGTGAAGGTCGCCAGATAAGCGACACCGCCAGCCAGGGCAATGTCGCGGACCGAATTGCCGACGTTGAGGCTGCCCAGCACCGTCGGCAGGGTCGGGTCCGTCAGGTCGACCACCAGCAGCGTGCCGTCCCAAAGCCCCAGATAAGCCGTGCTGCCCACGACGGTGATCCCAGCGGTAGCTGCGCTGGTGACCAGGGCGCCGGTAGGCTGCGGCTGGGTCGGATCGGTGACATCCAGAATGATCAGGCTGTCGACCCCGGTGCTGACCACCAGATAATCGCCCATCAGGGCCAGGCGCCAGGCCTGCCGGGCGTCATACGTCGCTACGAGTACGGGCGCGGTCTGGTCGGTTACATCGGAGACCTGGACTCCGGAACTGCTGGTGGCCGAAAAGGCGTACGTGCCTTTCAGAACGGTGTCGACGGTGGATCCGGTCAGGAACAACTCGCCGAGTTGGTGCTGCAGGCCGGTGTAGTCCAGGCAGGGAGTGACTGCCAGCGCGGACGGGAAACTTCCGGCCAGGATCAGGATCGTGACCACCAGCGGGGCGAATATCGCGGATCTCCGCCTCTTCATGCTTGAGAATTGCCGTTTCATATCTTGGACCTCCCCAAAAAGCCGAGCGATAACTTTGTCGAGGGTTCGACATATTGCTATTAACCGAATGAACCAAACCAGGTTATTCAAGTTACAATACAATACGGAAAACATCTGGATTTGTCCAGAGGCGGTCAACTGTCCAGCGGAAATAGGCCAATCGTGGATTGCGTTCTGGTGACCTGTTGTTATGATCACTCCGATAGTTCTCGCCCATGGTCCACAGACGATGAGGTGAGATCCATGCCGCTCAAGATCACGCTCAATCCCGATGGCCCGTTGGTTCTGGCCGCTGAAGACATGCCGTTCCCCGTCCTGCAGACGACCGACGGTGAGGACATCACCGTGCAGAAGAAAAAGGCCTTTCTGTGCCGATGCGGCGCTTCGCAGAACAAGCCCTTTTGCGACGGTGCCCACGTGCAGGATGAGTACAGCGATGCCAATCGCTGCACCAACGATCTCCTGCAGAACTACTCTTCGGATTACATCACGGTGCACTTCAACCGTTCGATCTGTTCGGGGGCGGCCGAGTGTGTGCGCCGTTTGC
>JAJRWA010000211.1 GCA_024277025.1 Candidatus Krumholzibacteriota bacterium | reverse complement strand
TAGGAGCTTTGGCAGCGTGGGCGCTTTCTTCGACCCGGATGAGCCCGGTCTGACAGGGCCGGACTTGCTTCGGGAGTACGTCGAGGCCCAGCCGCCGCAGGTAAGACAGGCGCTGCAACGAATTGTCCCTGGGGACTTGCAGGATGAATTGGGTATCGCTGACTGGGAGTGGCTGCCCAACTTGTGGAATGACGACGGCGATGGCATCCTCGACCGGGTGATCCAGGAGGTGACGGATGACCTGGCACTGTTGCGTCAATTGGAGGAGGAAGCGGTGGCCGAGCGCAACTACCAACGGGGCCAGCACTTCCAGCGGGTGGCCAGGACGGTGCGCGGTCGCAACCTGCTCGGTTTCCTGGGCTCTCGCAACGTGCTGCCCAAGTATGGCTTCCCCACCGACGTCGTCGAACTCAGGACAAATCACCTTCCGATACCGCAGGCCGAACGCATAGAGCTGCAACGTGACCTGCGCATCGCCATCTCTGAGTACGCGCCGGGTGGCGAGGTGGTGGCGGCCAAGCACATCTGGACCAGCGGGGGACTGAACAAGCGACCCGACCGGGATTGGCCGACTTACCATTATGCTGTCTGTCCGGAGTGCGGTCGTTTCCATCGCTCGGCGACCCGCATCGAGGGGCCCTGCACCGTTTGCGGCGGCCATCTGTTCGGCTGGCCACGACTTTACGGCAGTTTTATCATCCCTGAGTTTGGGTTCATTGTAAGAGACAATCCACGGCCATCGGGAGAAGCCCGCCCCCAGCGGATTTACTCGTCGCGGGTCTACTTTGCCGAATATGCCATCCCCACCGAGGAAGGGGTATCCACCGAACCATCTCTCGAAGACGTGCCAACCCTGTCCAGTGCGCGGGCGCAGGTATGGCAGCGGTACTCGCGCTACGGCAAGCTGGCCCTGGTGAACCCGGGCCCGCTCAACCGTGGCTTCCGGGTCTGCTACACGTGCGGTTTCGCCCAGCCCGCACCCGGGGAACCGACAGGGCGGCGCCAGCGCACCCCATCCGCTCACCGCAACCCCCGCACCGGGAAACCGTGCCGTGGCCGGCTCTACACCCATCACCTGGGACACGAGTTCATCACCGACGTCCTGGAGCTGCGTTTTGACGGGGTCATGGCTTCAACTGCCGATTACGAACTGTGGCTCTCGCTGCTCTATGCCTTGTTGGAAGGGGCCAGCGAAGCCCTCGGCATCCGGCGGGGTGACCTGGATGGAACGCTGTATCGCTACAGCGCGGGCATCGCCCCAGCCATGGTGCTCTTCGACAACGTGCCGGGCGGCGCCGGCCACGTGCGCCGCATTGCCGACGAATTGCGAGATGTCTTCCGGGCTACCTGGCGTCGCGTGGACCAATGTGAATGTGGTGAAGAAACCAGTTGCTACGAGTGCCTGCGCAACTTCCGTAACCAACCTTATCATGACTCGTTGAAGCGAGGGCTGGCCCGCGATTTCCTGGGCAGTTTGCTATGGGGAGCGGGCATCGCCGCAACTTGAAGGGTGTGAGTATGGGACGAGAAGTGAAGCTACATGCCGCTGGTAGAGAGGAAGTAGAGGGAACTGTCATTGGCTGATGACTGGCGGGACCACATCCTGCGGCACTTCACAGAACCCACGCAGAGGCTGACTCTGGTGGCCGACCCCGACGGTCTGTTGTTGGAGGAGGAGTTGCTGGCCGCCATCCGGGTCCGCGGCTTCGATCTGCTCCCCTTCGAGGACCCCATCGCCTTCCGCTACGCCTATGAGTCCGGCTACCGCCAGCACTGGGACGGGAACCAGCCCACCGACCTGGTGGTCATCCTGCGCTCATCCCAGTCGTCGCTGCAGACCTTGCCCTACGACCTGTTACAAAGCGGGCGCACCTTGCATTTCAGTCTGCCCGAACTCTTTCCCAAACTGAGCTACCCGGTGGTCAGCGAACTGGACGTCGCCTACCTGCAACCGCTCCACGAGGCGTACCGACAGTACACGGGACCGGAGATGGGGGACCGGGCCAGCAAGCTCTTTGTGCTCAAGCACGTGTTCGGCATCGTGCCCGAACTGCTCAAAACGCCGGCCGATGTGCTCAAGCTGCTCCTGTCGCGCCACGTCCGGGCGCAGGTCGTCCCGCTCGTGCTCGATGAGTTGCTGTTGAAAACTTTGTGCCGGAATCCCGCCCTTGACGGGTGGCCGCTGGAGAGAGTGCTACGCAACGCCACCGATTTCTTCGCCTTTCTGCAAGACCGGTGGTCTGGCTTCCTGTATTATACGCTCCACAACCAGCCCTACTTGCCCATGCCTGTGATGCTACATCAGGTCCCACGTTACCTGGCAGCCTATCGCCAGGAGCATCCCGGTGCACGCCTGGCGCTGGTCGTGATTGATGGGCTGGCCCTGGATCAGTG
Source organism: Candidatus Krumholzibacteriota bacterium (assembly GCA_024277025.1). GTDB lineage: Bacteria > Krumholzibacteriota > Krumholzibacteriia > LZORAL124-64-63 > LZORAL124-64-63 > JAGRNP01. The sequence goes on along the minus strand of JAJRWA010000211.1, from coordinate 205 downwards.
GCGCGTCATCCGTGACGTTTGGGCCGAAGAGGGACAACCGTGGCAACTACAGGCAGCCAGCCTGTTCGCCTGGGTGCCCACCCTCACCCCCATCTCCCGCCAGGCCACACTCGCCGGAGTGTCACCACAATTCTTCCCTGGATCGTGGCACACGACGAACCAGGAGGCCACTCGCTGGCGTCGTTTCTGGGCGGATCACGGCCTG
>JAJRWA010000019.1 GCA_024277025.1 Candidatus Krumholzibacteriota bacterium | reverse complement strand
TGGTTGCCGCCGGCCCCCGCAGGACTTCGGTCGGCATGATGCTGCGGATCGCCGCCAGCTCGTCTTCAACTCCCACCAGCGGCGCCAGCGAACTGTAGCGGCGACGCAGGGCCGGATCGATCTCCGGGTCGGCAACGACGAGGTTCGTCCCTCCGCCCCCAGCCAACCTGCTCCCTGCCGGGTCCCGAACCCAGGACAAGTCCATCCGGCTGGCCAGCGGAACATACTGGTGGTCCGTACCCACATTCAGCGGCGCGAACGGAATCTGGGCCAGAAAACCCTCGCCACTGAGAAGCAGGACGGACGGCCAATCGGCGGCTTCGACAGCGTGCAACGATTCCGGCAGCAGGGCTTTGGCCAAGTCCCCCAGAACGGCGGCCAGGCTCCGGCCCACGACAGCATCCGGATCGCCGGGATCCTCGGCCAGGGAGGCCAGCGCCGCCGCCGTCAGACGGCGCAGCCTGCCGGCAGACACGGCCAGGGTATCACACGCGACACTCCCGGCGGCGGTCCACCGAATCACCTGCGAACCACGGACCTGATACAGCAGGTGGACAGCCCCCAGCGAGTTCAGCCGCGCCTCGGCCTGTTTCGCCGTTCGCAGCGCCTCAGTCCCCAACTCGACCTGGGCGGTGAAGGGCGGATTCCGGTGGCGGCCCGTGACCCCCAACAGCCGCCGCCACATCAATTCCAGACCGTACCCGACTTCGGGCGTCGTGCCGATGATGTCATGGGCGGCCCAGCGCAAACTCCGCGCCCGGTTCAAGTCCAGGAAGGCCCCAGCGCCGGCATCGCTGGCCGCCATGTGCTCCGACAGCGCGGCCAAGCCTTCGGTCAGCGAAACTGCGGCAGCCTGGCGATCCATCCCCACCAACAGCCTGGCGTGCAAGGCGTAGTAGGGAACCTGCAGATCAGAAGTCCACCGGGACTGGGTCAACCCCGCGGCGGCATACTCGGCCAGACGGATTCTGGCAGAATCGATCTTACCCTGCTGAAAGAACACCCGCGCCTGCCAGAAGGGGATGCGAACCAGCATGTGACGTAGGCCGGATTCCCGCGCACAGGCCTCGGCCCGCGCCAGGGCGGCAGCCGCCAGGTCGGCCCGATCATGGTCCAGCAGCCCCATGATCCAGAAGTTCGCCACGAGGCTGGCCTCCTCGAACGGCTGCGCCAGGACCCGCTGCCAAAGATCACTATAGGCTGCATCCGCCTGCTCCACTTGCCCACGGGCCATGGCGGACCGGGCCCTGATCTCATCCTGGCGAATAATCTGCAGAGACGTCAGCGCATCATCATTGCCGGTTTCTTCTGCCACGGCCAGCAGCACATCCGCGCGCTGGGCAACCTGGTCCACCATCGTCCAGGATTCCATGGCCGCGTAAAGACGCATCAGAATCCCGAGATACGCCAAGCCCCTGACCGGGCTGCCCAGGTTGCGGCAGGCGGCCACACTTTCCTCGAAGAAATGGACCGCCGTCGAGTAGTGGCCCTGATTGAACGCCTGGAAGCCCGACAAGGTCAGCAGCCGGCCGACCTGGCTGCCCAGGCGGGAGTCCTCGGCCAGTTTGAGCCCCCGCGCCAACATGACACTGGCCGAATCGCTTTTCCCCTCGGCGAAGCCCTGCATGACCAGGGACGCCAGGGCGTTGCAACGGGCCGAGCGCAGGTTCCGCAGGCGGCTATGATCCAGGCCGGCGGTGAACATCTCGCGGGCCAGATCCGGCTGGCCGATTCGAGTCGCCAAGGTTCCGCGATAGCTCCAGCCCCGGGCGACGGCCAGATCATAGCCGGCAGCCAGAAGCTTGCCATGAACCTCACTCACCTGTTCAAGCCGATCCGCCGGTGTCAGGTCATGGGAAGTGAAGATCTGATCCTGTTGCCGGGCCAGATCCAGTATTCGCCGCGCCGCCGGCCGTGGCAGGCCCTGGAAGAATTCCTGCTCGGCCTGGAACTCGGGACACTGATTGATCTCCTGCAGGGCCCTGGTCACTCTCCGGTAGCCGGACAACATGGCCTCGCGCTCGGCTGCAGCCAGGAGTGAGTCGCCATAGACGGTGGACACGAATTCGCCCGCCAGCAGTATCAGTCGATCGCCACCCAGATGCCGAGCCAGATCAGCAAACACGTCCGGGTTCGGGTTCGACAACGCCCGGGCTTCGGCCGCCGTCAGAAATGGCGCCTGCCGCACGACGCTCTGCGAGCGACTCTCGTCCTGTCCGGCGCAACCGGTGATCACAAGACAACACAGGGCCGCGAGAAGCGGGACTGTCCATTGGCCGCGGCACATCATGTCGTGAAGTCCCCTCCTTGCTTCGGCGTGACTCAATCCAGTCAGAAGTACCACGCGGATGCCGGCACTGGTACTGGATTTCCCGCTGCGACTGCTTTAGTGTAACACTCGAAGCCCATCGCCGTGCAGCCAGGATCAGCCCGGGAGCAAACCATGACCACCGGATCCGACAACTTCGCCGCCGAGCGCGATCTTGTCGATCGTATCCTGGCCGGATCCGAACCTGATTGGCACCTCTTCATCGACCGTTATTCCGGCCTGATCTATTCGGTTCTGCGCCGGTACCTTTTTGATGACGATGAGGTCCGCGATGTCTGGGTGCAAGTGATGGAACGCCTGGCCAACAGTGCGTTGCAGGGATTCGCCGGCCGCTCGTCGCTGGGGTCCTGGTTGGTGTTGGTGGCGCGCAGCACGGTCTTTGACCATTTGCGCAGCGTGCGGGGAAGGCGTGAAGACCCGGCCGGCCTGGCTGATCTCGACGACCGCTGCCGCCTCGTGTTCAAGCGGTTCTACCGGGATGGCGCGGGCTACGAGGCCGTGCGCCACGAGTTGGCCCGAGCCGGTGCTCTGGCTGATGGCGAGACCCTGGCGGCCATTCTGGTCGAGATTGAAGAAGCCATCAGCAGCCGGGCTCTGCGCCGAATCCTGTGGGATCTGCAGGCCACTTCCGCGGGCGTTGTCACGGGCCGCCTGTTGGAGTTCATGGATGCGGCCGCCCGCGAAGCCCGGGAACAGTCGGCGCTGGCGACGCCGGAGATGGACCTGTTTCAGAAGGAAACCAGACAGACCATCGCGAGGATTCGCGAATTGATGAAAGAACTCCCCACACAGGAGCGGCGAGCCCTGGAACTCCGGTTCGACGACGGCTGGCCAGCCCACCGCATCGCCGTGGAACTGGAACTCAGCGGACAGCGTGAGGTCTATACGATGATCTGCCGGGCCACGCGCCGGTTACGACGGCTGCTCGGTCCCGCCGGAGCAGCCCTGGGCCTGATACTTTTATTCGTAACCGGGCCGATTCTGCCGTCAACTTCCGCTGGTGATCCGAATAACTCCTCCGTTGCTGCGAGTGGTGAAAACCAGGCAGCAATTCAGCCACAGAGGTGTAGAAAATGACGGACAACCCCACTCGCCCGGACGGCCACCTGGATCTGAACGATCTGGCCCAACTGGCCGACGAGGGACCCGACGGCACGGACCCTTCCCTACTGGCCCACCTGGCCGACTGCACGGAGTGCCAGGCGGCCTGGGCTGAAGCCGTTCGGTACCGGGGCGCCCATTTGCTGGGCATGGCGGAACAGGTACCGCAAGACCTGGCGGCTCAGGCCGTGGGGCTGTTCCGGCCCGGAACGCAAAGAGGCGCCACAGCTGACGCCCGCGACCAGGCCACACCTCGGGCGTGGCGACCGATTCCGGCCCTGGCCCTGGGTGGAACCGTGCTGGCGGCTGTCTTGGCCCTGCTGATTCTTCTGCCGCAGGCCATTCAACACGGGGAGTCCGACGTCGATCGCTCCCTGATACGCTCGGCTCTGGTATCCCGATCCGGGGCCGGCATGGTCTTTCCCGGTATTTCCGGCCGGGATGATCGCGGCAGACCTGCCTACCGGACCCAAAGCGCAGCCGACCAGTCCCTCTCCGGCGTCGTGAACCAGATGTATGAGACGTGGCAGCAAGGCCCCCAGGGTCCGGACGACACCTGGTGGCTGGCCGCCGGCTACGCGACCGTTGGCCGGCTCGGGCTGGCCTCGGACCTGATCCATCAGGCCTTGCGCCGCTATCCCGACAACGTGCGCCTGCTGCACCTCGACGCCATTACG
>JAJRWA010000210.1 GCA_024277025.1 Candidatus Krumholzibacteriota bacterium | reverse complement strand
CGAAGTTCGCCCGGGGCCACTGACCGCAACAACAGCGACAGGGGCAATCGATTCAACTCATCATCGGGACAGAACACGACCTGACGGTTGGTGCCCAAAGTCACGGCTGCGGGCCGCAGCAGCAGTTCCCACAAGGTCCGCTAGGTGGAGTCCACCAGAGCAGCGCCAAACGAGTTCGAGTCTGCCGACAGGACCAGATCCCTATAGAGTCCGATCTTCCCATCCAGGTCGTTCGCGGCCGGCAATTCGTGCACGGCAAGGGACTCCCGCGTGACGACAAAGAGATAGGACTGGCGGCGGCCCGTGAAGAAGTCGAGCAGGACTTCATCCCCGGCCAGCAGCACCTGCTGCAATTCAGGCAGCGTGGCAGCCGGCGTCCCGGACAGCGAGACGTCACCGGGACCGCTCATGCGCTCCAGCAGGGTACGGGCCTTGAACCTTTGCAATAGCCCGTAGGCTGTTGCGACCGGTTCCACCGCCGGCCCAGCGGTGGCCGCACCAGCCAGAACCAGGGCGGCCAGCTCCGTGTAGATTGTCTTGCCGGCCACGCCGCGCCGCTCGCGCCACACCGGATCCAGCGGCACCTGCCGCTCCCGCTCCCAGACCGTGGCGGCGCGCCGATAGTAGACCACCGCACTATCGGGTTGGGCCAGCTCCCGGTAGGCAGATCCCGCTTCCATGAGCGACAGCAGAAGGGGATCGTCGAGCTGGAGGGAATCAGCCTCGGCAGCCACCGCAAGCAGCGGCCCCAGGGCCTGGCGTGGTCGGCCCGTCCGATTGAACTGACGCCCCAGCCGGGCCAGATAGGCCAACCGCAACCCGGAATCACTGCACGCGCGGGCGGCCGGAGCGTGCTTTCGCAGCAGCGCCAGACTCTCGACGTTGCGCTGCTGAATGCTCAGCACGTTAGCGTGTCCCAGTATTGCTTCCAGAAGGCGAGTGTCCGGCATGGCCTCCGGCCAGGCCTGCAGGTCGGCAAAGACCGCCTCGGCCTGACTGAGACGATTCTGTTGGGTCAACACCAGCCCCCGCTGGGTGAGCGCGGCGTATTCCAGTTCGCGATACCCGCGCTCCCGGCAAATCCCCACCGTTTCGTCGAGCAGGTCCAGGGACTGGTCATACTCGCCGAGATAAGTCAGACAGATCGCAATATTGTGCGCAGCGCCGATGGCCTCGCGCAGGTTGCCGTCCTGCAGCTGCAGTTCGTGGGCCCGGCGAAAATTGGCCAGGGCCTCGCCCGGATCGCCCAGGGCGAAATTGAGGGTGCCGAGGTTGTTGGCTGCCAGAGCCTCGGTGAAGGCCGCCCCGATCCGGCGACTGGTGGTCAGCGTTTCCTGGTAGCAGCGCCTCGCCCCGTCGTAGTCACTCAGCCAGTTCAGCACATTGCCCAGGCCGTTGAGCGCAAACAGTTCACCGCGGGCATTGTCGGCCTTTCGAAAGAGCGCCACGGCTCGCTGGTATCCGTCCCGGGCCGCCAGCAACTGGCCGGACCGGCGCGCCTGGTAGGCCAGTCCGGATTCGGCCCAGGCCTCCTGGCCCGGGTCGCGCTCTGATTGGGCCAGGTCGAGCAAGTCCTGATAGGCTTGACGGGATTCCTGTTCCTTGAGGTTCTGGCCCAGGGCCACGCCGTACCAGCGCAGGGCGATCATCTCCCACTTGGCATCCCCGGCGGCACGCACCAGGGACAGCCCCTCGTGCAGCGGCGCCTCGCCCTGGCCGCCGTTGCCGATGGCCGTGTGCATCAGGCCGCGCAGCACGAGCAAGCGGCCGGAAAGCAGCGTGTCCTGCCCGGCCCGCGACAGGGGCAGCAGACTGTCGACGGCCGCATGGGCTGCGCTTCTTCTGCCGTCGCGCCAGAGGCCTTCGATGTGGGAGACCGGATCGTCGGCAGCCACGGCCTGGCGAGCGACAACCCGTCCCGACAAGAGCAGCAGCAGGCCGGCCGCGACCAGGATCAGTTTCGGTGATTGCAAGAAAGTCCAGCCATGAATCGGCATTGTCACCATTCCCCCAAGGCAGACCAGGACCGCGCCCAGAAAGGCGCGTCCCATGGATCCTACCATACTCAGAGGGATTAGTCGCCACACCGGCGGACACCGGGAGCCCGGCGGTCCTCCAGCGGGATGTTCAGGAACCTACTCCAGTGGCAAATGCTCGAACGTCAACACCTGCACCTCGCTCATCTGGCGGCCAAGCGCCGCCGACACGGCCGCCACTTTTGTCGTGCGATTGCCGGATCCGGCGCAGCCGTCGGCCAGGTCGATGGTCAGCGCGCCCTGGTCAAGCCCGGTCAGACTCGTGGCCCCGACCACGAAGCTCTCCAGACCCGGCTCGCCATCCAACACCCAGAAATCACCGCTGCCGGCCGCCGGGACCGTGACCATCCCTGAAGCGCCTGGAGCCGCCGCGTCGTCAAAGATCCGGACACATTTCCCCCGCGGATCCACGTGATAGACGACCAGCCAACTGGCCTCGGCGAGATCCAGGCTCAGGACAAAGGCCTGGCCTGATCGCAGTTGCCCCGCAATCGGCACCGGCGGCTGGCCGGAACGCGTGCCATCCGGAGCCACATCCACCGTTCGCACCGCCAGATGGCCAAGCAGATCCTGGTGCGAGGTCAGCCGCGGATACAGGACCACCAGGGCCAGCACCGCCGCCAAAGGCCACAGCACGCGCAACGGCGGCACCAGCTGCCAGGAGCGGGCAGGGCCCTTGGCTGACCGATTCTGCTCAAAAGGGCGGGTGTCCGGCCGTTCCCCCGTGTTGGCGGCCGCCGGCAATCGGGCCAGGACTTCGGACAAGCTGGCCTGGCAGTCTGCCGCAGTTTTCCGGTCCAGCTCCGGCTGCCAGAATGCCTCGTCCTCGGCAGCCCATTTCAGCTGGGCCCGTTGCTCCAAATCGCACAGCCGCGCCCAGTCCCGTTGCAGGTCCGCATCCGCGGCCAGAGCCTGATCCACTTCAAGGCGTTGGCCGGCATCCAGATCCTCGTACCTGAGGATGAGCTGCCAGAGGCGCTGTCGCTCTTGATCCGTCACTGCGCATTCCTTCCATTGGCGAGGCTTCTGGTGGGAGAACCAACTTCGGCGGCCGCGAGTTGCACCCGGTCACCTGATTTCCGGCGCTGATTCACGGAGTCTCACCGGGCCCGAATCCATAGGCGGCCGCCACGCATTTGCGCACCGCCAGCCGGCTGCGTCGAATCCATGAGCGCACCGTGTTGAGCGCCGCCCCACTGTGGTCGGCCACTTCCTGATAGGACAGACCGTAGAACAGGATCTGGGACAGAGCCCGCCGCTGGTCTTCGCTGGGCAACTTGGCCAGGCAGTCTTCCACCGTACGCCGGGCCTCGACATCCTCCAGCATCTTCTCACCATCGGGGTACGGGCTGCCGGCAAACCGGTCGGTCAGCTCCTGCCCCGTTTCGCCGGTCGTCCAGCGATCATTCTGCCGACGATGGCTGCGGTGGATATTGAGCAAGAGGAAGTAGCTCCGCTTCTGGAACCAGGACCACAGGCAGCCCGGCCAACGGTAGACGAATCGCCCGCGCTGCAGTTCGGCCACAATGCGCAGCAGTATATCCCCGGTCCAGTCGTGGCGCAGGTCCGGGTCCAGGGTGAGCCTTGCCGTCAGGGCGTAGACCGGGCCGTGGGTTCGCCGCATGAATTCCGCGACTACCTCCGGGTCCCGGCGGGCCAGTCCGGCGACCAGCTCAGCTTCGCTGCGACCTGTTTCCTGCTCTTGAGACCGTGGGTTCCCCTTCATTGCCAATCTCCAACGGCCGTGAATCCCGCCCAGAAATAGGGGTGACCGCTCAGACCGTGGGCACGTCTGGTGGCAAGAACCGTCTGGTGGGCGAAGCGCACCGCCTCCGCCGTGTCCAGACCATCGACCAGATGGGCGGTGTAGAGGGCCCGCATCCAGTCGCGGGTGCTCTCATCCCCCACCGGCCACAGGCTCACCACCACGGTCCGCGCCCCGGCCAGGGCGAACGCCCGGCACAGCCCGAACACGCCCTCGCTGCTGGCCGTCAGATCGCCCAGTCCCGTATCGCAGGCCGACAAGACCGCCCAGTCAACGCCACTCATGTCCAGGGCCGAGATCTCCGCAGCCGTCATGATCCCATCCTGGCAACCGGTGTCGTCCCGCGTCCAGTCGTTGGCGCCGGCCAACGCCAGGCCCGTGCGATTCAACGAACCGGTGCGGTCACGATCCATCACGGCATCGGTGTCGTGGTCACTCGCAAGAACGAAGCCGTGGGTCGCCAGATGCAGTATGCCGCGACCGCCGATATTCCGACGGAATGCGTCCTCGGTCGCCGCCGCGCCGGTCAGGATCAGTACGTGATCCGGACCGCCGCTGGTTTCGCGCCACAGGCCCGCCAGTTCGTCCACTTCCGCCCGGGCGTAGGGCAGGGGCACAAACCTGAGACCACGCAGCTCGGCCGGCCCCCCGTCTTCGCTGCCGGACAACTCGGCGCAGGTCCCGAAGGCCGGACCACCGATGGCCAGCACGCCGGGCCGATCCTCGGTTACGTCCGCCAAACGCACCAGGGACCGCTCAGTCATCAGCGTGTGCAACAACGGACCATCCTCCACCATGAACTTGCCGTCACCGGCCGGCAGGGTCGCAAAATTGACCCGGTGCAGGATTCCGTCCGGCACCATGAACACGCGGTCGCTCCGGCCAGTCCACGGCGCCAACGGATCCCAGACAGCCTGCCGCAACAGCCGCGCCGCCGCCTGATAGGCCTCCAGACCGCCCCCTCCTGCGCCTTGTTTCACCTGAACCAGCCCACGCTCCGCGCGAGCCATTCCCGGACCCAGGCTCCGGCTGCCGAATCTCACCTGGTCGCGCCAGTCACCCACCAGGTCGGTGATGACCGCAGCCGGTCCGAGATCAACCGCCACCGGTCCGGCCAGATCCGCCGACGCGACAAAGGCCATTACCTGATCTTCGTAGCGATCGTCGGCCGGATCCCCGACCGGGCGCTGGTAGAGCACATAGCTGACCAGTGCCGTCCCAGGCGTCAACTCGGCCCAGACCTCGGCCTGGCCCAGCTCACGAGCTTCACGCTTTCGGCTCAGTCCGGCGTCCGCCAGAGAGAGTTGCCGCTCGAGGCGATCCAGCTCCTGACGCGACGCTTCCAGGGTCTGCAGGTACTTGGCGTCGTCGCCGTAGCCGGGCCCCCGCAAGCTGAGATTGGCCAGGTACTGCCGCACCACAAGAGAGCTGTCGAGCGCGGCCGCCGCCTGCGGCCCGGCCTCGGCGCTCAACGTCGTGTTGCGGTCCGTGAATTCGTCCAGCACCACGGCCCGCGATCGGATGAGGGTATCCCAGGCCTCGGTCACCAAGGCATCCGGCACACCCAACGGCAGCAGGGAGAGAGCCAGATCCAGCCCCTGCGCCCGGTGGGCTGCATAGTCCAGCGCCCGGGCCTCCGACAGCACGCGCATGGTCCGTTGTAGGTGGCGTCGACTGATGTTCTCGGCAGTCAGGGCCAGGGTGACCGCCCTTTCGGTCTCACCCAGGGCCGCCCGCGCACGGGCTTCCTGCAGGAGCGCCCGGGCATAGATGGGGTGATCGGTGCCGGTGGCCCGCCGCAGGATCCGCTCGGCGTGCCGGGCGAATCCCAGGGCATCACCGGGTCGCTCGAGACGCCGATGAGCATCGCCGACATAGTGCAGCATCTCGCACAGTTCCGACGAATCCGGGCCCACCGCTTCTTCCCGCAGCGCCAGGGCGTGGCTCATGGTCGCCAGCCCCTCGGTCAGCCGGCCCAAGGCCAGTTGGCAACGGCCGACCTCGAACATCGTCTCGCCACCCTCTGGATTGTTCTTGCCGATGGCTTCATCGATGATCGCCAGGGAGTGGGCATACAGGACCAGGGCTTCCTCAAACCGGCCGGCCTTGTAGCGGCACGAGCCCAAGGCGTCCAGACAATAGGTCGTGTCGATGTGCTCAGGCCCGAAAATACGCTGGGCCGCAGCCAGGGCCTCCTCACAGACCGGCGTCGCGTTGACGAAGTCGCCCATCTCCAGGTAGGAGATCCCCAGATTCAGGCGCGCCCAGATGTACCGTTGATGATCTTCACCCAGGGTCACGCGGAAAATCGCGACGGCCCGTTCCTGGACTTTGAGCGCCTCGTCATAGGCACCCAGCGCGGTTTCCACGTTGGCCAGATTGTGCAGGGTCTCGGCCACCCATTCGTGCTCCGGCCCAAAGTATTCCTCACGAATTTTCAAGGCGCGCCGGTACATGTCCCGGCTTCGCTGCAGATTGCCCAGACTTCGGTTGACGATGGCCAGATTGTTCAGGGTCGCAGCCACATCCGGATGGTCCACCCCCAGCACACGCTCCTGGATCGCCAGGGCCTGCCCGTAACACCGGCGGGCACTGTCATAGTCACCGGACCGGCGCAGCGCGACACCCTTGCTGCTGAGCACCACCGCGCGTTGCTGGTCCTGCTCCGAACCGAGCGCCGCCAGGATGTCGATGCTTCGTTGGTAGTACTCGATGGAAAGATCCCAATCACCGCGTTGACTCAGCAGGTTTCCCATGTGCATCAGGCTCGTCGCTACCGGCAGGCTGACCGCGCCGGCGTGTTCCTCGTTGAGGGCCAGCGAGCGTTCGGCCATGGCCAGAAACCGCGGCTCCATGACCGCGGCGCTGCGATAACCGGCGTTGACCATCAGATCCAGGACCTGGGCCTCCCGCAACGGGATGGCCGGTTCGGCGACCGCTATTTCAGCCAGCAGCTCCGTGCCCAGGGTCAGGACTTCTTCGTACGCGCTGGCGCTGAGCCGCTCCTGGATGACGAGCAGTTCCGCGTCCGCTCCCGGATCCGGGACAGCTCGTGACGGCAGCGCGGCGAGCAAGGTCAGCAGCACAACCAGAATAGAGAGACGTCTGCCCACGATGGCCCCCATCCCGAGTGACAGTGTTGCCAGTTGTCTACGATATAGCCGGAATTCCCAAGCGCATAGGTCATCCAATCCTGCAACCAGTGTATCACAATTGTCACGCGCCATACAAAGCAAAGACCCCGGGTACAAACCCCGGGGTCTCTCTGGTGGGTAGAACCCCGGAGGGCTCTATTTGAGCAGCATCATTTTCTGCGTGATGATTTCGTCACCAGTCCGCAGTT
>JAJRWA010000209.1 GCA_024277025.1 Candidatus Krumholzibacteriota bacterium | reverse complement strand
TGAACCCACCTTGCCGTTCAACGTGCCCTTGGGCAGCTTCCACAGGTCCTCGCTGAAGGCGCGGTGCTTGGGATTGGCCACCACCAGATCGGCCGGCAGGCGGTGGGCAAAGGTGCCCACTTCGCGCGCCGTGCCGCAGGCGCTCGGCTGTCCGGTCAGGCTGAAGGCGCCGTTGCCCGGCTGGGCCTGCTTGCCCAGCAGCAGGTGCACCGAGTAGGCCAGTTCGTTGACCCAGCTGCCGCGCGTGTGCTGGTTCATGCCCATGGTCCAGTAGCTGACGACCTTGCGGTCTTTTTCCAGATACAGGTCTGCCAATTGCTTCAGCTTGGCCTTGAAGCTGTCCAGGCTCTCATCCGGATCGCCCTTGGCCAGTTCGGCCACGAAGTCCAGGGTGTAGGGCTTGAGGCCCTTCTTGAAATCCTCGAAGCTGATGATCCAGTGCTTGATCGCGCCGGCGGCCCGCTTGTTCTCCATGGTGTCGCCGGCTTTGTAGCCGAGATGGGCCAGGGTCTGGCCCTCGGCCTCGCTCAGCACCTTGCGCACCTGGTTCCGCATCGTCTCTTTCTCAAGCGCGCTGTACTTGGGGTGATCCGGATTGCTGCGCATGCCGTAGCCCACGTCGCAGGGACCGGTGGCGAAAACGGTGTACTTGTCGATGAATTCCTGGTCCATGGCCTCGGGCCGGTTGTAGACCATTTCGTGCAGCAGGTAGTTCCAGATCGCCAGGTCGGTCTGCGGCTTGAAGATGATCTCGGTGTCGGCCAGGTTGCTGCAGCGGTTGGTGTAGGTCGTCAGGTTGATCAGCTTGACCCGGTCCGGATCGGCCAGCTTGCGGTCGGTGATCCGGGACCAGAGGATCGGATGATTCTCGGCCATGTTGGCGCCCCACAATACGGCCGTGTCGGTGTACTCGATGTCGTCGTAGTTGCCGCTCGGCTCGTCGATGCCGAAGGCCTGGATGAAGCCGACCACGGCGCTGGCCATGCAGTGCCGCGCGTTGGGATCGAGGTTGTTCGAACGCAGGCCGCCCTTGACCAGCTTGCTCATGGCGTAGCCCTCGTGGATCGTGTACTGACCCGAGCCGAAGACGCCGATGCCGGTGGGGCCCAGTTCGCCGTAGGCTTCCTTGAACTTGTCGGCCATCACGTCCAGGGCCTTCTCCCAGGACACAGGCTGGAACTTGCCCTTCTTGTCGAACTCACCCTTGGCGTTGACCCGCAGCAGGGGCTCGGTCAGGCGGTCCTTGCCGTACATGATCTTGGCGTTGAAGTAGCCCTTGATGCAGTTCAGGCCGCGGTTCACCGGCGCGGCGGGATCGCCCTTGACCGCGACAATCTTGTCGTTGCGGGTGGCCAGCATGATGCCGCAACCGGTGCCGCAGAACCGGCAGACGGCCTTGTCCCATTTCCAGTCATGTTCGGTGCTCTGGGCTGCGGCCAGGGCTTCGGGAGAGACCTTCATGCCGATCGCGCCGGCCGCGCTTACGGCGGCCGCCTGTTTGATGAAATCGCGACGTGACAGAGACATGGGAAACCTCTTTCAGGCAGGGTCAGGGGTGCAGTCGAACGATTTGAGCGGGCCGCCTGGCAGCGGCCGGCCTGCACCCGTTAATTTGAAAACAATTAAACCCGATTGGAATTCGGATGTAAAGATCCGATTCGAAAAAAGAGAAAATTGCTGGGGGTTCGGGCCTGGACCGGCGTTTGGCTTTTTTCAGCAGAACTACAGGCAAGCCTCGTACAGCCCAACCGGACGCTCACTGATTTAACTACTAGTTTTGTATGGATTAGTTCTTGTTGCGATGCGGCTTGGTGTCTGATACGCTTCCTTAAATACTAATTATCTACTAGTTAGTAATTAAATCAAGGAGCCGGCCGTGCGCCTCCCTGCCAAAGCGCCAACGCTGTCTGAAATGTTCACGAGTCTGATGGCTAAGGACAAGTTTGCCGATGAATTGATTGACCGACTCCAAAGTGAGGACAATACGCCCACGCCAGGCGGGCGTTATCGTCACTGGCAGAAACTTCAGTATCTCGAGCCACCCGATGGGTTGACGCACGAGATGTGGTGGCTGGGCATCAAGCTGGCCCGCCAAAGCCTGCTGAGGCCCTGGCCGTTGCGCGATTTGCAGGGAGACCCATTCAGGTTCGCCATACCGGATAATCTGTTTGAACTGCTGCACCAGATTGATCGGCAGGCAGCAGGGGCGTTCGCCGGCGAGAACTCCCTGCCCGAGGGCCGGGAGAAGGCCGCTTTCCTGATGCGGTCGTTGCAGGAAGAGGCCATCACTTCAAGTCAGCTCGAAGGAGCTGTGACAACCCGCAAGGCGGCCAAGCGGATGCTGCGGGAAGAAAGGCGCCCACGCGACAAGAGTGAACAGATGATCCACAACAATTATCAGGCGATGCTCTTTGTTACACAGAAAGCCAAGCACCGCCGACTGGACCCCGAACTGGTCACGGAAATTCATGGAATCCTGACCGAGGGTACCTTGGACGATCCGAAGGCCGAACTGCCGGAGCGTCTGCGGAATATGTGCGCTTTTGCGAACAACGAAGACCAGGGCCCCTTTGTTCATCCGGTCATTCGGTCGATCCTGCTCCATTTTTGGCTGGCCTATGACCATCCGTTCGTGGACGGGAACGGGCGGACCGCACGGGCCCTGTTCTATTGGTCCATGGCTCGGCAGGGCTATTGGTTGATCGAGTACACATCGATCTCCCGTTTGCTGCTGCGGGCCCGCTCACGTTACAGTCGGGCTTTCCTCTATTCCGAGACGGACGAGAACGATGCCACATATTTCGTACTGCATCAGGCCCGGACCATCCTACAAGCCATTGCCGAGCTGCATATCTATCTTGAGCGCAAAGCCAAAGACAGGCGACGCAGCCTGGAGATTCTCCAGGACAGCGGCGCGCTGAACCTTGGGCTGAATCACCGGCAACTGGCCCTCATTCGCCATGCCACCGACCATCCGGGTGACCAGTACTCTATTCGTACGCACAAGCGGTATCACAACGTGAGCTATCAAACGGCCCGGACTGATCTGCTGGGCATTGCCGAGGCCGGCCTGCTATTGCAGACCAAAGTCGGGCGGGAATTCATTTTTCTGGCTCCCGATGATCTTCAGGAGAGATTGGCGGCAGCAGCCCGGCGATAGTCGAGCGCCCACTCACTGCCAGGGACACGATTGCGGCGCCGACCTGCCGAAGGCCGCAAGAACCCATCTGGCCCGCTGAATGTGGTACGATATCAAGCAACATATTTCCGGGCCGGATATCCGGTCGACTGTATTTGTACAAAAGGAAGGCCGTTATGCGCCGTTCGCTCACCACCGTTCTGCTCCCCGTCGTCTGCACACTCTTGGTACTCTTGTCCGGCCAGGTCGCGGTCGCCGCCGATCCGGCCGACGCATTCTGGAGCGACGCCTATTACAACGCCGGGATTCAGGGCACGGTGAAAGCCATGGTCTCCCAGCCCGGTGCTCTGTACGTTGGCGGGTCTTTCACCTCCATCGGCCAGTTGCCGGTGGCGAATGTGGCCCGCCTGAACACCACGGACGGAGTCGTGACCAGCGCGACCGCACTTGGCGAGGGCCTGCCAGGTTGGGTCTACGCCCTTGGCCTGCATGATGGTGACGTGGTGGCCGGTGGCAGTTTCGGGACCTCGGGCGACACGGTCCTGAATAGTATCGCACGCTGGGACGGCACTGCCTGGCAGCCGTTCGGCGCCGGGTTGCCGGGCGTGACGGTCCGGGCCGTGGCCAGTTACGGCGGTCGGTTGTACGCCGGCGGCTACAGCTGGGACGGCGAATCATGGAGCTACACCCTGCCCACCAATGGCTCCATCACCGGTCTGGTTGTCCAGGACGGCCTGTTGTATGTCAGCGGCAGTTTCACCATGGCGGGGACCGATTCAGTGAGCAATGTGTTTGTCTGGGACGGAACCTCGGTTCAGCCCTTGGGGGCCGGATTGCCCTCGGCGGTGTCATCGTCGGTGGCCACGCCTGAGGGTGTGGTTCTTGCGGTCGGGTGGAGTGTGGGCCCCGGCAGCGTGCAGCGCTGGGATGGTGCGCAGTGGATCGTCGAGCAGGAAGGTACCTCAGTCGAGTCGGTGGGCCTGCTGGGCGATGAGTTGCTGGCCGCCAACATGGTTGTCATCAACAGCTATATCTACTGGCCGGAGCTGCGCAGTTTGCAGAACGGCGTCTGGACCAGCGTCGGCGGCTTCATGACCGAACTGATGGTTGAGCATGAAGGGGTGCTGTTCATGGCGGTTCCGTCGGGCGTGCAGCCGGGCCTTGTTACGCCCGGCCTGATCGCCTATGACGGGACCGGAATGCGGGCGGCGTTCGCTCCCAATCGGGGGTTTGACAACGGGTTCCGGGCTTTGTCGGTCTATTCCACCGGGGCTCTGGCCGGTGGCGATTTTGCGGTCGCCGACGGCCAAGTCTGTACAGGCGCGGCCTTGGCTGTCAACGACGCCTGGGTGCCCTTGGGTTCGGTGTCGGAGCTGCCGTCCGCAGGTGGCTTTTTCGTGGATATGGAGGTTCTCGGAGACACGGTCTACGGACTCTATTCCTACTCAGAAGGCGACATATCGTCCGAGGCCCTGACGAAGCTGGTTTGGGATTCCGGAGCCTGGCAATGGCAGAAACTTTCCTACTCAGATTGGTACTATGGCGACCTGGTCGTCGCCGGTGGTGTGATGTACAGCGTCGCCGGCGACGAAGTCGCACAAGTCGAGCCGGTTACCGGTTTGAAATCGCAGTTGCCCGGGCTGGATCTGGACAGTTATGTCATTGGGGCCTGCGCGCACAACGACGAGCTGGTGATCTGCGGTCGATTCACGACCAACGGCGGGGTGCTGGTCAGCAATGTTCTGCGCTACCGCGACGGAACCTGGCAGGACGTGGGGACGGCTCTGCCCGGTGACTGGGTGACGGCGGTGACGGGCCTGGCCGGTGCCGAGTTGGCGGCCACGTTCAAGTTCGAGGATGCCTATCATGTGGCCCTCTTTGACGGCATGGATTGGACTATCCTGCCCGGTGATTTCGACCGTGCCATCTCTGAAATGGTGTACCACCGCGACCGGCTGTTTGTGGCCGGTCTCTTCGATTGGGTGGGCCCGGTCCCGGCGCAGGGAATTGCGGCCTGGACCGGCAGTCGCTGGTCGCCGGTGGGTTCGGGCCTGCCGGGCCCGATCTGGGGCGGACGCGTCCAGGACATGATCACCGATGGCGAGAGCTTATGGGTTGCCGGCCGCTTCACCAGCGCCGGCGGCAAGCTCAGTGTGGGTCTGGCCGAGTGGACTGGGGATCCGGCCATGCTCACCGGCGAGCCGACCGGTGTGGAGGCGACCGTACCGGCGGCGGCTCACCTGTTGGGATCGCCCTATCCCAATCCCTTCAACCCGCGCACGTCCGTGGCCTTCACTGTGCCGCAGGGCGGTCGGGTGTGGGTCGGAGTCTTCAATCTCAAGGGGGGCCTGGTGCGGGTTCTGACGGACAGGGTCTATCCGGCGGGTGACCATGCGGTCCAGTGGAATGGATTGGACGATGCGGGCCGTGCGCAACCTTCAGGTGTCTACTTCGCCCGCCTGCTGGCCGGCGAGCGTCATGAGGCGGTGAAATTGACGTTGGTCCGGTGACGCGGCAACTTCCCGGTGAAATTCAACCGATTCTGGTTTATTGTCATGACACGAGCCGCCCCGACCCTGGGAGTTCCTGTCATGTCCATCGATCTGAATCTGTTTCACCGTCTGTTCCGCGCCCATCCCTGGCACGGCGTTTCAATCGGTGCCGAGGCACCGGATGTGGTGACCGCCTACATCGAGATCGTGCCTTCCGATACGGTGAAGTACGAACTGGACAAGCCGACCGGTCACCTTACGGTCGACCGGCCCCAGAAATTCTCCAACGTCTATCCGACCCTGTACGGCCTTATCCCGCAGACCTATTGCGGGGCCGAAATTGCCGAGTTCTGCATGAAGCAGGCTTCGCGCAGCGACATCGTCGGTGACGGCGACCCGCTGGACGTGTGCGTGCTGGCCGAGAAATCCATCACCCACGGGGACATCCTGCTGCCGGTCACGCCGATCGGCGGCCTGCGCATGATCGACGGCAACGAGGCCGACGACAAGATCATCGCGGTGATGCGGGGCGACGCCATCTACGGCCACATGCGCGACCTGCACGAGTGCCCGCCCGCCCTGATCGACCGTCTCAGGCATTACTTCCTGACCTACAAGGACGCGCCCGGGGCCCGCCAGCGCGTGACCGAGATCACTCACGTCTACGGCCGCGAAGAGGCCCACGAGGTGATCGAACGCAGCCAACGGGACTACGACGCGAAGTACGCCGAACTGAAAGCCCTTTTCGAAAGCCTGAGAACCGGCTAAGACCAACCCCAGCCCCGTAGAGGAGACACGCATGCGGTACAAGGACCTGCACACTCTGTCCGTGGAGAACCCCCGCTTTTTCTGGCGCCAGCGGATGGAGCTCATCGACTGGTACGAGAAACCGGAGAAGGTTCTGTACGAAGACGAGGACGGGTTGTACCGCTGGTACCGCGGGGGCAAGCTCAACACCAGCTATCTGGCCCTGGATTACCACGTGGATCACGGCCGTGGCCGGCAGGTGGCCCTCTACTTCGATTCCGCCGTCACCCACACCAAGCGTCGCTACACCTACCGCGAGCTGCGCGACGAAGTGGCCCTGTTTGCCGGCGCGCTGCGCGGTCAGGGTGTCGGCAAGGGCGACCGGGTCATCATCTACATGCCCATGATTCCCGAGGCGGCCATCGCCATGCTGGCCTGCGCGCGGTTGGGTGCGGTCCACTCGGTGGTCTTTGGCGGCTTTGCGCCCCACGAACTGGCGGTGCGCATCGACGACGCCAAACCGAAGTGCCTGATCACCGCCACCTGCGGTATCGAGTTCGCCAACGTGATCGACTACAAGCCGCTGGTCGATGCGGCGCTGGCGGAGGCGGAGTTCCCGCCCGAGTCGGTGATCGTCTTTCCGCGGCCCCACGCCAAGGCCGGGATGAAGGAGGGTCGGGACCATGACTGGCACGACCTGATGCACGACGCCGAGCCGGCGGACCCGGTGCCGGTCGACGCCGCGGATCCGCTCTATATTCTCTACACCAGCGGCACCACGGGCAAACCCAAGGGCGTGGTGCGCGACAACGGCGGCCACGCCGTGGCCCTGAAGTACAGCATGAAGACGGTGTACAACATCAATCCGGGCGAGGTGTTCTGGGCGGCCTCGGACGTGGGCTGGGTCGTGGGCCATTCGTATATCGTATACGGGCCGTTGATCCACGGCTGCTCGACCGTGCTGTACGAGGGCAAGCCCGTGCGGACGCCGGATGCGGGGGCCCTGTGGCGGGTGATTGCCGACTACAAGGTGAGCGCGTTCTTCACCGCGCCGACCGCCTTCCGCGCCATCAAGAAAGAAGACCCGGACGCGCACCTCAAGCGCCTATACGACATCAGCAGTCTGCGCACCCTGTACCTGGCTGGTGAGCGGCTGGACCCGCCGACGTACGAGTGGTTGTCCCAGATCCTGGACGTGCCCATCGTCGACCACTGGTGGCAGACCGAGACCGGCTGGCCGATCGTGGCCAACCCCATGGGCCTCGAGCCGCACCGGGTCAAGAGCGGCTCGGCCAGTTTTCCGGTACCGGGTTTCAAGGTCGAGGTGCTCGACGACGAGGGCCAGCCCGTGGCCACCGGCGAGATGGGCAACATCGTCATCAAGCTGCCCCTGCCGCCCGGCTGTCTGCCCAATCTCTGGCAGGACACGGCGGGCTTCAAGCAAGCCTATCTGGAACGCTTCCCCGGCTACTACGACACCTCGGACGGCGGCTACATCGACCAGGATGGCTACGTATTCATCATGGGCCGCACCGACGATGTGATCAACGTGGCGGGCCACCGCCTGTCGACCGGCGAGATGGAGGAACTGATCGGCGGACATGCGGCGGTGGCCGAGTGCGCGGTCGTGGGCATCGATGATCAGCTCAAGGGCCAGATCCCCATCGGTCTGGTCGTGCTCAAGGACGGGGTCGACGTGGAGACGGCCAAACTGGAGGCCGAGTTGATCGCCCTGATCCGGGCCGAGATCGGTGCGGTCGCGGCTTTCCGCAAGGCGATGGTTGTCCAGCGGCTGCCGAAAACGCGGTCGGGCAAGATCCTGCGCAAGACCATCCGGCGCCTGGCGGTGGAGGAGCAAATCATTACGCCGCCGACGATTGATGACCCAGCGATTATCTCGGAAATCAGGACCGCCCTGCGCAAACACCGAGTGGGGCAGTATGCGAATCTCCCCGCCGCTGAGCCGGTGGGCGACGATGTATAAAGGATTCTATTAAAAGGATAATGATATTCAGTAGCAGAAATAACGGTTGCGCTCGTGCAGGAGGTTGTGATAAAAAGACTTAATGGATGCGCAAGTTAATGACTCTTTAGTTGCGTAGCCATACGATCCTCGCCGCCGTCTCACCACCCGACAAAGGAGGCCGTAATGAGCAATAAAAACGATTACTGGAAGGCCAATCTCCAACTGGTTGCGCTGTGCCTGGCCATCTGGTTCATTGTCTCGTTCGGCTTCGGCATTTTCTTTGCCGGTGCTCTGAATGGCATCCGAATCGGTGGCTACCAACTGGGCTTCTGGTTCGCCCAGCAGGGCTCCATCTACACCTTCGTTGCCTTGATCTTCTTCTACGCGTACCGCATGGGCATTCTGGACCGCAAGTTCGGCGTGCACGAAGACTAGGCCGATCCCTGGGCGCGGGCCTCGGGCCCAGCGCACCGTTTCTACCCAGAAATGGGGTTGCTCCAAAGGAGAACGAAGACATGGATCTCAAGACAATGACCTTCATCGTAGTTGGCCTGACCTTCGCCATCTACATCTACATCGCCATCCGGGCCCGTGCGACAACCACTTCCGAGTTCTATGTGGCCGGCAAGGGCGTCCACCCGGTGCTCAACGGCATGGCGACGGGCGCGGACTGGATGTCCGCAGCCTCTTTCATCTCCATGGCCGGCCTGATCGCCTTCAAGGGGTATGACGCCTCGGTCTACCTCATGGGCTGGACCGGCGGCTACGTGCTGCTGGCCATGCTGCTGGCGCCGTACCTGCGCAAGTACGGCAAGTTCACGGTGCCCGAGTTCATCGGAGATCGCTACTACTCCAAGAACGCGCGCGGCGTGGCGGTGCTCTGCCTGATCGTCGCTTCGCTGACCTACGTGATCGGCCAGATGAAGGGCGTTGGCGTGGCCTTCTCGCGCTTCCTCGAAGTGCCGTTCGCGACCGGCGTGTACGTGGGCATGACGATCGTCTTCATCTACGCCGTGCTCGGCGGCATGAAGGGGATCACCTACACCCAGATCGCCCAGTACTGCGTGCTGATCTTTGCCTACACCGTGCCGGCCGTGTTTATCTCGCTGCACCTGACGGGCAACCCGATTCCCCAACTGGGGCTCGGAGGTAACCTGGAAGGAGGGGTGGCGCTACTCGACAAGCTGGACCAGATATGCGTGGATCTGGGCTTCGCGGCCTACACCGCGCAAAAGGGGTCCACCCTCAACCTGTTCCTGCTGACCATGTCGCTGATGATCGGCACGGCGGGCCTGCCCCACGTGATCGCGCGCTTCTTTACGGTGCCGCGCGTCCGGGACGCCCGTTCGTCCGCCGGTTGGGCGCTGGTCTTCATCGCGATTCTCTACACCACGGCCCCCGCCGTTGGCGCCATGGCCCGCCTGAACCTGATGCACACGATCCAGACCGGTGAAGTGGGCGCAGTCGACGGCAACCTCGAATATGCCAAGGCTCCGGCCTGGTTCCACAACTGGGAAAAGACCGGCCTGCTGAAGTTCGAGGACAAGAACGGCGACGGCCGCATCCAGTACTACGGCCCGGGTCTGAACGACCAGGCCGCCAAGTTCGGCTGGGCCGGCAACGAGATGACCAAGGTCGACCGTGACATCATGGTGCTGGCCAATCCCGAGATCGCGAATCTGCCCAACTGGGTGATCGCGTTGGTGGCCGCCGGTGGTATCGCCGCGGCGTTGTCGACGGCCGCGGGTCTGTTGCTGGCCATCGCCACGGCGATCAGCCACGATCTGCTCAAGGGCATGTTCATGCCGAATATCTCGGAGAAGGGCGAGCTCATGGCGAGCCGGATCGCCATGGCCGGCGCCATTGTCGTGGCCGGTATCCTGGGGTTGAATCCACCGGGCTTTGCGGCGCAGGTGGTGGCCCTGGCCTTCGGGTTGGCCGCTTCCTCGATCTTCCCGGCGATCATGATGGGTATCTTCAACCGCCGCATGAACAATGTCGGGGCCATCTCCGGCATGCTCGCTGGCTTGTTGAGCACGCTCATCTACATCTTCTGGTTCAAGGGCTGGTTCTTCGTCAAGGGTACGGCCATGGCTCCGGATGATCCGGCGCATTGGCTGCTGGGCATCAGCCCGGGCTCATTCGGTGCCGTTGGCGCCCTGG
Source organism: Candidatus Krumholzibacteriota bacterium (assembly GCA_024277025.1). GTDB lineage: Bacteria > Krumholzibacteriota > Krumholzibacteriia > LZORAL124-64-63 > LZORAL124-64-63 > JAGRNP01. The sequence goes on along the minus strand of JAJRWA010000209.1, from coordinate 2,280 downwards.
TGAACTTCGCCGTGGCCTACGTGGTGTCCAAGATGACGCCTGAGCCGCCGGCCGAGATCCAGGCCATGGTCGACAGCATCCGTGTGCCCTCGGGTACGGGATCGACGGCGACCGACAGCTAGAATCGGTTGGTGATTGAGGTTGAGGCGCGCTCCGGGCGGGGCGCGCCTCTATCTTGCGGCTTAAGATGGAAATACGTAGTTGGGGCCGCCCTGAAAACGACAAGAGAGGGTTTGTCATGTCGCATTCGAAGTCCCGGCAGATCGGGTTGGTGCTGACCGTGCTGACGGTACTGGCCTTGCCGGCGGCTGCCTGGGACGGCGTGGAAGTGACGGCCTCCAGCGGACTGTTGCGGCAGCAAGCCTACTTCGCGCCCAGCCCCACACCCGCCTACTGCTACTGGGAGCGGGATGCCGCCGCTGATCCGGTATTCCGGACCGTCAACACCGACGGAGAGGGCAACAACGAGTGCGGCTATGCCTGGGTCGTTCATTGCGACGGGGACAGTTTGGTCTATCGGGGCTCCTGGCCGACAATCGACTGGGCGTACGTGCTGGGCAGTAGCTACTACGTCGAACTCACCTGTGTGGTCGAGGTTGCGCAGACGACGCGTCTGGTGGCGAGCCGGTCCGTGAATGGCGTGTTGACCACCGATGTCCACACGCTGACTCTTGGCCTGCCCGATGGCTCGACCCAGGACCTTCTGGTCGAGGGATCCGGTCCGGACCGGATTGAGTTGGAACTTCAGCCCGGCACCCACCAGGTCACCCTGCTGGCCTATGCCCTGCAGAGCGTGCCGATCACCACGGCGGTGGATCCCTACCTGGGGAGCATTCGGTTGGACTGGCAGGATCCGACCGCAGTGGCGGTTGAGACCCGAAGCTGGAGTTCAGTGAAAGCCACCTACCGCTGAGAGTGCGAAGCGAGACCCCGCCTGACCGCCAGCACCATCACCACCACAAAGAACACCAGCGCGACTTCGTTCAACAGCCCTCCCCAGCGCCGTCCGTCCAGCCAGCCGGCATGATCGCCCGCGATCCGCAACAACAGCGACGCGTGCAGCAGGGCCAGGGGCAGGTAGAAGTGGCCGCGGTAGTCGACGACCAAGCCGGTCAGGGCCGGCAGGATGATCGGCGCGTGGCCGAAAATCATCGTCAGCACGAAGCCGATGTAGAGCGCGTGCAAAGTGGCGTCGTACTGCAGACCGGCCAGTTGGCCCGGCAAACCCAGCAGCGAGAGCCCGCTGATCAGCAGCCACACATAGCCCGTCAGCAGGCAGATGGCCGTGTAGCGGGTCACGCCCCCCATGCGCACGGTGCGCCGGGCGATGTCGTTGACCAGCAGCCACAGGCCCAGGATGATGAAGGCGGCGCCGCTGATGCGGTCGCCCTGGAGGTGCGAGAACAGCGACGCCACGGCACCGGCGGCGACCAGCCCGGTGGCTAGGCCGAAGACGGCGAGGGAGCCGCGCCGGGGCCGCAGGAAGCGGTTCAGTTCGAGGCGCTCGCCGGCGATGGTCAGGACCAGGAACGCGCTCCAGAGCGGCACCGCCAGGGGCACGGGCCGGCCCAGCAGCAGCGACAGATTGCCGCCGAAATAGGCCAGCACGCCCAGGCCCATGATGCCGTTGAAGAGGGTGGTCTCGCGCTGCAGGATCGCCAGGAAGATCGCCACCAGTCCGGCGCTGCCGACAGCCAGCAGGGCGTAGCCACCCTGGCTGACGGCGGGGCTGGTCACTGCGCCGACCAGCAGCAGAATGGCCCCCAGGCCGTTGGCCGCCACCGCCAGCCAGGCCCAGGGACGGTTCAGGGCGGCCGCCCTTTCGGCGGCGATCACCGTGCCCAGAAAACCACCGGCCATCAGGGGCCCGTGCAGCATGGCGAAATCGGCGCCGAAGGGGATGTTCCAGGGCAGCCGGACCAGACCCGCCAGCAGGGCGAAGAGCAGGGAGATCAGGCCGGGAATGACCAGGGCGACCGGGTGCTTTGTTTCCTGCGCGTTCATGTGGTTACCATCCCAGTTTTTGGCGGGCTTCGTCCGACATGCGCTCGGGTGTCCAGACGGGTTCGTTGACGATGTTGACGGTGACGGTGACATCCGGGCCGGCAGCTTTGCTCAGGGCTGCTTTGGCTTGCGCGGCGAGGTGCCCGTGCATGGGGCAGGCGGCGCTGGTCGTGATCATCGAGACGGTGATGTGGGTGTCGGTTGAGACGACGTCGGTGATCAGGCCGAGGTTGACGATGTCGAGGCCGACTTCCGGGTCGAGGACGGTGGCGAGGG
>JAJRWA010000208.1 GCA_024277025.1 Candidatus Krumholzibacteriota bacterium | reverse complement strand
GACCTTCGGGCTGTGGCAAGAGCACGCTGCTGCGCTCGGTCAACCGGATGAACGACCTGATCGACGGCGTGACCATCACCGGCGATATGCATCTGGGCGGAGACAGTGTGTATGGCCGTGGGGTGGACGTGATCGAGTTGCGTCGCCGCATGGGCATGGTCTTCCAGAAATCCAACCCGTTTCCCCTGAGCATTCGCGACAACGTGACCTATGCCCTGCAGATCAACGGGGAGCGCAACCGGGCGGTCCTGGACGAGGTGTGCGAGACGGCCCTGAAAGGGGCCGCCTTGTGGGACGAGGTCAGTGATCGTCTGGGCGAGAACGCCCTGGGCATGAGCGGTGGTCAGCAGCAGCGCCTGTGTATTGCCCGGGCCATTGCCGCCGAGCCGGAAGTCCTGCTGATGGATGAGCCCTGCAGCGCGCTGGACCCCATCGCGACGGCCCGGGTGGAGGAGCTGATTCTGCGGTTGCGCGGCGAGTATACGGTGCTGATCGTGACCCACAACATGCAGCAGGCGTCCCGGGTCAGCGACTACACGGCGTTCATGTATCTGGGCCAGGTCGTTGAGTGTGGACCCACTGCCCGCCTTTTCACCAATCCCCGCTTGCGGGAGACCGAAGACTACATCACGGGCCGGTTCGGGTAACCTGATATTGCAGTTTCGGTTATAAATGCATACCGTCTAAGTGTGGTTTAACTCATTTGTTGTTAATGGTTTACGTTGCTTCTTTTTTTTGATTTCAGCCTGTTGATAAATTAACCTTGAGTCCGGATATGAGGCGGACAGCCGGATCCCGGCTCGGCCGCCTCACGGGTCGGGCCGAACGGTGGTGTGGGTGCTGCTTCTTTTTCAGCAGTGAGGGGCTGGGATGGTGAGCGAACAGCCTTGTGTCGCCGGGCGGCCCGCTTCCTTGTCAGTGAACAGTCACGAATGACTGCAGCCCGCGACCGGCGAGGTCATTCGGTGCCCAGACAACCTCCAGGCCCAGCGCCCGATGGGCGGGCCGGTGAAGGGATCACGATCAATGCGGTATCTGCAACGGCACTTCTCGTCGGGTCATTTGCTACTGGGTCTCCTGCTTGTCCTCCTGATTCCCGGTTTGGCCCTGGCCGCGGAAATTCCCGATCAAATGTGCGCCGAATGCCACCAGGATACCGGTGGTGAGCCGGCCGAGGTGTCGGCCATGGATCTGGTCGGCAGCGTCCATGAGGATCTCGGCTGCACCGATTGCCACACCGGTATCTCGGAATTGCCCCACGAAGCTGAGCTGGCCAAACCCGACTGCGGTGCGTGCCACGAGGACATGACCGCGGACTATGTGCAGCATGGCCGCGGCATCGTCGGCGTCAGTGAATTCGTGCCCGAGTGCACCGACTGCCACGGCAGCCACCAGATCCTGGCCGCTGCGGATGCCCGCTCGATGGTCAATCCGGCCAATCTGCCGCAGACCTGCGGCACCTGCCACGAGAACCAGGAGTTCCTCAAGCAGGTTGATATCCGCTTCAAGCATCCGGTCGAAGTCTACCGCAACGGCGTACACGGCAAGACGGTTGCCGGGGGCCAGAATGTGGCCGCGTCCTGCACCGACTGCCACACGGACACCGGATCGCCCCACAGCATCCTGCCGCCGGGGCATATCGAATCAACGATCAACTTCTTCAATATTGCCAAGACCTGCGGCAAGTGCCACGGCACGATCGAGAAGGAATATGAAGAGGGAATCCACGGGGAACTGGTTGCCCGGGGCGATGTCTCGGCGCCGACCTGTGTCCACTGCCACGGCGAACACGGTATTCTGGAAACCAATGATCCGCGCTCGCCGGTCAGCTCGTTCCGGGTGGCCGAAGCCACGTGCACGCCGTGCCATGATTCGGCGAATCTCAATGAGCGCTATGATGTGCCGACGGGTCAGATCCAGTCCTATGTGGACTCGTACCACGGACTTAAGAGTCGCGCGGGGGACGACACGGTGGCCAATTGCGCCTCGTGCCATGGGGCGCACCTGATTCTGGCCTCGACGAACCCGAAATCTTCGGTGGCGCCGGGCAATCTGGTCAACACCTGCGGCAGTTGCCACACCGGCATGTCGGCCGAAAAGGCTTCGCAGATCCAGATCCACGCCCTCGGCGAGCCGGTCAAGTCCGGTTGGGCCTACTGGATCACGATTGCCTACAAACTTTTGATTTTCATGGTGATCGGCGGCATGGCGGCCTACTGCCTGATGGACTGGCTGCGGCAGGTGCGCAACGTCCTGCGCAAGCAGCAGGTCCGGCGCATGGAGTCGGACGAGGTCCTGCAGCACGCCCTGCTGGCCATCACCTTTACGGTGCTGGTGCTGACCGGCTTCAGCCTGCGCTTCTACGACGCCTGGTGGTCCAAGCTCATCTTCGGTCATGAGGGTGGTGCGGCGACGCGTGGCCTGATCCACCGGGGTGCGGCGATCCTGATGATCATCGGCTCCCTGTGGCATCTGGGCTACTTCCTGACGGTCAAGGGCCGCATCTTCCTGGCCGATATCGCGCCGAACATCAACGATGCCTACCAGCTCTGGGGCATGTTCATGTACAACCTGGGCCGCACCGACAAGCATCCCCAGATGCGCCGCTTCTCCTTCTACGAGAAGGCCGAATACTGGGCGCTGATCTGGGGCACGATCGTCATGGTGCTGACCGGCCTGGGCATGTGGTTCCAGAACTCGCTGGTGTCGATGATCGGCAAGGAGTGGTTCGAGGTCTTCCGGGTGGTCCACTACTACGAGGCATGGCTGGCCTTCCTGGCGATCCTCGTCTGGCACATGTACGGCGTGATCTTCAACCCGCACGTGTACCCCATGAACCCGAGCTGGCTGACCGGCAAGATGCCCAAGGAGATGTTCGAGACCGAGCATCCGGCCGCGCAATCGCCCGGCAATGTGCACAAGCAGAAACGCCTGGGACGCGAGCGGGACGTCTAACCGCTGATTTCCGGCTTCAGGCCAGGCCCCGGTCGCTGTCAGGCGACCGGGGCCTTTTTCCTCAAAAATCCGATCACTCTGCCGAAGATGAGAATGAAAGTGTGGGCTCGGGCGACTCGCCGGTGCCGGGTATTCTCATTGAGCGGGGTTGGAAATGCCGTACATCGAACAACTTCTCTACGGACACAATCATCTGGCCGAGACCAGCGAGCGGCAGGAACTGGCCCATTCGGCCGGCATGGGGGCCGACGTGGCTACGGAAATTGCCGCTGTCTGCGACGCCTGGGGCTCGATGCCGGAGTTGGGCCTGACCCATTCGGTGTTGCTGTCCCACCCGCTGCTGTCGACCATGCCGTCCATGCGGGGGCGACTCTACACGATCGTCCATATCGGCATGGGAACCGTGCCGCTCTTTCACGCGATCGTCGTGACCGATGCCGCCTACAGCGGCTTCGGACGCAATCCCTACGCCTTGGCCCAGGCCGTGGAATTCTGCGACAAGTGGAACGGCAAGCAGGGCATGGATCGGGTCGAAGTCGAGCCCGAGGATCTGGGCGACTGGATCAAGCCGGCGCCCGGCCCGGGTGATGTCGGTCTGGTCGACGAGGCGGTGCTGCAGTTCATCCTCACCGGTCGGCTGCAGCTGCCTCTGGAGCAGGCGGTGCGGGACAGCGACCGCGCCATGGCGCTGATCATTGCCTGTCTGCCCGAAAAGGACCGCAAGGAGTTGAAGTTCGCCTCTTTCACGACGGCCAAGGTCAACGCCTACGATATCGCCGGTCTGGCTACCGAAGGTGCGACTTTTGCCAGCTGGCAACGCCTGATGATGGCCCGGATCGATACCGGCGTCAGCGAGCAGCAGCAGGAATACAAGCGCCTGCTGGCGGAATTCCTCGCCCGCGGCGACATGGTCGGAGTTGCGCGGGTGAGCAGCCGCCACAATCTCCAGGCACCGGCCAAGAGCGACTACGTGGTGGCGACTCGTCAGGGATCTTCGTCGCCCCGACTGGACAATGCACCGCCCCGGCTGCAGCAGCCGGCGGCCTCCTCTTTCGGCCCGGCGGCGACCATTGCCCCGGGGACCCCTGGTGCTGCCGGAGCCGGCTTCCAGGGCTCGGGCCTGCGGCCAACCGTTTCGGCAACCGGTGGTCTGGGACGGCGCGGAGCAATGCCGGATCACGGGCTGGATCCAACCAGCGGTTCATCGGCCAGGCACCCGCAGAAAACACGGTCAAGTCGAAACCGCTCGCGGGGCGGCGCGCCGTTCCGGCCGGGCAAGCGCGGTGGCGGCGGTCGTATTCTGCGGTCGGTGTCGGTTCTGTTGCTGCTGTTTGTGGCCGGTTGGGTGGGCACCATGTGGCTGGAGGGCCGGACTCTGGCCGAGAGCCTCGAGTGGGCGGGTCTGCCGGGGATGGACGGTCCCACTGAACAGGTCAGCCATGCCGGTACGTTGTTGGAGGTCGTGGATGTCGGTCATGTCTACGATCGCGCGCGCAAGCACGCGGGGGGCAAAGGCCTGGGGCTGAGTGCGGCCGGCGACAAAGGGCGGGAAAAAGCCCTGGGCAAGCTCCAGTCCGAAGCGACCGGACCCTTGCTGGACCAGGTCGCCTTGTTCATCAAGCTCAGCGACGAAGGAATCCAGCAGAGCGGTCGCCCCGATCGGGAAGTGGACCGTCTCGAATCGCTGGCCGCCCAGGGTGCGGTGCTGGAAAAGGAAATGGCCCGCCTCGAACTGGCTTGGTTCTCGCTGACGACCGGCACCAACTGGCTGGATCTCGGCAAACTGACCGACAGCGCCGTCGAGGCCCGGCGGGACTCGCTGGCCCAGGCGGAGAAGGGCGCTCTGGCGGACGTGCGCCTGGGCATGGGCACGACGGATCTGCGAAAGGATCTGAGCCGGGCGCGGCGCCGGATGGACGGCATGGCGGCCGTCGTGCGCCTGTTCCAGGCGCCGCGCTGGTCGTCGCAGTGGGAGCAGCAACTGGCCGCCGCGGCGGAGAAAGTTTCGCCCTCGGCCGGCAAGACGACCCGGGCCTATCGCAACAGCGCCTTTGCGCTGGTGCGCCTGAAACGAGCCGAGCGTGGCGAGGCCAACCGAAACCTGCCCTTTGCGGGCCAGTTCAAGCCCGAGTGCTGGCCCTCGCCCCAGGTGCAAGCCATCCTGCCCTTGTTGCGCAAGGAGGCGGGCCGATTCTCGGACCAGAACGCACCGGCGCTGCTGGGCGCCACAATCGGCCTGTACTCGGCCCTCGCGGCACCCGAGAGGACGATCACCCGGGTTCTGAAGTCGCCGGAGGCCTGGCGTGAACTGCAGGACAACGCAGCAGTGTCTTTTGATCCCGAGCTGTACGGCAATTTCCTGGGACGTCTGCGTTTCGAGGCGGCGGCCAGGCAACTGACCGAGTTGGCGGATCCGGCCGAGATACCCGCCTATCTATTCCAGGGCGAACAACGCTGGGCCGTGGCGGCCTTCGCCGATTCACTGACGACCCTGAGCCAAAGCGAACAGTGGCAGGCCATGGCCGCCGGCTCGTCCGATCCGTTCCTGGGCCGCTGGGCTGAGCACCTGGCACAGAACCTGGAGGCGCGGTTGGCCCATCTGCGGCAGGAATTCTCCGTGGTCTGGGCCGAGTGCCGGGCCCAGACCGCCGCCCTGCAATCGCAGGCCAAGGCGGGCTACGACTGGTCTGATGCCTGGCGCAGCCTGCAGGCCACCGCGCTCAAGGCCAGCCACGATTACGCCGCCATTCTGGGCGAGGATCCGACCCAGCAACCGAAGTTCGCCTATCTCGACACGTTGGTCCAGACGCTGACGGAGCCCCGGCCCCTGCGACTGTCCCGCATCACTGTCCGCCTGGACCAGGCCCTGCTGAACGAGGCTTCCGAGGTCCAGCTTGAACTGCGGACCCCCGAGCGGGGCGGCGTGTGGACCAGTGAACCGTTTGTCGTCGGACCGGGTGCTCCGGCGGGCACCGGTTGGGTGGGTACGGCTTTTCTGGACTGGACGGTGCCGATCTCGCCCGTGCATCAGCTGAACGCCCGGGTGGTGACGGTGACTGACCACAGCGAGTTGCTGGAGATTACCTATCCCAGCCTGGCCGAGGGGGTCGGACCGGCAGCTCTGGTGCGGCCCCGGATATCGGGACCCGGCAGTGTGGGCTTCAAGGCCGAGCTTGAGGTCTGGTGGCGCTCCCTGGAAGTCCCGGAAATGGGATCAGTTTTTTGATCAGGAGCTGAAACCTTAACGATTGTTGGCCGTAACACCATGCGGGGCCGGGATGCCAGGCCCCGCTTTTGTTGGTGTACCAACCAGTCCGCGTGGAGGCTTTCGGATGCGTCATTTCTCTCGGCTCGTGCCGATCCTGACCCTGCTGGCCGTCATCATCGTTCCAGCCCTGGCAACGGCAACCGAGCCGGACGCTGACCACGGCAAGTCGACGGTGGTCATTCGGGGCGATGATGGTGAGGAGATCACCGTTTCCCTGTCGGACGGCTCGCTGACGGTGATTTCCCGGGAGGACGGCAAGACCACCACCCGGATCGTCGATCTGGACACGGTGGGGCTGTTGGCCGCCGATGCCGTTGACGAGGCGATGCTGGGCATGGCTGGCGTTTTTGCCGAATTGCAGGAGATGCAGCTGCAGTGTCGTCTGGGCCAGGATAACCGTTTGAACTTGAGTTACAACGACACGGAATTCGAGCTGGATCTGGATCAGGTCATGGCCCAGGTGGCTTCGGCGGTTCAACTGGGGCTCCAGGAGATCGACGCGAGCGAGTGGGCCAGCAGCCGCGACCGTTGGGAGACGGTCTCGGACGACGAAATGCGTGACGAATTGGAGAGCCTCAAGACGGAAATGGAGGCCCTGCGCGCGGAATTGCGGAACCTGCAGCAGGAAAACCGGTAAGAGGAAACGATCTTCCGGGTCCCGTCCGGTGCAGCTCAACCCCCTCCGGCGCCGAAACCGGCCTTCCCCCTTGGCCTTTGGCGTCGCGAGGGGGTTTCCTGTTTCCGGCTAGGCCAGATCGGCCAGGCTGGCGAGGATCTCGCCGGGCTCGGGAAAGCGGTCGAGTTCGCGTTTGGAGAAGATCGGCCGGCCATCGACTGCGACCTCGAACACCCCACCGCTTGAAGCGACCAGCTCTGATTCAACCTTGAACCTGTCCTTGATCTCGGCCGCCAGACTGGTGGCCCTCGGTTCGTAGTTTCAGACCTGGCAGTACTCGATGGTGATCTTCATGACAGCCTCTCTAGAATTGGAGCAGTGGCTTGGGCCACCTCGCGAGCGTTGTTTCGAAGGACTCGGGGGTGAATTCAGCGATGTGGACCACCGCGTCCTCGCCGCCGCCGAGAATCACCTCGGAGATGCGGTCCTGGATGCCGTTGGTCCGGTCCTCCAGGAGGTTGCGGGTAATATACCACGTTTCGAAAATCCGGCGACCGATGACGCTGTGCAGGGTCAGACCGTTGACGATGACCCGGTCGAAGGCCTGGATGTGGAAATTGCCCTGCTTGAGTCCGAAGAGGATCACGTCACCACCGCGGCGGGTGGACTGGATGGCGTTGTTCACGCTGCTGTTGAAACCGGCCATTTCCATGGCCACGTCGGCGCCGATGCCGTCGAAGGCCGTACGCACATCCTTGACCAGCTGCTTGTCGGCGCTCCAGCTGTGGGGCGCGCTGCGGCCCAGGTCGACGGGGATCACTTCGTCCGCGCCGAGTTCCAGGGCCATCTTGCGGTTGCGTTCGTTGGGCTCGATGCCGATGACGCGGGTGGCGCCCAGGGCGCGGGCGACCATGATCACGAACAGGCCGATGGTGCCGCAGCCGAAGACAGCCACGGACTTGCCGCGCAGATCAGCGGTCGTGCAGGCGTGCACGGCATTGCCGAAGGGCTCCTGCAGGGCCGCGACCTTCATCCTGATCCGGCGTGGATCGGTCGTCCACAGCACGTTGGCCGGCAGCTTGATGTACTCGGCGAAGCAGCCGTCGCGGCCGATGCCGATGATCGTGTCCTGGCTGCAGATGTGCGTCTGGCCGATGCGGCACTGGTAGCAGGTGCCGCAGATGATATGGCTCTCGGTGGAGACGATATCCTTGGCTTTGAAACCGAACCGGGCGGTGACCTTGCTGCCCACCGCGACAATCTCCCCCACCATTTCGTGGCCGATGATGCGGGTCGTGGCTTTCTCGCGCTTGAGGCTGTCGAAAATCATGCCCTTGAAGGCGGTGCGGTTCCAGATGCCACGGTCACTGCCGCAGAAGCCGGCATAGATGACCTTGACCAGCACGTGCTCGCCGTCGGTCTCCGGATCGAGAGACGGCGTCGGCATGTCCTTGGCCAGCAGGCCCCGGGATTTGTCCCAGGGCATGCTGGATTTGTCGTAGACCAGGGATTTCATCATCGTGGCGGCCAAGGCAAAACCTCCGCGCGGCGGGTTGGCCCCCGCCGCGCAGCGGGGGCGTTCAATTCAGGCGGTCGCGGCCGGTGAAGTCACCGGACCAATAGCCTTCTTCCCAATCCTCATCACTTCGGCCGCCGCCCCGGTTTTCCTCTTCGGCCAGCAGGTCATCCAGGGAAACCATCTCGGGCGATTGTGCCTCCGGCACCTGGGGCTGGGGCTCCTGGTACACGGTCTCGGGACGAGCCGCTGGTGCGGCCAGTGGTTCTCCGGCCAGCGAGCGGCTCATCGAAGCGATCATGTCGTCGATGAGCGACGGGCTCGAGCCTGTCCCTGAAGAGTAACGGTTGACCAGTTCGTCCGCCAAATCAAAGTAGGCCCGGCTGCCGGGGGACCGGCGGTCGTAGATCACGGCCGGTTTGCCCCGCAGGGCCATCTCACTCAGGCGAGTGGTGCGGGGCACGCCGGCGCTGAAGACCAGGTCGCCGAATTCCTCGCTCACCCGGGCGGCAACGTGCCGGCCCATGCGGGTCCGTTCGCTGGCCATGGTCAGGAACATGCCCTCGAGGGTCAAGGGGGCCGGCGGGGCCGTGGCCGTGTCATGGTCACCGTGGGGGTAGGTGCGGTCCTTGAACGCGTCGACGAATTCCAGCAGGGCGCCGATCGATTCCCGGCACAGCTCTTCGGCCTGGATCGGCACCAGATAGCTGTCCGATGCCAGCAGGGCCGCGCGCGTGGCGGGGCCGAGGCTGGGCGGGCAATCGATCAGGATGGTGTCGTACAGCTGCCGCGCCTGATCGACCTCCCGGATGAACACCTCGGCCCGATTGCCCAGGTTGTCGAGGTAGGTCTCTTCTTCGGCCAGCGTGATGATGCGCGGCGAAACGAAGTAGAGATTCTCCAGGGGAGAGGTCAGGGCCAGGTCAGTCAGATTCTGCCCCGGAGTCTCGTCGCCGGCGGCAAAGATGTCGTTGAGACTGCTGGGCAGTTCCAGCGGCACGGTCCCCAGAGTCCGGCACACGCCGCACTGGGGGTCGGTGCCGATGATCAACACGGTGTGACCGCTGAGGGCCAGGGCCGCGCCGAGGTTGACCGCCGAAGTCGTCTTGCCGACGCCTCCCTTGCGGCTGACCAGACTGATGACACGGCCTTCGACCGTGTTCCACGGCGTGCGGTCCCGCGGCGTGCGGCCATGGGCAGAGGGGAGGTCCTGTCCTGCGAATCGGGCATCATCCATGATGTAGCTCCTTGGCGTGGGTCCGTTCAGGGAAACGGAAAATAACCCGACCCCGGGCGGGAAAGCAACGGAAATCGCACTTTCAAGAGAGAAAAGAGAGCTGTATAAAGAAAACTGCAATAGGAGGTTAGGACGGCCGGGGCCTTCACGGGCGGCCCCGGCCGGAAATTGTCAAATGCGCGCAGTGGCAACCGTCAGGAACACAGCTCCAGCAGCTTGACGACAAACTTGTCAGCACCGTCGAATACCTCGCCGATATGGCCGGCAATCATGTAGGCCGGGGTGGTGACCATGCGGTTGGGCACGTCGACGACAATATCGTCGGCGCAGCAACCGACATGTTCGGCACCCATCTTGTTGACCATTTCAGCGGTGGTCGGATCGTTGCCGATGGTCAGCCGCGGGTGCAGGTCCGCCCCGAACACCCTGGCCAGCACGACCGGTGCGATACACATGGCGCCGATGGGTTTGCCGGCGCCCTGGGCCCGCAGCAGGAAGTCCTGCACTTCGGGATGCACCCGGCAGTCGGCCCCGGCGGTGGCGAAGTCGCACAGATTCTTGGCGGCGCCGAAACCGCCGGGTATCAGCACCGCTGACACTCCGGCCGGGTCGACCTCGGTCAGGGGAGTGATCTCGCCACGGGACAGGCGGGCCGATTCGACCAGGATGTCCCGACTCTCGCCGGCGGCCGGTTCGCCAGCGAGGTGGTTCACGACATGCATCTGCGTGCCGCGCGGGGCGCAGGCCAGGGCCTGGGCGCCGGCTTTTTGCAGCGCCAACAGGGCGGCGCAGGTCTCATGGATCTCCGAACCGTCAAAGACTCCACAACCGCTGAGCAGGACCGCGACCTTACGCATGGGAATCTCCTTTGCTGCGATCAGCCGGGCACCGCGGGGCCGGGGACCGGCGGGTATTGGACGAAGTGGCTGGGACACCTTGTTTGTACCGTCCGGCGGGGGGCCTTGTCAACCCCGCGGCGATGGAGAAAAAAGCCTCATGATTCTTTGTTTTCACGGCCCAAGGGGGCTACTTTCGGGTCCGGGGAGGGCTTGGACTGATCTGTGGGCCAGGGCACTTTATTGGGGAGCGACAAGGCAATGACGGGCAAGATCGCCGTAGGCGGTATCACCAAGGTAGAAGATCTGGTACTGGTCAAGATGCTGGGTGCACGCTCGGGTCAGGGCTTGGCTGGCCGGGCGCTGTCCGGTCTCGGGCTCAAGGGCATCAATATCTCCTGCGTGACCTCGTTCACCGATCGGGAGGGCCTGAACAATATCTCTTTCGCTATCAATGCCGATGATCTGGACCAGACGCTGGGCATTCTGCAGTCGATGCAGGATGAGTTGGAGATCGGCAAGATCGATTACACGCCCCGTTGTGCCGCCATATCCATCTACGGACCCCACTTCAGCCAGCGGCCGGCCATTGCCGGAACGGTGTTCGACGCCACCGGTGCTGCCGGCGTCGAGATCCTGCTTATTGCCACTTCCTTTTCGACGGTGACTTTCCTGACCAACGCCGATCAGGCTGATCTGGCGATCGAGCGACTCCACGAGAATTTTCTGGTTCCCTGATCAGTAGTTGAAACCACTGCCGCCGATGAACTCCCGCAGCAGGGATGTCGGCGGCACCTGACTGGCGTCCACCGGCAGCAGCAGGGACAGCTGGTCGATCAGCGTGCGCGCCACACCGTAGTTGGGATCGTCCGAATCAACCGCAGCCAGGCGTGGCTCTGCCCACAGCTTCAACACGGCCAGCTCATAGGTCAGCCCTGAGTTGAAGAAGAGGTCGGCGTTATTCTGGAAGGGGAAAATGTGCTTTTCCTCGCCCGTGCGCACCTTCGGCCAGCGGGCCAAGGTCTCGCTGGCCGGGTAGCCGCGGAACTGGGCGTCGCGCACGATGCGCCGGTACAGGCGGCTGTCGGTGGTCTTGATGTAGCTGAAGTTGTTGATGTTCAGGTGGCAAAGGGCCGACACGTAGATCAGCATCTTCTGGGCGGACGGGATGCGGGGCGTCAAGGCCGGATTCAGGGCGTGGATCCCCTCGACAAGCAGGGGTTGGCCCCGCTCCAGACGCGTCGGCTTGTCGGCCAGGCGGGACTTGCCGGCTACGAAATCGAACCGGGGCAGATGGACGTCTTCACCAGCCAGCAAGGCCTGCAGGTGTTCGTCGAAGAGATCGATCTGCAAGGCCTCGAGTGCCTCGTAGTCGTAGTCGCCGTCGTCGGCGAGCGGGGTGTCTTCCCGGTCGACGAAGTAGTTGTCCAGACTGAGGGCAAAGGGCCGGTAGCCGAGGACCCGCAGTTGCACCATCAGCCGCTTGGCGCTGCTGGTCTTGCCGCTGCTGCTCGGTCCGGCCATCAGGACCAGGCGGCCCGACTCGGGCAGGGCCGCAACATACTCGGCGGCCTCGACGAAGAAACGGGCGTGACGGGCCTCGGAGATCTGGATCACGTCAGCCGTACGGCCGTTGACGATGTACTCGTTCAGGGCACCGGTGTCCCGCAGGCCCACCCGCTCGACCCAGTGGCTGTACTCCCGCAGGGTGTCGAGCAGTTTGGTCTGGGGCAGGTACTCGGGCAACTGCGCCGGCTGGCCCTTGACGTTCGACAGCAGGACAAAACCCGGGCTCTGGGGAATGAGCTTGAAGGCCCTGACGTACCCGGTCGACGGCAGTTGGCGGCCATAGTACATCAACGGCGAACGCTCGCATTTGTAGAACTCGAGGGACTCTCGCCGCAGGTATTTTGCGGTGCGGTGGTTTCGCTCGTCGCCTGCCCGCTGATAGATCTTCAGCAGGGCCCGCAAGCCGAAACGCTGGGGCAGCAGGGGAAGATCTTCGGCGACCAGCTCGGCCATCCGCGCGGCCAGCCGCGCCACGTCGTCCTCGCTCAGGGGCTCGTCCCGGTCCAGTTTGCAGTACATGCCGCCGGCGTAGCTGAAATCGACGTTGAGCGGGTGTCCGGGAAAGAGGTCCTCGGCGGCGAGGGCGGCCAGGAACTGGACCGTGCGCTGAATCGTGGTCTGGGTCTCCTTGTCCTGCAGGCGAATCAGGCGGACCCGGGCGTCGGCGCTGAGCAACTCGGCCAGATGGGTGCGGCGGCCGTTGATCGAGGCCACGACGACAGGGTTGTCACCAGTCAGGTCCGCCGGACGCTGGGCGCGCAGCCACTGATGCACCGTCGTGCCCGGTGCCACCGTGACGGCGGCACCGTCGATTTCCACCTGGAACGTGGTCTCAGCCATATCTGGTTCCCCCTGGGAAAAAATTATCAGCGACAGTTCTTGTCCTTTGGGGCATTCTGTCTATCATGTCGGCAGACGACATTCGATGCCCGGCCGGCGGGGCCGGACTAGGCATCCTGGCCGGTGTTCGACGAGCTTTTCGACTCGGTCTTGTTGGGCGCGGCCGCTTGACCGTCGGCGGCCGACGGCTTGTCAGCGCTTCCCTTTGTACCACGGGAATCGGTGATATAAAAGCCCGACCCTTTGAAGTGGACGCCCAGACCACCGCTGATGATGCGTTCGACCTTGCCGCGGCACTTGGGGCAGCGCTGGCGGCGCGGGGCCGAAACGGGCTTGAACTCTTCGCAGACGTGTCCGCAACGCGTGCACTCGTATTCATATGTGGGCATGGCTGTGCCTCCGGTGTTGGCTGGGTTGCTGGGACGATTGCGGAAATATGGTGGAAGCAGGGCCGTTTGGCCAGTAGTCGGTACTGGCCAGCGGGTGGATTCGGCGGACGGGATACAAACAAGGAAGGTTTTCCATGAAGATTGCCATCAACGGATTCGGACGCATCGGGCGCACTGTCTTTCGCCTGCTGCAGGAACGCGAGAATGTCGAGGTTGTGGCCATTAACGACATCACCGACAACGAAGCGCTGGCCTACCTGTTGCGCCACGACACGGTCATGGGGAATTTTGCCGGTCGCGCGGAAATCGACGGCGACCAGCTGTTGACCGACCGCGGCGCGGTGCGCATGACCTGTGAACGCAATCCGGCGGACCTGCCGTGGGGCGAGATGGGCGTGGACTTTGTGGTCGAATCGACGGGAATCTTCCGCACGCGGGAGCAGGTGGCCATGCACCTGGCTGCCGGGGCGCGCAAGGTTTTGCTGACGGTGCCGGCCAAGGACGAGATCGACGCGACCATCGTCCTGGGTGTGAACAACGATGAGCTGAAGGCGGAGCACCAGATCGTCTCCAACGCTTCGTGCACGACGAACTGCCTGGCGCCGCTGGCCTACGTGCTGGACCGGGAATTCGGGATCGAGCACGGCCTGATGACCACGACCCACGCCTACACCGGCGATCAGCGGTTGATCGACACGCCTCACAGCGACTGGCGCCGGGCGCGGGCCGCGGCCGAGAACATCATCCCGACCACGACGGGCGCCGCACGGGCGGTGGGCAAGGTGCTGCCCAACCTGGACGGTAAACTCGACGGCATGGCCTTGCGCGTGCCGGTGCCCTGCGGCTCGGTCGTTGATCTGGTTTCGGTGATGAAGAAGGACGTGACGGCCGACGAGGTGAACGCCGCCATGAAGGCCGCCAGCGAGTCGTCGCAATTTGCGGGGATCCTCAGCTACGCCACCGATCCGATCGTTTCGTCGGATATCGTCGGGGACCACCACTCGAGTATTTTTGACCCCGGCTGCACCACGGTCTCCGGCGGACGGCTGCTCAAGACCGTCAGCTGGTACGATAATGAGGGTGGCTATTCCAGCCGTGTCTGTGACCTGCTGGAGCTGATGCACGAGGTCGGTTGAGTCACGCGCGTGTGCGGAATCGAGAGCGACAAACGGCGCGGGTGACCGTGCCGTTTGTTGTTTTAGCTGGAAATATCGTATAATTGTCAGGTAACCAGGACTCAAGCCCAGGATGGCCATATGACTCGCCCGATTTCTGTTTCCGAGGCCTCGCACTGCCGCAGCCTGTTGTCGGTGCTGCCGGTAATTCTGCTGACGGCGGCCATCGCCCAGGCCGCCGGTCACCCCACACCCATGGCGCTGCCGCTGGCCGCGGGTCCGTGGACGGAAGCCGGGGCCAAAGATCACCACCGACAGTTGGAGGCCGAGTCCAAGACCCGCGCCCTGTTCGGTGCGCAGCGGGACCGGCTGGCCGGCGCCGACAAGTCCACCGCGAGCATGGACCAGTACGATGTTCGGTTCTACGACCTGGTGCTCGACCTGGATCCGGTGGCGCGCATCCTGACCGGCACCACGACGATTGTGGCCGAGGTGACGGGGGCCGGTCTGGCCACGCTGGATCTTTACCTGAGTTTGCAGATGAACGTGACCGGCATCACCAGCGCGGGCGTGCCCGTGAGCAGCAGCCGGTTCAACAGCCTGCTGACCGTGACCCTGGAACGCACCTACCTGCCGGGTGAGACGGTAAGTCTGGTCATCGACTACTGGGGCAATCAGGCCGGTGACTACTTTGGCTGGGAAACCTACGGCGGCCAGCCGCTGATCTGGTCCCTGAGCGAACCCTACGGTGCGCGGACCTGGTGGCCGTGCAAGGATCTCAATACCGACAAGGCCGACTCGGTGGCCCTGCACGTGACGGTCCCTGAAAACCTGATCGTCGCCAGCAACGGCACCCTGGATGGGGTCACCGGCCCGGCTGGCGTCAAGAAGACCTATCACTGGACCGAACGCTATCCGATCGCGACCTACCTGGTTGCGGTCACGGCCCATCCCTACGCCGTATTCACCGATCAGTACATCTCGGCCCAGGGCGATACGATGCCCCTGGAGTACTACGTCGTACCGGACAAGCTGGCGACAGCCATGGCCAGCTATGCGGTCGTGCCCGGGATGATCAGTGCCTTCGCCGGACTCTTCGGCGAGTATCCGTTCCTGCAGGAAAAATATGGGCATGTGCAGTTCCTGTGGGGCGGCGGCATGGAACACCAGACCTGCACCAGCCTGACGGTCAACGGCTATTCCCAGGGGCTGATCTCCCACGAGCTGGGCCACCAGTGGTTCGGTGACCTGGTCACCTGCACCGACTTCGGGCACATCTGGGTCAACGAGGGCTTTGCCACCTGGTGCGAGGCGTATTGGCGGGAGCAGAACGAGGGGATCGCGGCCTATCACGACGAGATGAACCAGGCCCGCTTTCTCGGTGCCGGCACGATCTTCGTCGAGGATCCCAGCGACTTCAATACGATCTTCAACTACTTCCTGAGCTACCAGAAGGCCAGTTGGATCCCGCACATGCTGCGGCACATGGTGGGTGAAACCGTATTCAAGGCTGCGCTGCAGCGCCTGCTCGGCGACCACGGCTTCAGCGATGCCACGACCGAGGATGTGCAGGCGGCCTTCGAGGCGGAGTCGGGCCTGGACCTGACGGTCTTCTTCCAGCAGTGGATCTACGGCGAGTATTATCCGGACTACGGACTGTCCTGGACCACGGCACCCGAGGGCGCGGCCAGCCGCGTGATGGTCCGGGTGGCCCAGCTCCAGACCAACACCGGTTTGTTCACCATGCCGTTGGATGTGAAAATCCGGACCGATCTGGGTGACACGACCTTTGTCGTGGCCAACAGCCAGGCCGAACAGTGGTACGACTTCGTGGTGGACGGGACCGTGCTGGACGTGCAACTGGATCCCGACGGCTGGGTCCTGTGCGAGGTGACCAACCAGGGGGTCAGCGGGGTGGCGGCGCGGGCACCGCAGGTGGCGGTGGAGCTGCTGGCCAACGTGCCGAACCCCTTCAATCCGGCGACCACTATCTGATTCCGCCTGGCGGTGGCGGCGCCCGTGCGGCTGGCTATCTACGATGTTTCCGGGCGGCTGGTGAAGAACCTGGTTGCCGGATCGTATCCGGCGGGTAATCATCGCGTGCGCTGGGACGGCACCGACAGCGGCGGCCGAGCCGTGGCTTCGGGCACGTATTTCGCCAGCCTGCGGGTCCGGGAGCAGCGCCGGGTGCGCCCCCTGACCCTGGTCCGCTAGCCCGCGACGGGAGCCGAATGTTCTATCTTCTGGCGGCTTCGCTGCTGTGGGCCTTTTCCTTTGGCTTGATCAAGGGACAGCTCACCGGTTATGACCCGGTGCTGGTGGCGTGCGCGCGCCTGCTGCTGGCGTCGCTCGTCTTTGTCCCGGTGGTGTGGCGGGCCGGTTTGCCGCGCGCGATCAGTCGGCGCGCCATGGCTCTTGGCGTGGTGCAGTTCGGCGCCATGTATGTGCTGTATATTGCCGCCTTCGCCTGGCTGCCGGCCTGGCAGGTGGCCCTGTTCACAATCTTCACACCGTTGTATGTGGTGGCGATGGCCGATGCGGCCGGCCGGCGTTTTGTGCCCCGGCACCTGTTGGGGGCCCTGATCGCGGTGGCGGGGGCGGCGGTGGTGCTGCGCGGTGATTTCGGCCAGGCGGACTGGCGCGGCGTGCTGCTGCTGCAGGGGGCCAATCTGTGCTTCGCCTGGGGCCAACTGCGCTTCGTCGGATTGCAGCGCGCCGCGGGGGGGCAGGACGCGGCCCTGCTCGGCTGGATGTATCTCGGGGCCTTTCTGGCGACGCTGCTGACCGTGGCCGTGCGGGTGCCTGGACAGATTTGCCTGCTGCCAACCTGGGGGTCGTCCGCCCTGTGGTCGTTGCTCTATCTGGGCCTGCTGCCGACCGGCGTCGGGTTCTACCTGTGGAATCGCGGCGCGGTGCGCACGGCGGCCGGATCGCTCGCGGTGGCGAACAACCTGAAGGTTCCGCTGGCCGTGCTCGTCTCCTGGCTGGTTTTCGGTGAAAACGCAGCCTACGGGTGGGCGGTTCTGGGTCTGGGCCTGGTCGTGGCCGGTCTGGCCGTCGCTGCAGATTCCATTAAGAACTTCAGACGACCGGGAAACAGCCGAATTCCAGGGTGACACCTTTTTCGGAGGAAGCCATGGAAACGCTGGAATTCGCGCCGGGTCTGCAGTTGGGCATCAAGCTAATCGATGAGCAGCACGCCCGCTTCTTTGAATTGATGAACCAGTTGATTGCCCTGGATGCCGGCAGCGACGAACGCGCAGTGGTGGCTGGCGTCATTGGGGAACTGGTGACGTATGTCACGGTTCATTTCCGCACTGAAGAAGAACTGATGGCCCGGTTCGATTATCCGGAAATCCAGGCCCACCAACTGGAGCACGCGCGATTCGCCGGTCAGGTGGAGGAATTCCACCGCCGTTTCGAGCGGGGCGATATCGGCCTCGAGGATGAGATGATGGCCTACCTGGTGGACTGGTTCACGACGCACGTGCGCCGGGAAGATCCGAAGTACGTCCCCCTGTTCAAAGCGAACGGCGTGTAGCCCGCGTCGTCCGGTCCCGCCTCGTCCCGCCTCCCCGGCTCAGTCCCCGCCCAGCCCGAGCACCTCGTGCAGGAAAGCGTACCGGTCGGCCACTTCCTTGATGACCATGGCCGTGGGTTTGCCCGCACCGTGCCCGGCCTTGGTCTGGATGCGAATCAGCGTGGGCAGGTTGCCGGCCTGGCAGGCCTGCAGCCGGGCCGCGTACTTGAAACTGTGGCCGGGCACGACCCGGTCGTCGTG
>JAJRWA010000207.1 GCA_024277025.1 Candidatus Krumholzibacteriota bacterium | reverse complement strand
CAGGTATGGCTGATCGGGCGAGTAAGGGCGGAAAAGCGTTTTTGTTTTTTTCATGGGCCGATTATACTGCCCTGAGTGAAATCATAAAGGCCAACTACTGAATTGTGTCGGAAAAGGATGGGTTTTCCGACACACTCCTAGATGCTGGAGAAGGTGTTTTGGATGCACCCAGTTCCAATTTGTCGTTGGAATCGCCTGGTGTCTCTGTCAAGAAGCCCATCCGCCAACAGAGCGCTCCGTCTCCGGAAATGAATTCTCAGGTTGGCAGTTCCCTTCCCCGTCTCACCCGCCGACCCGGGATTTTGAACAGGGAAAGAGTCTTGGGTTGGGTAGTGACCAGAATCTTGGGTTGTGGCCGACTCCCTGGCGGACTTTCTTTGTACGGGTGATCATCTCAAACAACCAAACACACCGACAGCCTCAATCCTGATCCCCAATCCCGAATATTCGGTGCAGCGTCGCCAGATCCCGCTCGCGCTGCTCCCGGCTCTCGGCCGCCTTCAGGGTCGAAACCGAACGGCCCACTACCTTCTTGATGAACTGCTGCAGGCTGCGGTCCACGGCGGCCGCGACTTCGTCGTTCTGCTTCTTGCGCACGAAGCCGACCTGCTTGTCCTTCAACTCTTCCAGATAGGCGCGGAACTCGGCCACCGTCGGCCGCAGATCCACGTCATTGAGCCACTGCTGGAACTCGACCAGTTCCTCGCGGATGATCTCCTCGGCGCGGGGGATCTGGTGCTCGCGTGCGGACAGATTGCCCTGGATGATCTCGTCCAGGTCGTCCAGGCCGAAGACGAACACGCCGGCGATCTGGTGCACATCCGGATGGATGTCGCGCGGTACGGCGATGTCCAGCATGAACAGGGGCTTGCCTTTGCGCCCGCTGATCGCCTCTTCGACCATGGCCGGCAGGATGATCGGCTCGGTGGCCCCGGTGGTGGTCAGGATCACGTCGGCCGCCGCCAGGGCCGGGATCAGTTCCTCCCAGGGGCGGGCCGCGATCTGGCCGCAGCCCTCCTCCAGCTCCGGCAGGGCCTGCAGCTCGGCGGCGCCTTCGCGGGCGCTGCGGCCCAGGCCGGCCTTCTTCTCGGCCATCAGGGTCTGGGCCAGGGTCTGGGCCCGATCGTAGCTGCGGTTGACCACCGTCAACTGGCCGATGTTGTGCTGCAGGAAATGCCGCGCCGCCAGACCGCCGGTTTCCCCGGCGCCGACCAGCACGGCATTCTGGTCGCAAAGGTGATCGAAGAATTTGCGCGCCAGTTCGACCGCGGCAAAGGCCACACTGACCGCGCCGGTGGCGATGCGCGTTTCGGTGCGCACGCGCTTGCCCGCGCGGAAGGCGCCTTGGAACGCGCGCAGCAGTCCTGGACCCGGCTCCTGATGTTCACGTGCCAGGCGGTAGGCGGTCTTGAGCTGGCCGGCAATCTGGGGCTCGCCCAGCATCATGCTTTCCAGTCCGGACGAGACCTTGTACAGATGCTCGATCGCCTCGAGTCCGTTGAGCCGCAGAGCGTACTCGCTGTGGTACAAGTCGGCGTCCAGGCCGACGGCGGCCAGACCGGCGCCCATGACCGCGTCGGGGTCGTGGCCCTCCAGGATCTCCAGATAGATTTCGGTGCGGTTGCAGGTCGAGACCGGGATCACCGACAGGCAGCCGCGCACGGCCGCCTCCTGTTCCGGCCCGCCGACCAGCGCGTTCATCAGGGCCACGGCCTGTTCCGGCTCGATGTGGGCCTGTTCGCGCACCGCGGTGGGAGCCACGCGGTGGTTGATGCTGCGCACATGCAGGGTGGACAATTGGGTCACACGCCACCTCCGCGCGTCAGTACAAGGGGCGTGGGGGCCGCCTCGTGCAGCAGTGTCGTTTTCGGTTCGGCGTGCACCCTGAACTTGTGGAAGGTGGGGAAGAAGTGCTGGATCAGGCCCATGGACAGCACGATGACCACGTAGCCGACGACGGCCATGACGTTCATCCGGTAGCCGCGCCAGCCCAGAAAGCGGTGGCCGGCCAGGCCCACGGCGTAGGCCAGGAAGATCACCCAGGTCGCCATGATCTTGGGGTCGTACGGACTGAGCAGCGCCGCCATCTCGGGGCTGACCCGATCGGCCAGATCATACATCCACAGGTGGCCCAGACTGAGCGCGACAAAGAGCAGCGGCAGGCCCAGCTCGACCGCGCCCACGCTCATGCGCTCGAGCACATCCAGCGAGGGCAGGCGGCGGAACAGCAGTCCGAAGTGCCGGTGCATCAATTGGCGCGAAAGCACCAGGTACAAAATCGCGTAGAGGAAACTCAGGCTCAGCGCCGTGTAGGCCAGCAGGACAAAGACCGCGTGCCCGGCAAAGCCCGGATCCGACAGGTAGGGGCTGGCCCCGCGCACGGGTGTGGTGAAGGCCGCCGACAGGAACTTGAACAGGAAGGCCACGCCGGTCACCAGAAAGCCCGTGTTCTTGACGTGCAGCCGCCGCTCGATTACCAGATAGGTCGCCAGCATGGCCAGTGCCAGCAGGCCCAGGAATTCCAGGGGGCTGCCCATGGGCAAGCGGTGCAGCTCCTGGGCCAGATGCACGGTGGCCACCAGGTCCAGAAACACGGTGACCAGCGCCACTCGCGTCACGATCCGGTGCGCGCCCGGATGATCGGTCAGGAACAACCACATATAACTGCCCCAGACCACGAGATAGGCCATGGGCAGCAGGACCATGAATGCCGAATGCAGTACGGCCATCAGTTGACCTCCGCCGGGCCCGCCACCGGCGCGCCCAAAGTGGAAAGAACCTTGTCGGCGGTGAGCTCGGCCTCTTTCAGGCAGTAGTTCACCGAGATACCGTGATAAGAGCTGCCGGTCAGGTACAGCCCCGGGTGGGCCGCGCAGAGGGTGTCCATTTCCGCCAGTCGGGCCAGATGTCCCGGCACGTACTGGGCGATAGCCCGCTCGTGCCGGATGATCTTGACCATCTCCGGCGCACCCTTGATCTGCAGCAGCGAACGCAGCTCACCCAGAATGAGGTTGGTCATGGCCTCGTCGTCCAGTTCCATCACGCCGGGATTGGCCGCGCCGCCGGCCATGCAGCGCAGCAGCACGTGACCCGGCGGCACGCGGTCGCCGAAGATACTGCTGGTCCACAGGGCGCCCAGCAGTTCGCGGCGCTCGCGGCTGGGCACCAGCAGACCGAAACCCTCGAGGTCGTGTCCGACCGCCTCGCGCCGGAAACCCAGGGCAATCACGGCCATGGGCGCGTAGGGGATCCGGCCCAGCAGTTCGCCCAAACGGGCGTCCACTCCGGCCAGATGCCGGGCCGCCGCGTGGGCGGGCGCCGCTTCGATCACGGCGTCGAAGGGGCCGTGGGACCGGTCGGCGGTGGTGATTGTCCACTGTCCGTCCTGCCGGCCGATCTGCTGCACGTCCGCCGCCGTGATGACCTCGGCCCGGGGGTCGGACTGCAGTGTCTCGGCCAGGGTGTCCACGAGTTGGCCCATGCCGCCCCGGAACGAATGCAGCGTGCCGGACGGCCCGGCGTCGGTCATGCTCTTCTTTGTCTTTTTGCGCTCGCGCGCCAGCTTGAACATGGCCTTGAACAGTCCGCCGTGGTCGCGCTCCAGTTCGACCATGCGCGGGAAGGCCGCCGCCAGACTGAGCTGCTCGGCGTCGCCGCCGAAGATGCCCTTGACCATGGGGTCGAGCATCACTTCGGTGAAAGCGCGGCCCAGGCGCCGCCGCCCGAAGTCGGCGATGGTCTCGTCGGTGGACGGGTCCGCGGCGGCCCGGCCCAGATCCCGGCGCGGCGGCACCAGCAGTTCGCCGGCCAGGCGCAGCTTGCCGCCCAGCGGCAACATCCTCGTGCGCAGAAACGCCAGCGGCGCCGTCGGGATCTCCTGTACGCGGCCGTCGACCAGCAGGAAGCGTCGCCGCGTGACATCGCTGCTGCGCACCAGATCATCCCGCAGGCCCAGCCGGTCGACCAGGCGCAGGGTCGCCGGTTCGTTGTCCAGAAATCCGTTCGGGCCCCATTCAAGCTGCCAGCCATCCTGCCGGATGGTCTGCAGGTTGCCGCCGGGGTTGGCACCCTTCTCCAGGACGGTCACTTTCAGGTCCAGGCCAGCGGCCGTTGCCCGATCCAGCAGGTTGACCGCCGTGGCCAGGCCGGCCACGCCGCCGCCCACGACTGCGACCCGGATTTGCTGCTCAATTGTCGACGACAAGGCGTCCGACCTCCGGCAGAAAAGCGTCCTGCACCAGATGCGTGGCCAGATCATCCAGCCAGACACGGTTCAGGTTCAGGGCCGGCCCGCGCCGAAAATCGACGATGCCGGCGGCGTGTGCCGTATCCTTCAAATCGATTCCCAGCTCGAGCAGGGTCTCGATGTGTTCACAGGTGAAGCTGACCGGCTGGACGAACAGGGACCGCAGTCCCTCGCGAGCCAGGCGCGGCGTCTCTTCGGCGATTTCAGGCCCGACCCATTTGACGGGGCCGACCTTGCTCTGGAAAACCAGCTTGGGCTCGCGGCCGCCGGCCAGCAGCACATCCAGCCAGGGGCCGAACTCTGCGGCCTGCAGCACGCGGCTCACCACTTCGTGCACCGCGTGCACGGTCTCCCGCGTGCGCGCCAGATAAGGGTCGCCCTTCTTGACGAACGACTCGGGCAGCGAGTGGGCCACATAAAAAAGTCCGGCCTGCCGCGGGTCCACATCGGCCCGTGCCCAGATGCTGAGGTTGCGGATCACCGGTCGGGCCAGGGCCTCGATGTAACCCGGCAGCAGGTGCCAGTCCGGCACCACGTGCACCGGGGCCTCAGGGGCCACCCGCTGCAGCCCGGCCAGGACAAAATCCAGCGTGCTGCCGTTGGTCGCCCAGCTGAACTGGGGATACATGGGCACCAGCAGGAACTGCTGCGCGCCGGACCCCATCAACTCGGCAGCCGTCTGCTCGGGATATGGATCCCAGTAGCGCATGGCGATACCGGGCAACGTCGGGCGGCCGCCGGCGCTGAGCGCGGTCGCCAGGCGGGTCGCCTGCCGCCGCGTGATCGCGAGCTGCGGTGTGACCGAATCCCGGGTGATCCGCGCGTAGTCCCGCGCCACTTTGGGCGCCCGCCTGCTCGCGATCCGGCGCCCGACAAAGCGGGCCACCAGACGTGGCATGGGCAGAATCTCGGGGTCGGCAAACAGATTGCGTAGGAACGGTTCGACAGCGTGCGGCCCATCCGGCCCGCCCATGCCGCAGAGGATCAACCCGGTGGTTAACCCCGGGTCCAGCCGCTGACGATCATACCTGTCGAGCGAGCGGTTCATGCGCCTGCCTACACGGTTCTTGAGAAGATCGGTTTGCCTTTGCCCTTGCCCAGATACGCGTCCATGGTCATCGCCACGTTGCGCACGAAGTAGCGGCCCTTGGCCGTGATGCGCAGGCCGGTGTCGTCCATCTCGCACAGGCCGTCGTCGATCAATGGCGGCAGCGCCTTGAGGCTGTCGGCCAGCAGTTCGTTGACCGGCGCGCCCCATTTTTCCTCGGTCAGGGACCAGGGCAGTTCCAGATTGCACATCAGGTTCAGGATCGTGTGCCGGCGCAGCTTGTCGTCGTCAGTGAGCTGATGGCCCTTGACGATGGGCAGCCGGCCGGCGTCGAGCGACTCTTCCCAGGGCGTCATCTCGGCCGCGTTCTGCACGAAGCGGTCGCACACATCGCCGATGCCGCTCATGCCGAAGGCCAGCATGTGGGGCGCCGGTTTGGTGGCGTAGCCCATGAAATTGCGGTGCAGGGCCTTGCCGGCCAGGGCGACCGACAGCTCGTCGTCCTTCTTGGCGAAGTGGTCGATGCCGATCCAGGTGTAGTCCGCGTCCTGGAACATGTCGACCGTGAGCATGAAGAGCTGGAACTTGTCGTAGCCCTCGAGCATAATCGTGGTGTCGACCTTTTCCTGATTGGGCCGCACCCAGGGTACGTGGGCGTAGCTGAAACAGGCCACGCGGTCGGGCTCGAGCCCGATGATTTCGCGCAGCGTGTTCTGGAACGTCTCGCTGGTCTGACCGGGCAGGCCGTAGACCAGATCGATGTTCACGCCCTCGAAGCCGGCGTCGCGGCAGCCCTGGTACACGCCCAGGGTACGATCGCGGGCCTGGTTGCGGCCAATGGCTTTCTGCACCGCCACGTCGAAATCCTGCACACCCATGCTGATCCGGTTGAAGCCGGCGTTCTTCAGGAAAGCGGCCTGCTCGGGCGTGGCAATGCGCGGGTCGATTTCCAGGGACACCTCCGCATCGTCATTGAACGAAAACGCACTGCGGAACAGGTTGAGCGCGCGTTCGGTCTGGGCCTCGCTGAGAAAGTTGGGGGTGCCGCCGCCCCAATGGAACTGGGCCACCTGGCGCCCCGTGCCGATCAGGTCGATGACCAGGCCCAGCTCTTTCTCCACCCGGTCGAGGTAGAGATCGACCGCGCCTTTTTCATGATCGACGATCATGTTGCAGCCGCAGTAATGGCACGCCTTGGCGCAGAACGGCAGGTGCAGGTAGAGGGCCAGTTCGTCATCCGGCCGGTCATTCAATTCGGTCAGCGCCGCCCGGTAGTCGTCCTGGTCAAAGCCCGGCGCCCAGGCCGGCACCGTGGGGTAACTCGTGTAGCGCGGTCCCGGTTTGTTGTACTTCTCGACGAAGTCCGCGGGTATGTGCAAAGACATGACAGTCTGCTTTCTACTGGTCTAGCTGCGGCGAAAACCCTGGACTGTTTCGACCAGGACCTCGACCGCGTCAATGGGGGTCTGCGGCAGGATGCCGTGACCGAAGTTGAAGACGTGCCCGCTGGCGGCTGTGCCTTCCTCGCAAATGGCCAGGGCCCGGCGCCGGATCTCGTCGTGGCTGCCGAACACCGAGAGCGGATCCAGGTTGCCCTGCACCGCCTTGCCGCCGAGCTGGTCGATCGCCCGCGGCAGTTCCTGGGTCCAGTCGACGCCGAACGCCTCGACATCCAGGTCCCGGATCAGATGATTGTAGGGCGCGCCGCCCTTGAGAAAATAGATGCGCGGCACGCCACTGTCTTTCAGTCCGTCCATGATGCGACGGACGACCGGCAGCACGTGTTTCGCGTAGTCGGCCGGATGCAGGATGCCGCCCCAGGTGTCGAAGACCTGGATCGCGTCCACGCCCGCGGCGACCTGCATT
>JAJRWA010000018.1 GCA_024277025.1 Candidatus Krumholzibacteriota bacterium | reverse complement strand
GGGCCCCGGCGACGGTACTGGTGATTGCATTGGCGACGGTACGACCGGGGGCGCTTTTGGTCCGGGGGCGGGCACAGGTACGGGTTCCGGCACTGCCGCGGGGGACGACACTGGTAGTGACGGTGGATCCGGCGTGGCGGGAAGAAGGGGCGGGCGCCGCTAGCGCGGCCCGGACGACAGCAGGGGCGGTCCTCCCCCTGCTGTCTCTCCTACATACGTCAGGTGAAGATTCAAGACAGGTGAGGAATCGCGTTCATGGGGAGCAGCGACGAGATGACGACCGGCCGGGCAGCACTGATGACAATGACCGCCGTGGCGCTCGCCTGCGCTCCGGTCGTTGCCGGCTCGGTGAACGGCAGTTTTGCCCTGGGTACCGGCTATCTGGACAATCCCCTGGGCATCAGCGACGACAAGCCGGCCGGCTATCTGATCCAGTCCCTGCGCCTGTCATCGACCTTCGACAGTGAACCGGACGCCGACCGCCTGATCAGTCACGCGTTCAAGCTGGGCTACGAAGGCAATTTCAGCGAGTTCGGCAACGACACGAACCTGGGCAACATGCGCCATGGGGTGGGCGTCGAATGGTTCCGGTCCGAGCGCCTGAGTGCCCAGGATCCGCGGACCAACAGCCTCAGCGCCGGCGGACAGTTCGCCCTGCGACGCTACGAGGACTACTACACGATCTATGACTACAGCGACGTCTATTCCTACCTGGCATTCCGCCACTACTCCGGCAGCCACGTGCTGTGGTCCGGTTATGCGGCGGCCCGGGTGCGGCGCTACAGCGAACTGCCCGAGGAAAGCTACGTCGAGCCCCACGGCCAACTGAAATTCCAGCGGTTCTTTGCCAGCCGCACGACGCTCGCGCTTTCGGCCCGCTACGGCGTCAAGTTCTACAACGACTCGGCCGCGTCTGTCATCTGGGATACCCCTAGTCTCCCCTCAACATCTCAGATGGCAACGCGGCTGAAAATTGCACAGGGATTGTCCGACAGGATCAGCTTACGAGGCAGGGTGGACTCGCGCTGGACCCTGTCGGACTTCCCTTACTACGTGGCTGACGATATTTTCGACAGCCCGTTGCTGGACACCTACGCGCATGAGGGGTGGGACGTGCTGGGCGCCCTGAAATGGCTTGGCCCGGCCCAGGTCTGGACTGAATTGGTCGCCTCACGGGGAGAACATGACTACGGCTCAATGCTCTTCGCGACCTCGCCTGAGGGCGATACCCGGCTGGACATCGTGCGAGACTACTACGCCTCCCTGGAAAAGTCTCTCAATGGGCAGCGAAAGGGACCCAAGCTGAGATTGACCGGCGGCTGGCGCGACCAGAGCAGCACCATTGCCGCTTATGATTATGACGGTCTTTTTGCCTCCTCGACGCTTACGTGGCAGTTCTGATACTACTTTTTTCCTTACATCGCAAAATTTGTCTTCCTTACCAGGTCTGATTCCTGTAAGATGTTGGAATACAACAAATTGCTACCATTCTGGTGGGATTTGAAACCCGAGGAGGTCGCGACCGCTATTCGATGTGTGGGGTAAGGCACAGGAGGGGAGAGCTCCATATGGCAATCTCGCACCAATAGCAGACGGGAGAACGCATGCGTTCCCAAAGACTTATTATCCCTCTGATTCTGATCCTCGCGATGGCGACCGCCGCTCTGGCTGGTTCGGCCACGCGACAATTCACCCCGGTTCAGGCAGGCTTCCAGCCCCAGGCGACTGAAGTCCCCACCCATTTCCCCGATCGTGTGCTGGTGAAATTCCGCGCCGCCAATCTGGACAAGGCCATGCTCGCTGTGCCCTTCGCCAGAGGCGCGACGGTGCCCGGCGCCCGCACGGGAGTGGCCTCGGTGGACGCCATCGCCGCGCGGGCGGGGGTTTCGCAGATAGAAAGGCCCTACGACCAGCCCAAGGCCGTGGCCAAGGCTGCGGATCTGGGTGTGGACCGCTGGTTCCTGTTCCATGTCGCGGACGGCGACATGATTGCGCTGGCGGCCGAACTGGCCCGTGACCCGGCCGTGGAGATCGCGACTCCCGAGTGGATCGCCTTCCCGGCCAGCACGCCGAACGATCCCCTGTACCAGGACCACTGGGGCCACAACAACACGGCCCAGATGATCTCCTACGACTGGGCGACGTATTCCCATACGGGCCCGACGGTCGGTACGGTCGGCTTCGACAGCAATGCCGAAGCGGCCTGGGATCAGACCTATGGCGATCCGTCGGTGATCATCGCCATCGTGGACAGTGGTGTGGACATCTATCACGAAGACCTGAACTGCATGGCCGGTTACGACTTCGGTGACAACGACACCAACCCCATGGATGACAGCCGCAGTGCCGGTCACGGCACGTGCTGCGCTGGTGTGACCGCTGCGGTGGCCAACAACAACACCGGCATCGTCGGCATCGCCGGCAGCGCGACCATCATGCCGTTGAAGGTGGCCGATTTCCGGGGCAACATGAGCTTCACTTCGATCACCAACGCGATCTACTACGCGGCCGACAACGGTGCCGACGTGATCAGCATGAGCCTGGGCGCGGCGATCAGCACCGATGCGGCCACCGATGCGGCGATCCTGTACGCCCACAACGCGGGCTGCACGATCCTGGCGGCGACCGGCAACGAGAACAACAGCATCATCAGCTACCCGGCGATCAACGAGTACGTGATCGGCGTCGGCGCGGCTTCTCCCTGCGGCGACCGCAAGCGCAGCAGCAGCAGCGACACCGAGCTGAACCCCGGCGTGTTTGCCGATCCCAACGGCTACACCTGCGACGGCGAGCGCTGGTGGGGCTCGAACTACGGTCCGGCGACGCAGGATGATCGCGGTGCGGTGGACATCATCGCCCCGACGATCCTGCCGACGACGGATATCTCGGGCAGTGGCGGCTATGATGACGGCAACTACGACATGTTCTTCAACGGCACGTCGTGCGCCACGCCCTACGCGGCCGGCGTCTGTGCCCTGATCAAGTCGGCGTTCCCGGACTACACCCCGGATCAGGTGCGGGCCCAGCTGACGGGCACGGCCCAGGACATCGTCAACGTCGAGTCCGGCAGTGGCTGGGACCGCTACAGCGGCTACGGCATGGTTGACGCGGCGGCGGCGGTCGCCGGTGGCGGCACGCCGGTGGAGAATCCCCCGGTCGCGGCTTTCGCCGGCAGCCCCACCAGTGGCAACTACCCGCTGGTCGTGGCTTTCAGCGACCAGTCGACCAACACGCCCACGAGTTGGAGCTGGACCTTCGGTGACGGTGGCACGTCGACTCTGCAGAACCCTGACCACACGTACGCCGCGGTTGGTGTGTACACCGTCGCCCTGACGGTGACCAATGCCTATGGCAGCGACAGCGTGACCAGGACCGACTACATCACCGTGACTGAGCCGACGACGGGCGGCGGCACGATGTATGTGTCGGATATGAATGTGTGGCGTGTGGCGGCCAGCGGGCGCAAGTCTTATGGCTACTGCACGGTGACAGTCGTGGATGACGGTGGCGCGGCGGTTTCCGGCGCGACGGTGTTCGTGGACTACACCGGGACCGACAACGGCAGCCTCAGCGGGACGACCGGCACCGACGGCACGGTTACTTTCGTGACGGTGAAGTCTTTCGCCTCGGTCGACTTCTGCTTTGAGGTGACCGGCATGACGCACGCGACCCTGACCTACGATGCGTCGGCTAACGTGGTGACCAAGTCCTGCGAGTGCGGCGACGTGTTCGGCGCCAGCGACGGTCGTCTGGTGAGCCGGACCACTCTGGGTCAGAATCATCCCAACCCGTTCAACCCCATGACCGAGATTTCCTTCAGCCTGGTGGCCGAGGGCGAAGTCCGGCTGGCGGTCTACAACGTGAAGGGTGAACTGGTCGAGCGGCTGGCCAGCGGGACCTACGGCCCCGGCCTGCACACCTTCACCTGGGATGCGCGCGACAATGCCAGTGGCGTGTATTTCTACCGCCTGGAGGCCCCCGGTTTCCAGGAGACGCGGAAGATGATCATGCTGAAGTGAGAATCACGGATTCCCGTTTGATCCGGCCGCCGGCCCCAGGGCTCGGCGGCCGGTTTTTGTTCGCAATCCAGGCTGGAGGTGGAGTGTGGTGCACGAAGGGGGAGCGGAAAAAAGTTCAAATTCCCGGTTAGAAAACCTGCGCGAGAGCGATTTCGACTTGAAAGACGCCGCCAGCTACTTTTTCTGCGAGGGACTACTATGCAACGTCATGCCGTTTGGAACGTCGGCTTCCTGATCTTCAGCCTGTTGGTCCTCAGCCCTTCGCTGACCGGTGTACTTGCGGCTGAGGACGCCCCACGAGCTCTCTACCAAAGCGCACCTTCGCCCGCCAAAGCCTGGGCCACCGGCGATCCGCTTGGTGAGAAACTCGTCCCCAATGAGATTCAACTCTATGGTGGTGGGGCCACGACCGTGGGCGGATTCGAAGACGCTCAAGGCCAGGCAGCCTGGCAAGGCTGGACCTGTCACGACCTGTCCGACTGGCACGGCGTCGTGCGTGAAGTTGTGATTCGTGAAAGCTATCCAGCCACCACCCTCTATGATCGCATGGAGGCCTTCCATACCGGCCACCCCTTGGTAAGCGCGGTATACAGGGTGCAATCCCTCACCCCCGGAATGACTTCCGAAACGGCGCTCATCCTGGTGGGTTGGCCCGAGGTTGCGCTCACCGGAACTGAGATTTCAGTTCTGCAAAGCGCCCTCGCTGGCGGCGGCGCGGTGGTCTTTGTCGGCGAACGCGGCGATGTGTCCTACGACAATTTCAATGCCAATATCAACGCTGCTCTGGCGGCTCTCGGCAGCAATCTCAACCTCGGCGTCTCGGGTTTCAACTCGAACTATCACGTCGCCAGCCGCGCCAACGGCCAGGTGCTGGACCATCCGGACATTGGTCAGATCGACAACGTCTCGTATGCCTGGACCGGTCACATCCTCGGCTCCCTGCCTGCCGAACGACTCTTTCTGACCACCTCGTTGGTCGATGTCTGGGGCTGCGTACAAGATATCGGCGGCGGCAAGGTCTGGACCTTCGCCGACGGCAGTGTCTGGGACCACGCCTACCTCGAATACCGGGGTAACGCTGAGCTGGCCACGCGGTTTCTCAAACCCCGCAAGCTTGTGGGGGCGTTCTGCAAGATATTCGACAACATGAGTGATGCCGACCCCCTGGTCGACAACTTCTCCCAACAGATGACTTTCATCGACGACGGGACACCGCCGCTCAACTACCCGGGCGAGAGCACAGGTGGCACACCGGGCATCAATTGCACCTACGGCATTCCCGGCGGTTATGTCGTCAACACCGGCGGCGGCTTGTCCAACGGCACCAACAGCCTCTACAATGAAATCTGGTCGCCGGTCATACCCCTCGATGTGCCGGGAGCCGACAGCGAGCTGTTGCCGCGTACGTTGCTGCGGTTCGAGGTCTACATGGATGCACCGCTGGACAGCGGCGTATTCTACACTTGGCGTATCCGTAGCAAGCCGGACTACTCCAATAGTTTCAACTACGGTGGCTGGTCATCCTGGCGCAACGAAGGCGTGGTTTACAGCAGCAATGAACCACGCTATATCCAGCGCGAAATCGACCTCACGAGCTTGATCGTGGCCGGCGCCGAGGACGTGCAAATCGCCCTCGGTGTCATTGACCAGTCAGACTACGCGAAAGCTGTTCCGCAGGGGGCCTGTCCCGGGCCCTGGTTCGACAACGTCTCGGTCGTGCAGGCAGCCAAAGCCAACAACTACGACGACTGCCCGCTGCCGATTCTTCCGCAGGACTATTCTTCAGCCGCCAACAGCAGCGGCTATTGGTTCGTCGTGCCCCGCGACATGGTTATCGGGGGCGTTCGGGTACCAACGGATGCCAGCAGTGGCGACCAGTCGGTCGAGATCGTACGGATCAATGAAACCGATGAGGCCAACTTCGCTTTCCCTGTTTACACCGGTAACCTCACTTCGCTGTTCTACGTACCGGTCACCCAGGACAGCGGTATATTGCCGGTGAATATCGCAGTCAGGAAAGGGGAGAAGATCGGCGTTTTCGGCGGTCGCACCGACGATCAATCAACGCTCACTGTTTCGTTCTCAAATGGTCCCACAGTTCCGTTCGTCTCTCGTTTCGCGAACGAACAGACCACGATCTACGGTATCATTTCCAACGAGAACTCACTCCAGAGTCCCGCCGGGTCGTTGTCCTCTTCCACATTTGCCCAGCACGGCCGGGTCGAACTCTACATCGATCAATGCGATGATCTGGCCAGTTGCAATTGTCCGGTCCTTGATCAGGCGTGGGCCCTGGCGGCGGCGGACACCGGCAGCTATGCGATCGGGCCGCGTTGGGGCTATGCCATGGCCCACGACCCCGATCGCCGGACTACCGTGCTGTTCGGCGGTGACTACGGTGGTGGCCGCCGCGCCGATGTGTGGGAATTGACCAACGGAGTCTGGGCTCAGGTCCACAACGGCTTTGGCACCGCCCCTTCCCCTCGGGTGGCCGCGGAAATGGCCTATGACAGCGACCGCCGGGTGATGGTGCTCTACGGCGGGTCCACCAACGACGGCCCCTCGGGCGAAACGTGGGAATGGGCGAATGGTGTCTGGACCCAGATCACGACCGCCACCAGCGAGGTCCGCTCTTCCTTCGGCATGGCCTACGACAAGACGCGGGGCGTGATGGTGCGTTACGGCGGCAACGGAGTCGGTGGTCGCGGTCGCACGACCTTCGAGTATGACGGCACCACCTGGTCTGTCGCCGTGGCGTCATCACACCCGGCTATCGCAGCTATCATGAGATGTCGTACTCCACCGAGTTGGGCGGAGTCGTTGTGTTCGGCGGACACGCCCCGGGTGCCACGCCGCTCGGTGACACCTGGTTCTATGACGGCACCTGGACCCAATTGGCATCGACCGGGCCGAGCCCCCGCCGCGAATTCGGCTTGGCCGACAATCCGGACTGCGGAGAAATCGCGCTCTTTGGCGGTGATGCCGGTGCGGTCAACAACGAGCTGTGGAAGTTCAGCGAGGGCTCCTGGACTCAAGTCAATGTCCTGAGCTCGGGTCCGGCCGCGCGCGAGCGGATCGAGTTGGTCTATGACGAACAATCTCGCCGCTTCGTCACCTTCGGTGGCTGGGACAGAACCAACACCATGAGCGACCGGTGGAGTTGGGGCTGCAACGATGCCGGCTCCGTCGCTGCGGCGGGCACACCAGCCAGTCCGATATCTCGCGTGATTCAGTGCTACCCCAACCCATTCAATCCCGCGACGACGATCCGGTACGAATTGGCGCACGCCGGTCCCACGGACCTCGGCATCTACGATGTGAGCGGCCGTTTGGTGCGGAGACTGGTTGCCGGCTGGGTCGAATCCGGTCAACAGGAAATCGTTTGGCGAGGTCGTGATGAACAGGGCAACCGCGCGGCCTCGGGCGTCTATTTCTATGTCTTGAAAACGGGCAACCTGAGAGACGTGGGCAAGATGGTGTTGCTGAAGTAACTGCGGCGTATCGAATTTCCGGTGGAACCGGCTGTCGGCCCCAGGGCCCGGCGGCCGGTTTTCTTACTGCGGTCCGGCCCGCGGGCGGCTATTCTCGGTACGCGTACGAATCCAGGGACCAGGGAACCAGGGGTGGGAACCGTATTGCTGACTTGTCGACGAACCCGGGCTGTCGCCCTTTTTCTTTTGCTCACGCTGCCGGTGTCGGCGCCGGCCGGCGACGAAGCCGGCCCTGCCCTCCGTGGCTCGTTCATCTTCCACTTCGAGAACGACGTGCTGGGCACCGACGATTCGGATCTGGGTTACACCAACGGGCTGCAGCTGTCGTACCAGACGGCGGACAACAGGGTTTGGGGCTGGCTCGATGGCTGGGCCCGCACTCACCTGTTCACGGCGCCGGATGCCGTGCTGCGCGCCCACTGGGCCCTGGGCCAGAACCTGTACACACCGGAGGATCTTTCGCGCACCGACCTGATCGTCGACGACCGGCCCTATGCCGCCTGGCTGCACGGGGATCTTGGCCTGGTCTGCACGACCGACAATATGGTCCGGACGCTGGAACTGTCCCTGGGCGTGGTCGGGCCGGCGGCCGGGGGCGAGGCCATGCAGAAATGGGTCCACCAGGTCATTGATTCGCCGGATCCGCTGGGTTGGGCCAACCAGATCGGCAACGAGGTGGCTGTGATGCTGGTATTCGAGCAGAAGTGGCGCAATCTGCACCGGCTGCCGGTGCTTGGTTTGGCGGCGGACTTCTCGCCCCACGGGGGCGTGGCCTTGGGCAACGTGCTGACCTATGGCGCTTTGGGGGGTACGGTCCGCCTGGGGCAGGGGTTGGCGCGGGATTTCGGGCCGCCGCGGATCCAGCCGGCCCCGCCCGGCTCCGGCTACTTAACTCCTGACAAACGCTTCGGCTGGTACGTGTTCGCCGGGGTAGACGGCCGGCTTGTGCTGCAGAATATCTTTCTGGACGGCAACACGTTCCGTGACAGCCACCGGGTGGACAAGAACGAGTGGGTGGCCGATGTCGTGGGTGGGTTTGCCATCTCGGCACTGGGAGTGCGCCTGGGTGTGGTGTACGTGCAACGGACCAAGGAATACGCACTGCAGGACAACTCGACCCACTTCGGCTCGATCACGATTTCCGTCCGGCTGTGAATATCTGGCCGCCGGGGTTTCCCCGGATCGCCCCGCGGGTTATGATTGGGCGGTCGTGCGGGGGGTGTAGGCACTTTTTCCGGAGTCGAATATGGAAGCCAACGTTCAGCATCTCATCGAGAAGATCCGTGATTCGATCATCGGGGACGACCGCGCCCTGAACGGACCCTACGGGCACCGGCGCATGACCTATGCCGACTATACGGCCAGCGGCCGTTCGCTCGGGTTCATCGAGGATTTCATCGCTGACGAAGTGCTGCCGCTGTACGCCAATACCCACACCGAGACTTCAAGCACCGGCCTGCAGACGACCTGCTTTCGTGAGGACGCCCGGCGGATCATCCTGGAGTCCGTCGGCGGCACCGACGAGGACGTGGTTCTGTTCTGCGGTTCGGGAGCGACTGGGGCCATCAACAAGCTGATCGAGATTCTGAATCTGCGTTTGCCGCGGGACCTGGACACGAAGTACGGGCTGTCGGAGCACATTCCGGCCGGCGAGCGGCCGGTGGTCTTCATCGGGCCGTACGAACACCACTCCAATGAATTGCCCTGGCGCGAGTCGATCGCCGACGTGGTCCTGATCGCCGAGGACATGGACGGGCGCATCGACCAGAAACATCTGGCAAAGGAATTGATCAACTACGCGACGCGACCGCTGAAGATCGGCAGCTTCTCGGCGGCCAGCAACGTGACGGGTATCGTCTCGGACACGGCCGGCATCTCGCGGCTGCTGCACGCCCACGGCGCCCTGGCCTTCTGGGATTTCGCGGCCGCGGCGCCATACGTGTCCATCGACATGAATCTGCCGGACTGTGCGGCGGATTCGCCACATCCGGGGCTGACCTACAAGGATGCGGTGTTCATCTCGCCGCACAAGTTCATCGGCGGGCCGGGCACGCCCGGGGTGCTGGTGGTCAAGCGGCGTCTGCTGACCAACACGGTGCCGTCGGTGCCGGGCGGGGGCACGGTCTCGTACGTGAGTCCCGCCGAGCATACCTATCTGGCCGATCCGGAACACCGCGAAGAGGGTGGTACGCCGGCGATCATCGAGGCGATCCGGGCGGGGCTCGTGTTTCACCTGAAACGGGCGGTGGGCGAGCAGAATATCGAGGGTCTGGAGCACGAGTTCATCGACCGGGCCATCACCGCCTGGGCCGGCAATCCCAACATCCATGTATTGGGCAACACGGACGGCCAGCGGTTGTCCATCGTCTCGTTCGTGATCCGGAGCGGCGAGCGCATCCTGCATCACAACTTCGTGGTCGCCCTGCTGAACGACCTGTTCGGTATTCAGGCCCGCGGCGGGTGTTCGTGCGCCGGGCCGTACGGTCATCGGTTGTTGGGGATCGATTTGGCCCACAGCATGAAGTACCACGAGGCGATCAACGCGGGCGGCGAGGGCATCAAGCCCGGCTGGGTGCGGGTGAACTTCAACTACTTCATTTCCGATGAGGCTTTCAGTTTCATCATCAAGGCGGTGGAATTCATTGCCCGCGATGGCTGGCGCTTCCTGGATCACTACGATTTCGACGCCGAAACCGGCGTGTGGCGACACCGCGAAGCCCGGCACGGGGCCAGTCTGCGCCTGCATGACATCACCTATCGGACCGGACGCATGCAATACCGTTCTGAACATCTGACCGAGCCGGAGAGCGCTTTCGCCGAGTACCTGGAGCAGGCCGAGCAGTGGGTCAGGGAGATGAAGGAACTGGGGCCTTCGGTCGGTGTCGATGGCCGTCTGTCGGACGAGTTGGAGCCGCTGCGCTGGTTCCCGCTGCCCGGCGAGGGCCGTTAGCGCAACTCACCGTCCGTGACGATTGCGACGATGCGCTCGAGTCCCGCCCGGTCGACCGGCCCGAACGAATCCGGCCGATCCGAATCCACATCCAGCACGGCGACGACTTTGCCCGAGGTGTCCCGCACCGGCACGACGATCTCGCTTTGGGAGCGGGCGTCGCAGGCCACGTGGCCCGCGAAGGCGTGCACATCCGGCACGATGACGGTTTCCCCGTCGGTGATGCCGCGCCAGCACACACCGTCGGGCGGCGGCAGCAGGGCGCAGGCCAGGGGGCCCTGGTAGGGGCCGACCACCAACTCGCCGTCGACCAGCCGATAGAATCCCGTCCAGAAGAAATAAGGCAGCTTGGCGTGGAGCAGGGCGCAGATGGTGGCCATGCGCGCGACCGGATCGGCGGTGCGTTTGGCACCGGTCTTGAGCTGGGTTTCCAACTGGGCGAAAATGCGGGCATAGCGGCCGGCCAGGCGGACGGCTGAAATATCGCGGGATGATTCGGTCATCTGCATCCTTCAGCTGTGGGTTCAAAGTTGACGCGGCAGGAAAACGCCGCCGGCCCGGTCGTCCGTTACGCGGCCGCCGGCAACGACTTGCCGGCCCCGCAACCAGACATCACTGACCCGGCCCCGGACCATCAGGCCGGCCCAGAGCGAGCCCGCGCGATCACTGGCCCCCAGGGGGTCCCAGCGGTACTCGGGTGTGGGGTCGAAGAGCACGATATCGGCGTCGCAGCCCGGCGACAACCGGCCTTTGCGGTCGGCCAGACCGAGCAGGGCCGCAGGCCGCTCGCAAAGCACTTCCTGCCAGCGGGGCAGGCTCAGGTCTCCGGTCACGACGGCCTTGGTGTAACTCATGACGAGGCGTTCGCCGACCCCGCCGCAGCCATTGGGGACTCCGGCGAAGCCACCCGCCGCCGCCGCGGCTTTCGCAGCCAAACAGAACTCGCAGTGGTCGGTGGACAGGAAGTCCAGGTTGCCGGCCGCCAGTTCGGCCAGCAGTCCCGGGCCATTGGCCGCCGGGCGCAGGGGCGGCGAGCAGATCGCGGCCAGGGCGGTCTCATGGCCGGACGAGTAGAGGCCTTCATCGGCGAACAGGTGGTGCAGGCACACCTCGCCGATCAGGGTGGCGGACTCGCCGGCGGTTTGTCTGGCCCGTTTGAGCGCGTCTACCGAATCGGTCAGGCTCAGATGCACGATGGTCAGGGGGCAATGGGTCTCTGCCGCCAGGGCCAGTACCTCGCCCACGGCCTTGAGCTCGGACTCGGCCGGATGGGCCAAAGGGTGCCAGACCGGCGCTGTGCGGCCCGTATTCAGCAAGACGTGCTCGGCGGCGGCGTTCATCTCGCCGTCCTCGGCGTGCACCAGCAGCATGCCGCCGTGCTCGTGAACGGCGGTCATCAGGCTCCGCATTTGTTCAAGCGTGAGCATCAGGCGGTTCTTGTAGGCCAGAAAGCCCTTGAAGGTGGGTAGGCCCGCGCTGATCAGGCCGGGGATCTCGGCCAGCCGCTCGGGCGAGGTGTCGGTGACCGTCACGTGCAGGCCGTAGTCACAGAGCGTGTGCCCGTCGGCCAGGTTCCGCCAGCGGCCCACCGCTGCGGACAATGATTCGCCGGCATCCGGGTTGGCAAAATCGATGACGGTCGTGGTGCCTCCCAGCAGGGCCGCGGTCGAACTTGCGGCCCAGTCCAGGCTGCTGAGTCCGCCTGCGAGGGGCATTCCGAAATGGGTATGGCCATCGATGGCTCCGGGCAGGAGCCAGCGGCCGGTCGCGTCGACCACGGTTTCACCGGGCTGAGGATTCAGGTCGCTGCCCACTTCGCTGATCGTGGTCCCCGCGACGCGGACCGCGGCCGGCGACAGCCCGCTGGAAGTAATTGTCTGACCACCTCGAAAAAGCATGACCTGCCTGTCGTTCCGGGGACTTCGAAAACCGCCCTGTCGCAAGTCTAACACAGTCCGGCGCCGGCGGCATCATCGACCGGATGGCCGTCCGGCGCCCTCAGCCCTTTGCACGCTGCGCGGACCGGTCCGGTGCCGGGACGCGGTTCAACTGCCAGTCATAGGACATGTAGCGCACCTTTGGCTCACCGTCCGGGAAGGGCTCGGTCCGGTAGTTCCTGATGAAGGTCAGAACCGTACCCCCGTCCACCTGGAAATCCTGCCCGTACCAGTCAAAGATCTTCGTCAACGAGACTTCGTCTCCGTCAACCCGGACCCAGCGCTCACGGTTCAGCGCCAGCCGGCAGGCCGCGTCCAACTGCGCTGACAGCTGATCAGGATCGAAGGCCGCCGCGCCCAGCGGCGGGCACCCCAGCGAGGCGCAGTTCAAGGCAAAGTGAATGCGCGGGTCGCCAAAAGTGGGCCGGATCACGTCGTGCTCGATGTTGTTCAGGGTCAATGGCTTGCCGGCCACGGTGACCAGATCCCGCTTCCAGGGCGACTTCTTCATGAAGCCGCCGATATCCTTGATGCTGTCCAGCGGGTAGTGGTCCAGGATCAGCTTCACCGTGACGGCGTTGTAGAGATTGAGCCAATAGGCCAGGGCCTCCTGGCGGGGCCAGTCCGCCGGATCCAGGGCGGCCAGATCGGCGATGTAGCGGGCCAGGGCTGCCTCGTCGTCGGCATTGGCCGACCAGGCTTCGTAGTCCACCAGGTTGTCATGCACATAGGTTGACAGCAGTCGACTGAAGTTCGGGTGCAGGGCTGCGGCCTGCTCTCTGGTTGCGCTCATGGCCCGGGGACCGGCCACGATGGCCAGCAGCAGAAAGACGGCGAGCCTGGTTGATCTCCACATGGGGGTTCTCCTTGCGTTAATGGGTCGACCAGCGCACAACCGCCGGCCGCAGCGGAAATCCGGTAATCGGATGAGCGCGGACGGGCAGGGCCGCGATCGACCGCACCTGACCATCCGGCGGCAGGGACAGGGCCAGCATCGAGGTTGGCGGCGCGCAGTTGCAGATTTCCGACCAGGTGCCGCAGAAGATTCCATCACCATAGATGGCGATTGCGGCCTGCGGCTCGGCCAGATACCAGTGCAGTTGACAGGCGAGACCGTAGTCGCCGGCAATGATCCAGGGCAGCGGCGCCGCTTCGCCTGCGGTGCAGCACCAATCGGATTTCAATTGGGCGGCGAACCCGGAAATGTCGTCGTACTCATGCAGATGATCGGACCAGGTGCGGCTGCTGGAAACCGCCGTTTCCCGCGTGCCGGCCTGGGTCTCATAAGCCAGCCAGGCCGGCACGAGGTTCCGGTCCGACAACGCGTGTTCCCAGTTGTCGATCAGGTCGGGCCGGCTCATGGCCAGGGTCTGACCGAGGCTGGTCAGCAATGCCAGTACCAGGCCCACAGCGACCAAGCGGCGCGGATTGCCCAGCAACTGCCGGCGGGGTGGCCGCAGGGGCCACAGCAGCACCGCAGCCGGCAGGATCCAGTTGCCCTTGAATTGTCCACGCAGCAGGGCCGCCGTTAGAAAGACCACCAGCAGAATCGCCGCCAGGGACAGACTGGCGCGGGCCTCATCGTCAGTCCGGATGTCCGGCCAGCGCTGGCGCACGCCGAGTACCGCAAGGCCCAGCAGCACCGGTCCGCCCAGAAACAGGGTCGAACCGCCACCGGCGATCAGCCGGGTCAGCCAGGGCAGGCTGTCGGACATGCGGCCGAAGCCCGCCATGCCGACCACCATATCCGGCCGCATGGTCACGGCCAGGCC
Organism: Candidatus Krumholzibacteriota bacterium; assembly: GCA_024277025.1. Taxonomy (GTDB): domain Bacteria; phylum Krumholzibacteriota; class Krumholzibacteriia; order LZORAL124-64-63; family LZORAL124-64-63; genus JAGRNP01. The sequence goes on along the minus strand of JAJRWA010000018.1, from coordinate 51,689 downwards.
GACCGCCGCGAGCACCAACACCAGGCGGGCGGCGTGCAACTGACGGCGATCCGGCCCGGGCAGTGTGCCGAGCAACCACCAGGTCACCGGCAGGAACAGCACTCCGGTCGGCTTGGCCAGCACCGCGCCCACGGTCGCCAGGGTCGCCAGCCACAACCGGCGCTCCTGGATCGCCAGGACGAGCAGCAGCAGGGCCGCCAACATGAAGTTATCCGGATGAAGGATGGAACCGGCAAAACTCTGCCAGGGATTCAGCGCCAGGGCGGCCGCCGCCAGCCCACGCCAGCCCACCGGAGACCCGGCTCGGGCCAGCCGGCGGTCGTTCAGCACCAGCACGAGAAGTCCAAGCACTAACACCGGCAAGCGCAGGGCCCACAGGGAGTGTCCGGCCACCAGCCCGCCCAGCCGGATGGCAGCCTGCACCAGCAGCGAGTAGGCCGGTTCCGGATGGTGGGCCCAGTAGTAGTAGGCCGCCTCATCGCGCCCGGGACCGGGCAGGAGCCACAACGGCAGGCGGATCAGCAACAGAACGGCCGCCAGCAGGGCTGCGTAGAAGGCCGGCTTGGCACCGCGCGAGGCTTTGTTCAGTTCGGTGGCCAAGGTGAGTTCTCGCCGGTTGCGGGTGGTTGTGGCCGGGTGTAACGGATGCACCGGACCCGGACTAGACCAGAGTGTAGGCAAGGCGTGGGGATTGGCAATGTCCCAGGGGCGCTTTTATCTCCTGCGGATCAGCGGAATGTGCGTACTATTGAAGCACACAAGCCAACGTCCGGACCAAGGAGCAACCATGTCCCCTACCGAAAAGACGGCCTTCGACGAACGCGCCAACGCCCGGGAATACTACGGGCAGGAACTGGCCTGTACCGCGGATCTCAAGACCACCGCTTGCTGCACCACCGAGTCCATTCCGGACTACGTGCGCGCAGTGCTGCCGGGAATCCACGCCGAAGTCCTGACCAGGTACTACGGCTGCGGCACGGCGTTTCCGCCGGATCTGGCAGGGCTGCGGGTCCTGGACCTGGGCTGCGGCACCGGCCGCGATTCCTACGTCATGTCCAAATTGGTCGGTAGGGACGGTTTTGTCCATGGCCTGGACATGACTCCCGAGCAGATCGACGTGGGCCGGCGGCACCGGGACCACATGGCCAAGGTCTTCGGGTACGAAGAATCCAACGTGGAGTTCGTCGAGGACGTGATCGAGAACATGGACCGCCACTTCGCCGCCGACTCGCTGGACATGGTGACTTCGAACTGTGTGATCAACCTGTTGGCGGACAAGGAACCGGTGCTGCGCCAGATCCACAGTCTGCTGCGCCAGGGCGGCGAGTTCTATTTCTCGGACGTGTACGCCGACCGGCGGCTGCCCGCCGACGCCAAGACCGATCCCGTGCTGCACGGCGAATGCCTGGGTGGCGCCCTGTACGAAGGCGATTTTCTGCGCATGGCCCGGCGCGTGGGTTTTGTCGACCCGCGGTTGGTGAACTGCCGCACGATCGACCTCGAGCCCGACGTGGCGGCCCTGACCGGCAACACTGTTTTCACTTCGCGAACCTACCGGTTGTGGAAGATCGAGGGTCTCGAGGACGCCTGTGAGGACTTCGGGCAGGTGGCGACCTACAAGGGGGGCCATCCGGCCGGCGCTGATACCTACACCCTGGATCGGGAACATGTCTTCGAGCGGGGCCGGGCCGAACGGGTCTGCGGCAACACGGTCCGGATGTTGAGCGAGACGCGCTTGGCGCCGTTTTTCACCGTGCATGGCGATTTTCAGACGCACTTCGGCCTGTTTGCCGGCTGCGGCACCGAGGCGTTCCGCCGCCGGGAGTCGGTTGGTGAGCAGAGCGGCTGTGGTTGCTGAGGCTATGCCTTGGCGACCGGTGCCAGGGACACGACGTTGGCAAAGTTCAGGTGCTTCACCAAGTCTTGTTCTGACGCAGTGATTGCGAATCGGCGGGGCCGGCTTCGGATCGAGGCCGGCCGCGACGCCTGAACCCCCAGGTCAGCACGCCGTAGAACGGCACGTACTGCACCCACCGCACCCACGCCGCCTGCTCCCAGACCCCGCGCAATCTGTATCCGACCACGACCAGATCCGACAGCGGGGCCAGCACGCCGAGAACAAGCAGTGCCGGCTGCGGCCCCAGCACCAGCAGGGGCAGGGCCGTGATCAGGTACCAGGGGAACAGGGTGGGCGTGAAGACGACAAAAACCGTGAACCCGCCCAGGGCACGCGCGAGAAAATCCCGTCCCCGCCAGGTGGTCAGCAACACGCCGGCGCCGGTCAGGACACCGGACACCAGATGGGCCTGCCGCATGGGCAGCAACTGCTCCAGCGCGGCCCCCACACTGCCATTGAAGGACCAGTCGGTGGCCATCAGCCAGGTCGAACTGAACAGGTACCAGCCCGCTCGCAAGAAAGGCGCGTAGGCCACGAGGCCGACCGCGCCGCAGACCAGCAACAACCGCCGCGTCCGTCGCCAACCCAGTTCCCGGGCGATGGCCGGCAGGAACAGCAGGGGCAAAGGTTTGACCAGGCAGGCCAGGGTCAGCCACACGCCGGCCCATCCGGCCTGACGCCGGGCCACGGCGCGCACCAGCAGCGCGACAAAAGGTAAGGCCAGCAGGTCCAGATGCCCGGGCAGGTAGCCTTGCAGGATCAGCAGCGGTGACCAGATGATCAGCAGCAGCCAGGCCAGGGAGCGCCGGCGCTGGGCCAACTCCCGGGCCAGAATGAACCAGGTCAGGATCTCGGCCAGCAGATTGAGCAGTTGCAAGCCCAGGAGGCGGCCGGGGCTCAACCAATAGGCCACCGTGAACAAGCCTTCGGCTACGGGTGGGTAGCAGGTCCGGTACCAGGGATGGTTGATGCGCTCGTCGACCGGATCGGTCCACAGGTGCTTCACCGCGGGATCATCGGGAGAAAAGAGATAGGGGTTCACGCCGTGGGCCATGGCCTTGCCGTCCCAGTGGTACCGCGCGGCGTCATCACTCAGCTCGCGGTCGGCCGGCAGCACCAGCAGGCGCATCAGCACGCCCAGGATCACGACCAGCAGCAGCCAGCGACGATCAATGGTCTCACGGCGCCACAGCCACGCGGTCAGGAGTATCAGGCCGCCCCCGATCACACTGACGGCCATGGTCACGTGCACCCACTGGGCAAAACCTCCGGCTTCCTGGCCAATAGCCAGGGCGCCGAGCAGCAGGACCATTGCGGTCAGGGCCAGACTGGCTCGGCGCACATTCATGCGGGATGACGGTGTCGCCCGTGCAGCACCGAGATCACACCCACCGCCGCAAAGCCCAGGGCCTGGATCAACAGCAGGATGCCGGCTCCAGGGCCAACGGAAGCCACGAAAGCCCCGCAGGCCCCCAGGGCCCACAGGCCCAGCAGAATCTCCAGCACGTACATCCGGCCCAGGGGTTGGCGGTAGCTGCCGACCTGGGGCGAAGTCGGCCCAGCACCTTTCTCCGCCAGGGCACCCAGTTTCGGCGTGCGCACGAATTCGCCGCCCTTGAGCCCCAGCAGGGCCCGGGCGACCGCCAGGCTGTTGTTCACCGCCAGGCCGATGCCGATGCCGATCAGCAACGGCATCAACAGCACGGCCCGCCGCCAGCGGCCGCCGCTCACCGCCTGGGAAACGACGTACAGGGTACTGGGTCCGAACATGGCCACCAGCATCACGCTGACCAGCGGCATGGTCAGGGCATTGGCGAACTCCATGCCATGGGCCAGCACCAGCGGCAACACCAACAGGGTCAGTATCAGGATCAGGGGGTGGATCAGGTAGTGGGTCAGATGCAGGACGGCCTGCAGCTTGCGAAACCGCCCCAGACCCGGTTGGGCCAGGACGCGGGGCAGCATCTTGACCGCACACTGGATCGAGCCCGTGGCCCAGCGCCGCTGCTGCGATTTGAGGGCGTTGATGTCGGTGGGCACTTCGGCCGGCGTGACGTAGTCCAGCAGGTAGCGCGGCCGCCAGCCCCGCAGCAGCGCGCGGTAACTGAGGTCCAGATCCTCGGTCAGGGTGTCGGCCCGCCAGCCGCCGGCGTCGGCGATCGCGGCCGTCCGCCAGATGCCGGCGGTGCCGTTGAAGTTGAAGAACAGGCCGTGCCAGGCGCGGGCGGCCTGCTCGACGACGAAATGGCCGTCGATGCCGATGCTCTGCAGTTCGGTCAGCAGGGAAAAATCACGGTTGCGGTGGCCCCAGCGCGTCTGCACGAAGCAGCAGCGCGCGTCCGCCAGCAGAAAAGGCACCGTGGCTCGCAGGAAGTCGGGGGCGGGCACAAAATCGGCGTCGAAGATGGCGACGAACTCGCCCCTGGCCACGGCCAGACCTTCGGCCAGGGCGCCGGCCTTGAAGCCCTGGCGGTGGGTCCGGCGCAGGTGGTGGATGTCGTGCCCCAGGGTCTGCAGTTCGGCCACCAGTTCAGCGACTACAGCGGAGGTCTCATCGGTGGAATCATCCAGCACCTGGATTTCGTGGCGGTCGGCCGGATAGTCGAATGCGCACACGGCCCGCAGCAGGCGCGCGACCACATTCTTCTCGTTGTAGATCGGCAACTGGGTCGTCACGCGGGGCAGATCATGGCCGGCCAGGGCGAACTGCTCGGCGAGAGCCTGGTCGGCCTGCCGCTGTTTGCGCCGTCTGGGCACCATCAACGCCAGCATGACGTAGGCGTTCAGCCCGTAGACGAGCAGGCCCACGGAGGCGGCGATGTAGACGATCAGCATCGAATGGACAAGCATGGTCCCCACTTTACATTGTTTCCGTGTCAGGCAGCAGATGGGCCGGCACGCGGGCCAGATCCTCGGGCCGGTCGATATCCGTCAGGGTCGTCACTTCGGCCCAGCTCAGCCCCTGCGCGGCAATCCGTTCCCGGGTCACGGACAGCACCTGGTCCGTCCCCCAGGGCACGTTGTCAAATATCCCGGGCTGCGGCGGCCGTATGCCAACCAGGTAGTAGCCGCCATCGGCCGCCGGACCGAGGACGGCGTCATGCTCCGTCAGCACCGCAAACGCCGCCCCCAGGATGTCCGCGGTCAGGTCCGGACAGTCGGTGCCGATCAGCACCGCCGGTGCGGCTGCCGCTGCCAGTGCCGCGCTCATCCGTGCGCCCAGATCACCGTCGGCCTGCGGGCGGTAGACCAGGTCGTCGCCCAGCCAGCGGGCCATCTCCTGCCGGTCGCCCGTGTGGTGGATCTCCAGATTCACGCCACCAGCCAAAGCGGCCCGGCGCGCGGTGCCCAGCGTGTGTTCGACCAGCCGCCGGTGCAGCTCGGCCGCGCCGACGGCGCCCAGCCGTGGCATCAACCGCGTCTTGGTCCGGCCAGCGAGCGGCAGGCGCGTGAACAGGATCAGCGTGCCCGTTCCTGTTGCGGGAATTCCGACCATGGCCAACTTAACTCCCACCTGAGCGCCGCGTCATCAATTCATTGGCCTTGGCGGCGAACACGTAACCCAGGATCCGGCTGCCGGCCCGCCATGAACCGATGATCGTGCCGCTGACCTTGCTTTGGCCGGCCTGCCGCTTGCGGTAGCTGACCGGAACCTCGACCACCTTGAGTCCCCTCTGGGCCGCCTTGACCTGCATCTCGATGGTCCAGCCGTAGTCCGGATCCGCCATCTGCAGCGTTTCATAAACGGGCCGCCGGATGGCCCGGAACGGCCCCAGATCGGTGAACCGCGCGCCCCAGAACAGTCGCACCAGGCCGCAGGTCAGGGTATTGCCGAAGCGTTGCACGCAAGTCAGCGAGCCGGGTTCGGCGCGGCCGGCCAGGCGCGAGCCGATGACGATGTCGGTGCCCCTGGCCAACAGGGCTGCCAACAGCAACGGCAGGTCCGAGGGGTCATCGCCGCCATCGGCGTCGAGAAAGACCAGGATGTCGGCCTTGGGTACCAGAGTGATCGCCTTGAGGCAGGCGCTGCCGTAGCCACGGCGGTCTTCCCGGACAACCAGGGCACCGGCGGCCCGGGCCACGGCGGCCGTGTCATCGGTCGAACCGTTGTCCCCGACGACGACCCAGTCGGCCAGCTTGCGGTCGATCCGGGCGATGACGTCGCCGATGGCTGCGGCCTCGTTCAGGGCCGGTATGATGACTGCGACTGTGTGCTCCTGGTACATGGTTGAATGGCGGCGCTAGTCGGCCAGCGAGCCGCCGCACGAGCTGCCCGCACCGGCGGTACAGCCATAGCAGTGGCGGGCGGTGCGGATGCCGCGGTCGGCGAACCGGGCCGCATCGAAAACGGAAATGTGCGCCGTGCCCTCGCTGCCGATCGCCAGCATCTGGTTGAAGTCGCAGTCGTATACCTGGCCGTCCCAGCCGACGGAGATCGTGTTGCGGCACATCAGGCCCTCGATCGTGGCCGGGTTGAACGCGCAGAGCAGTGTCTCGGTGTACTCCTGCAGGTTGCCCGATTGCTGCAGCCACTCCAGGTAGCGCGCAATCGGCATGTTGTTCAGCGTGATCAGCGCATCAAAACTGATGTCGTGCAGGCGCTCCAGTTCGCGCCGCCACTTACGCTCCATCGAGCACTGGTCGCCGGCCAGGAAGGCGCCCGCCGGATTGGAGACCAGGGTCAGTTTCAGGCGCGGATCACCTTGTCCATAACCCACGGCATTCAGCCGCCCCAGGGCCCGGATGGACTTCTTGAAGGTGCCGTCGCCGCGCTGGGCATCGGTGTTGCGCAGGCGGTAGTGGGGCAGCGAGCAGACGATTTCCACGCCTCGTTCGGCCAGCCACTCCGGCAGGTGCGTGTAGCCGTTGGCCAGCAGAATCGTCAGGTTGCAGCGGTCCAGCACGTGCTTGCCGCGGGCTGTCAATTCGTCGACCAGATAGGCGAAGTGGGGGTTCATTTCGGGTGCGCCGCCGGTCAGGTCCACGGTGTGGGCGTCGGTGCGGTCCAGGGCCGCCAGACAGGCGTCAACCGTGGTCCGGTCCATCACGGCGTCGTGGCGATCCGGTCCCGCGTCCACGTGGCAATGCCGGCAGCTCATGTTGCACAGCTTGCCCAGATTCATCTGGAAGATCTCCAGGGTAGCCGGCCGCAGTTGGGGGCAGCCGTGGGCCGCCAGGGTCGCGTCGAATTCGGCCCGGCTGCCGTCGGGCTGGGTCAACTGCAGCTCGCCCAGAATCTGCAGTTGCCGGGCCGGCCGGGCCAGCGGCGAGCCGCGGCGCACGAGGCTGAGCACCTTGCGCGGGCCGGCGACTTCTTCGTCGGGGGCGGGATTGATTTCAGCGCGCACAGCGGCACCGGCCTTTCACATCTTCAGGGGGACACCACATCACATACCGGATTTCTTGACGTGTTCGAGCATCTGCAGTCCGTGCACAAGTGAGGCCCCGCCACGGATCGCGCAGGCCTCATGGACCGCCTCGGTCATCTGGTCGAGGTCCGCCCCGTGCTGCTGGGCCCCGCCGGTGTAGGCGTCGATACAATACGGACACTGGATCGCATGAGCTACCGCCAGGGCGATCAGGGCCTTCTCGCGCTTGGACAGGGCGCCTTCCTGGAAGACAGAGTCGTAATACTCGAAGAACTTGTCGGCCATGGGCTGGTTGCCCTCGGCGATGTCGGCAAATTTCTTGAGATGCTGCGAATCGTAGTAGTTCGACACGACGGGCTCGCTTGATTGGGGTTCTGAACTCCGGCTCGGTTCTGAACTTGTGTTTCCAGTAAAGGAACAACCCGCGGGGTAGTCAATAGGTCAACTGATGTTTATTGCGCGCGCGTGAATACCGCATGGAAAGTCGTGTCACTGTCGATATCCGGGTTGCCGGCCAGGCAACTGGTCTGCAGCCGCCATTGGGGATGCCTGGCGAGGAAGGTTTCGCATACGGCTTCGTTCTCGGCCACGAGCCAGGAACAGGTGCCGTAGACCAGGCGACCGTCCGGTCGCACACTGGCCGCCACGAGATCCAACAGGCCGCTCTGCACCTCGACCCAGCTGTTCACCGTCCCCGCGTCGAATCGCAACCGCCCGTCGACGTTGCGCCGCCAGGTGCCGCTGCCGGAACAGTGGGCGTCCACCAGCACACAGTCGAAGCCGCCGTGAGCTGCGACTTCCGGGCTGAAATCAGGCAAGCCGTCTCCGGACCAGGTTTCAGTCTTGATGTTGGCCAGACGGGCCCGTTTGGCGCGCCGCCTGAGATCCTTCAACTTGCTTTCCTGCAGGTCCGTGGCCAGGATCGCCCCCCGGCCCCGCATACCGGCCGCCAACTGGACGCTCTTGCCACCGGCCCCGGCACAGCAATCCCAGATCAACTGGCCGGGCCGGGCCGCGACCGCCTCGCCGATGGCCTGGCTGGCCAGATCCTGGATCTCGAGTTGGCCGGACCGGTAGCCGGGCAATTCAAAGACGCCGCCCTCGCCCTGCACCATGAACCCGGCTCCCTGCTGCTCGCAGGAAAAACCGGCGGCGGCCAGTTCGGCGGCCAGGGCAGTCGTGGCCTCGGGCCGGAGGATGCGCAACCCGACCGGCGGGCGCAGGGCGTGACGATCGAGAAAGGTCAGCAGTCGTTCAGCCGTCCAGCCCGAGGCCGAGGCCCGGGTCGTCAGCTGTGGCAGCAGCGCCGGTGGCAAGCCGGCCCAGAGCGCGCGTACGCCCGGGTCGGGGCTGCCGGGGGCCTGTTCGCGCAGCGTACGCCACACCTCGGTGGCCAACGGGCCCGGCGGGGCGATGGCGGGCAGTTCGGTACCGTTCAGGCGTTTGCGCATGAAAGTCCAGAAAAAGACGACGGGCACGGGCAGGCGGCGCAGACGGCGCCAAAGTCCGTCACCATCGGGCAAGGTGTGGCTGACCAGCCGTTCGGCAACCGTCGCGCCGGACTGCCAGATGTCCCGGCGCCAGGTCTCGGCGAACACGGTCAGGGCGCCGAAGCGCAGTCCGTCGGTCAGCAGGTCGCCCAGCCAGAGACGGTCCCGACGGCCGAGACCGTCCAGGCGGCCCAGCTCGCGGGCCAGAAAACGGTCGATGGCGGGAGGCTGCCGGTTGGCGGCGAGTTTCCGCCACAGGCTGACAAGGCGATTCTGGAGCACCGGCTGGGAACGGGGCTGGCGTGGGGAGGCGTTTCGGCGGCGGGCATTGCTCATGCAGGCCAATCTCGCTGCTGCGGCGGGCCGGTGCAAGGTGGTCGCCGGATTGTCGGTTGTGACGCTGTGGCGCGGTTGCCGCCAGCCCGACGTTCCGATGCCGGTCTGCAACCACGAACAGACTGCTGTCTACCGCACAACCTCAGAAACAATTTCCCCCTCGATGACGACGCCGACGCAGTGGCTCGTGTATTCGAAGGGATCGCCATCGTAGAGCGCCAGATCAGCATCCAAACCCTTGGCCAGGGAGCCGACCCGGTCGGCGATCCCCAGAATCCGGGCCGGTTCGCTGGTGATTGAAGCGAGGGCGGCCTCGAAACCCAACCCATGGGCCGCAGCGACGGCCGCCTCCAGCAGAACAACCCGCACCTTGGGCACATAGGCCTCGTAACCGCTTTGGATACCGAAGGGAATGCCGGCCTCGCGCAGCAGCGCCGCTGTTTCCATGCTCGTGTTCTCGGTTTCCCCGAACGAGCGCATCATCGTCGCGTGCAGCAGCACCGGCACGCCGGCCTGCCTGATCAGGGGCAGGATCTGGTGGGCTTCGGCCGCCCCGTCCAGCCACAGGCGCAACCCGAATTCATCGGCCAGGCGCAGGGCGTTGACCATGTCGCGGGCGCGATGGGCCGTCACCATCAGCGCCAGATCACCGTCCAGGACCGCGGTCATGGTCTCCAGATGCAGGTCGCGGTCAGGCGCGGTGAGGTCGTCATCGTCGGCCGCGGCCGCCAGTTCGGCCCGATACTCCCGGGCGCGGATCAGGTCCTGCCGCAGCAGGGCCACGGTCTTGGCCCGGGTGGTGAACATCTCGCTCTGGTCGAAGATATCCGAGGGCGGCGTGAGGGCGACCGCCAGGGCGGTCGTTTCCTGGACCACCGCTTCGGCCACGGTGCTGCCGCGGGTCTTGACGATCATGGTCTGACCCGAGACCGGAGCGCCGGGCGAGGGGCCGGTGTGCAGGGTGGTCACGCCGAACGAACGTACCCAGGCCACCAGCGGTTCCTGCGGATTATAGGCGTCCAGCGCCCGCAATTCCGGCTGTATGGGCGCCGAGGTTTCCAGATGGTCCTGGTCGTGGCGTGAATTGAAGATGCCGGTCAGGCCGACGGTGGCGTGCACGTCGATCAGGCCGGGTGTGACCACCGCCGCGCGCAGTACTCGATAGTCGTCAGGCACCCGGATCTGCGAGGCCGGACCGACGGCCTTGATCCGGCCGTCCTGGATCAACACCACGCCATCGGTGATCGCCGGGCCGGTCATCGTGTGGACGACCTCGCCGCGGACGGCAAGCTGGGCTTCGGCCGAGGCGGCCAGCAGGAGCATGCTCAACAGCAACAGCTTCTTCATGACTCGCCTCCGTTCTCGTAGCAGCACAGGAAGGGCTCCATGTCCTTGGCCGCGCCCTGGCCGCCTTCGGCGTGGAGCCGGTCCGCGGGGTCGTTGTAATCGAACACCATTTCCCCTTCGACCCAGGTCTGCAGCACCCGCGTATACACGCTCAGCGGGTCACCGTCCAGGACGATGAAATCGGCGTCCTTGCCTTTGGTCAGGCTGCCGATGCGGTCGTCCAGGTCCAGCATGATCGCACCGTTGAGCGTGACCGACTTCAGGGCCGTGGCGCGATCCAGCCCGCCGCGTACGCCCAGGGCCGCCGAGCGCAGAAAAAGGCGGCTGTCGGTGATCCAGTCGTCGGTGTGGTAGGCGACCAGGACGCCGGCCGCAGCCAGCACGGCTCCGGTTTCGAAGCGCAACTCGGCGGCCTCGAGTTTGCCGCCCGGGCTGTCGATGTTGATCAGGCTGCAGGCCGCGCCCGCGGCGGCGATCTGGTCGGCGACCTTCCAGCCCTCGCTCAGGTGGTGCAGGACGACCTTGAAACCGAACTCCTGTTGCAGGCGCAGCACGGTCATGATGTCGTCGGCCCGGTGGGTGTGGTGGTGCACGACCCGCTCGCCGTTCAGCACTTCGACCAGGGTCTCGAGGTCCAGGTCCCGGGGCGGCAATTCGCCGGTGTCGCCGTCCGCAGCCTCGATTTTGGCCGCGTACTCCTGGGCCTTGATGAAACTTTCGCGCACCAGATAGGCGGACTTGGCGCGCGTGCCGGGAAACGGCGGCTTGCGCTGGCTGTTGGTGCCGTTGGCCATCTTCAGGCCGCCGAGCACCCGTTGGCCGTCGGCCGAAGTGTAGGCCAGGTCGCGGGGGGTGAAGATCTTCGTGCCGGGACCTGTGCGGCGCATCTTCAGATAGATGGTCTGGCCGCTGCTGAGGTAGCCGCTGCCGGGCATGACATTCAGGGTCGTCAGGCCGCCGGCGACTGCCCGGCGATAGCCCGCGTCAAAGACATTCAGTCCGTCGCGAATCCGGACGCCCGGCTGAAGGGGACCACTCTTGTCGGCCGCACGAAAGCCGCCGATATGGCTGTGGGTGTCGACCAGACCCGGCATGATCGTCCGACTGGCCGCGTCGATGGCTGTGGCGCCGGCCGGGATCTTCACCTGGTCGCAGGCGCCGATCCGGGAGATCACGCCGTCCTTGATCACCAGAATGCCATCGGGTATCTCGGGACCGTCGACCGGAATGAGCCGGGCACCGACAAAAGCTGTCGTGCCGGCGGCGACCGGTCCGGCGGCGAGCAAAACAACACAGATTGACAATAGGGCTGGTCGCACGGGGGCCTCCGGGTACTTGGGGAATTCAGCGCAGGGGATACTGTAGTTGATAATGGCTATCGTTACCAGCAAATTTGCACGATTGGACGATTGTGTGCTACGATAAGACCGAGTCCGCTCTTGTGGGGGGGAGACGATTCGCCTTTCAGCGGTGCTGTGCGGTCCGCTGTTTCTGTCGGCTTCCCGCTCAAGTTACGCCCAGGCTCGCGCCGGACAGGCCGCCGAGCCGTGATACTCAATAGAGGAGACTTCCCATGAAACGTTGGCCACGCCTCGCTCTGCTGGTCGCCCTGACGCTCTCGGCGACCGTACTTATTTCCGTGGCGGCAAGTGCGAATCCGATGGAGTTCAGACCCGATGCCATTTCCGCCGGTGCGGCGGCTGCCGATCTGGCGCCGCGGGTGCCGGAGTCGATCCGGCTCGAAGGCAGCCCGACCGACGGTCGTGGCGACAAGACTTTCTTTCCCGGGGTCAGCTTCCTCGGCTACAACTTCGATGACAACGCCACGGAAAATAATGGTTTTCTCTTCATCCCGCCCGACCCGATGGGTGCCGCCGGTCCGGACCGCCTGATCGGCGTCGTCAACACGGGCCTGGAGTGCCGTACGAAGACCGGTACCTTGCTGTACCGGGACTCGCTGAAGGATTTCTTCGCCCCGCTGGGGGCCCAGTCCCTGGGTACCTATACTTTCGATCCCAAGATCGTCTACGATCATTACGAAGGCCGCTTCCTGATTGTCGCCCTGGAGCGCTGGTTCGCCGCCAACGGTGATCCGAGTGACGAGTCCCGGATCCTGATCGCGGTTTCCAAGACCTCGTCGCCGGCGACCGCCACGGCGGCTGACTGGTGGTATATGGCGATCGATTCCAAGATCAATATCGGCGGCGTCGACCACTGGGCCGACTATCCGGGCTTCGAGGTCGATGAAGAGGCGGTCTATGTGACGGCCAACATGTTCCCCTTCAGCGGCAGTGGCGGCGGCACGCGGCTGTGGATCGTCGACAAGGGCGCCGCCGGCGGCTTCTACGGTGGCGGTGCGGCGGCGTGGACGGTCCATGACCCGATTCCCGCCGGCTTCATCAGCCTGACCCTGGCGCCAGCTCTGGTCTACGGCCCCGGCGGTGTCGGCGGTGTGGGCTCCAGCGTCGGCACCTTCCTGGTCGGGTACAGCAGCCTGACTTATGGCGGCGCCGGCCAGCCCGAAGCGGTCGAGGTCATCCGGGTCGATGATCCGCTGGGTTCACCGACCTTTACCGGCGAATTCGTCACAGTGGGCGACCTGGAGGACGTGGGTGGCGCGTTTGGTTTTCCGCCGCTGCCGGACGCGCCCCAGAGCTCGACCGCGAGACTGATCGAGGTCAACGATTCCCGGGCGCTGGACGCGGTCTGGCGCGACGGCAGTCTTTGGGTGACGACGACCATCAATCCCAACGTGGCCAACGATCCGGTCAATGTCGGCTCAACGACGGCCCACTGGTTCCGCTTCGACACGACTGCCGTGCCGGCACCGATCACAGTGGCGGATCAGGGCAACATCGGGGGCGAGGATATCGCGCCCAACACCTGGACCTTCTTCCCGTCGGTGGCCGTCAACGGCAGTGGCGCCGCGAAATTCGGTTTCTCGGCCTCGGCCCAGACGATGTTCTGCGGGGCGTATCATACCGGACGCGAAGTCGGGGATCCGGCTGGTACGGTGCAACCGGCGGGACCGGTACAGATTGGTCTGGACTACTACACGCGTACCTTTGGCGGTTCCCGCAACCGCTGGGGCGATTACAGCGGCATCTCGGTCGATCCGGCCGACGACACCACATTCTGGATCTACAACGAGTACGCCGAGACCCGTGGCACGATCATCTCGGGCGAGGATGGCCGCTGGGGCACGGCCTGGATGTCCTGCACGACCAGCAACCAGATCTTTGCCTCGGTCTTTCCGCTGCAGCCGCTCAACGGTCCGGTGTCCCTGTACGCCCAGCCGGACGGGTCCGGTGACCCCCTGGCTGCGGCCCAGTTATGGGACGGAATTCCCGGCAACCCGCCGATCACCGTTGACGCAACGATTGGCGTGCGCCTGGTCGATGGGGCGGGCAATCCCGTCGTGGGCTTCCCGGCCAGCCTGATCACCGTCGCGGCCCAGAGCGCCGGCTGGACCCAGTGCGCGAGCGCCGCCCTGACAGCCGACGCGCCGACCGACGCCAGCGGGTTGACAACCATCAGCGGGGCTTTGTTCGCCGGCGGCTCCAGTGCGCCGGGCGAATTGATGCTCGTTGTCGTCAACAGTCCGTTGTTGGGCGGGATCACCTATCCCGGTGGACTGCCGGGTCTGCAGTACTGGGTCAACAGCGGCGACATGAACGGCGACCTGGCGGTGAACCTGATCGACGTGCCGATGTTCAGTTCGGCATTCTTCTCGGCCGTCTATGACTATGCCGGCGATTTCCGCTGGAACGGCGCTCTGGATCTGTCCGACGTGACGATCATGGCGGCCGCCCTGGGTGCCTCGTGCCCCGGGATCAAGAACAGCGGTACGCAGGTGGCGACGGCGGGAGAGTTGGGTCTGGTCTTTGATTCGGCCCGGGGCCGGTCGGCGCGGACAGCCGCTCCCGGCCAGCCGGTCGACGCCTACATCGTGCTGCGCGGTGCGGTCGCGGCCGAGGGCGTTGAAGCCCTGGCGGCGTCCATCCGCACCAGCAAGAACGTGGTCATTCATCAGCGGGAACTGGTGGGCGATGGCCTTGACCTGAGTGCGGGCAATGACCTCGTGTTCGGCTTTGCCGATGCGCGTCGGGCGGATGGCCCGTTGGTGCTGGCCCGTCTGCGCCTTTCGGTCACTGACGAGCAGCCGGCCTACCTGTGGCTCGATGCGGCCCGTAGCGCCGGCGGTTCCCTGCCCGAGGTTGTCCGACTCGGCGAACTGCTCGGTGTCCGTCCCGCCTCCGGCGCGGTGGAAGCCCCGGTGGCCAGTCTCAACGACAAGGACTTCGACCTCGGCGATCGCTCGCCGAGCGCGCAGAACCTGAAGTTGAGTGTGGCGCCGAACCCGTTCAACCCCATGACCGAGATCCGCTTCAGCCTGCCGGCCGACGGTGCGGTGGAACTGCGGGTTTATGATGCGAGCGGCAAGCTGGTGGCGACGCTGGCCAACGAGGTCATGGCCGCCGGTCGGCATACGGTGGTCTGGTCCGGCACCGACAGCAACGGCCGCGGTGTGGCCTCGGGCGTGTACTTCTCCACCCTGCGCACCGAGGCGGGGACGCTCAGGGAGAAGATGCTGTTGATGAAGTAGGAAGAGTGTTCGTTGGCTGCGGCCCGGTCATTGTGCCCCTTGGGGGCTTAGTGGCCGGGCCGCATGTCGTTGATCAGTGGTTGATGACCAACTTGCCAGTGGCCGCGCCGTTCGCACTGCCGGACCTGGCGGCCTCGTCCGAAGGCAATTGGTCATCGGTGCGCGCGGACTTGACGCGGTCCGGCGCAGGCGCTTACGTAGGCTCACAGTTACTCTCACCTCAATTCGTTTAGGCTATTCAATGCCCCAATCGACCCCATCGCCAGCCCCTGGCCTCTTCGCACGCCCCAAGTACTGGGCCGCCCAGTTCGGCCTTGCCTCCGAACTGCCCATGACCCGTGCCGAGATGGACCGGCTGGGCTGGGAAGCCTGCGACGTGATCCTGGTCACCGGCGACGCCTACATCGACCACCCCAGCTTCGGTATGGCGGTGATCGGGCGGGTGCTCGAGGCCCAGGGCTTCCGGGTGGGCATCATCAGCCAGCCGGACTGGCACAGTGCCGAACCTTTTCGAGAGCTGGGCCGGCCCAACCTCTTCTGCGGCGTGACGGCCGGCAATATGGATTCCCTGGTCAACCGCTACACCAGCAACCGCAAGGTGCGCAGCGACGATGCCTACACGGCCGGCGGTCAGGGCGGCAAGCGGCCCGACCGGGCGGTGCTGGTCTACGCCCAGCGCTGCCGCGAGGCGTTCAAGGGTGTGCCGGTGATCGTCGGCGGGATCGAGGCCAGTCTGCGGCGCATCGCCCAATACGACTACTGGTCGGACAAGGTGCGGCGCAGCGTGCTGGTCGACAGCAAGGCCGACATGCTGGTCTATGGCAACGCCGAGCGGCAGATCGTGGAGATCGCCCAGCGGCTGGGCGCGGGGGAGGAGATCAAGGCGCTGACCGATATCCGGGGCACGGCCTTCATGCGGCGCACCCCGCCGCCCGGTTGGGTGGAACTGGATTCGACGAGCGTGGACCGGCCCGGCGCGCTGGTCGACCATCCGGATCCCTATGCCATGGGTGATGAGGCCTGCCCGCCGGGGGGCGCTCGTCCGGCCCCGCTGCAGGACCTTCAGCAGCGTTGGGGCGACCGCGGGCACACCTTCATCAGACTGCCGGCCTTCGAGGATGTGGTGAATGATCCGGTGCTGTACGGCCACGCCTCGCGGGTGATGCACGCCGAGACCAATCCCGGCAATGCGCGGGCCCTGGCCCAGCGGCACGGCGACCGCGACGTGTGGCTGAATCCGCCGCCGGTGCCGCTGACCACGCCCGAGATCGACGCCGTGTTCGACCTGCCGTACACGAGGCGGCCGCACACCTCATACGGCGCGCAAAAGGTGCCGGCCTACGACATGATCAAGAACTCGGTGAACATCATGCGCGGCTGCTTCGGGGGCTGCACTTTCTGTTCGATCACCGAGCACGAGGGCCGCATCATTCAGAGTCGCAGTGAGCAGTCCATCCTGCGCGAGATCGAGAACATCCGCGACAAGACGCCCGGCTTTACCGGGGTGATCAGCGATCTGGGCGGGCCGACGGCCAACATATGGCGCCTGGCCTGCAAGTCGCGCGAGATCGAAGCGGCCTGCCGATTGCCGTCGTGTGTGTATCCGGGCATCTGCCGGAACCTGAACACCGACCACGCGCCGCTGATCGGGTTGTACCGCAAGGCGCGCGCCTTGCCGGGAATCAAGAAGGTGCTGATCGCTTCGGGTTTGCGGTACGACCTGGCGGTCGAGTCGCCGGAGTATGTGAAGGAGCTGGTGACCCACCATGTGGGCGGTTACCTGAAGATCGCGCCCGAACACACCGAGGACGGGCCGCTGCACAAGATGATGAAGCCGGGTGTGGGCAGCTTCTACAAGTTCCGCGACATGTTCACCAAGTTCAGTCAGCAAGCGGGCAAGAAACAGTACCTGATCCCGTACTTCATCGCCGCGCATCCGGGCACCACGGATGAGGACATGCTGAAGCTGGCCCTGTGGCTGAAGCGCAACGAGTTCAAGCCCGACCAGGTGCAGGCGTTTCTGCCGACGCCCATGGCCATCGCCACGGCCATGTACCATTCGGGGCGCGATACGCTGCGCAAAGTGGTGCGGCAGGCGCGGCCAGGCGACGAGGTGGGGGCGGTGCGGCAGCCCAGGCAGCGGGAGTTGCACAAGGCGTTTCTCAGGTGGCATGACCGGAGGAACTGGCCGTTGCTGAGGGCGGCGCTGGTGAAGATGGGACGGCCTGAATTGATCGGCAGTGGGGCGGAGTGTCTGGTGCCGGGGACGGCGGGGCGGCCGGGATCTGGAGCGAATCCGACAGACTCCGAGCGCAATAAGTACAAGGGGAGTAGGCGTGGGCGGGCCGGCCCGAAGCAAAACAGGGGCAAGGGGCGGCGACGATCCGGGCGCTGAGCCCACTTGCCGCCGCCGCCCCAAACCAGATCAGCGCAGGGTCCAGGTGTAAGTTTCGCCGCCGGACAGGGTCACCTGCAGCGGGCCCCAATTGCCGGAGCTGAAATTGTCGGCCGTCAGGGTGTGGGCACCGGCCGGATTGTTGTCGTAGGACTGGGTCTGACCGATTTCCACAAAGCTCAGCAGCACGCCGTCGAGGTAGACCCGCAGGCGCTGACCTGTCTGGTTAACGTAGACGAAGGTGACGGTGGTCGTGCCGGGGTTGGTATTGTCGTCGTCATCGCTGGCAAATGGATTTTCGCAGCCACTGAGCAGCAACAGGCAGGCCAGCAGGCAGACAATTGTCAGGCGGTGGAAGATCGGCTTCATGGTTGGCTCCTTGGGGTGGGGTATGCATTCGACCTGAGATGAGTGGCATCGGCCGGTTGGCGGTAGTAGTGAGGAAAAGCCGAGGAAAATACTAGTCTATTGTTCAGTAGGGGAATCCTGGGGGCCAGGCCGGGCCCCGGAACCGACGAATGTGCGGCGCCAGGCAGCCAGCGACTCGGCGTTTGCATCGATCCGCCAGTTGGCTTCGCCTTCCTGTCGCTTGTCATGGTTGAACCAGATGGCCCCGACGACCTCAGGCCGCCCGACAAAAAATTCGTGGGCGGACTCGATCCAGGTGGCTCTTTGCCTGGCGCCTCCGTCATCGGTACAGCCGAATTCCGTAATCAGCACCGGCTGGGGCACGCCGGATCCGCGGATCTTGTCCAGGGCCGGCGCGAATATCTCCTGGCAGCTGACCCAGCGGTGCCATTGGCTGTAGTTGTCGCCGAAGTTGTAGCCGTCCAGCCCGATCACGTCGACGTACCGGCCGCCCGGCCGGTACTTCTCGATGCCGTTGTCCGGATGGTCGGGGCCTGAGATGGCGTTGGGCGCCCAGACCCACTGGACATTGGTGGCTCCGGTGGTCTGGAAGATCCCATGCACTCGCTGCCAGGCCTTGATGAAGGCCGTGGGCTGTCCACCCCGGCAAACCAGTCGTCGTTCATTTCGAAACCGAAGCGGTAGAGCACGGCTCGGCCGGAGTCGCGGGCATCACCGGCATACTTGCGAAACAGGTCGTCGTATTGGCCGGCATTGATCGCGTCCAGGCGTCCGGCGTCTTGGCCACCCCAGTGCACGAGCTCGACCGAGATGTCGGGGATCGCCCCGCGCTCGGCGATCTCACGGCAGATGTCGGCTGGGAACGGGCGGCCCAGGTCGCGGAAGAAGAGGACAAAACGGGGTGAGCCGCCCAGCGCTTCCGGTGTCGCTTGTGCGGCAGCCGACAGCATGGTCAGGGCCAATATCATGACTGTCCGGGTCCGGCAACGGCGGAGTTGCATGGGCAGGCCTCTCGGGCGGGGTGGAATGTGAGTTGCCCATCCGGCGGGCTTCGGTCAATATAGTGACGAAAGGTCAGATCCGATATTTACCGACTGCCTGTCATTGAGGAGCCCACCATGCCCCAACTTATCGCCGCCCCGTCCATCATCAAGGCCGCCGGCAACAAGCCCAAGATCATCGAGGAGTACGCCGGCCGGGTGAACTCTGGCCACGAAACCGCCAGTGTGGCGCGGATGATGGCGCCCTCAGGCTGGGTCGAGCCCGGACAGCGCCCTGATTTCGAGGAGATCACCGTCGTGCTCAAGGGGCTGCTGCGGGTGGAGCACGAAAGTGGCGTGCTGGACGTGCGGGCCGGCCAGGCCGTGGTCACCCATGCCGGCGAGTGGATCCGTTACAGCTGTCCCGAGCCGGGGGGCGCCGAGTACGTGGCGGTGTGCCTGCCCGCTTTTTCGCCGGACACGGTGCACCGCGATGCGCAGTAGGCATGGCGCACCGGAGGCCCATCCCTTAGTTTGCCGTGCGGCATTCGACCGTTAGGCAGCCCATCGAAAGGAAGACCATGAAAACCATCGCCCGGATTCTCCTGTTCGCCGTCTTGATCACCGTTGTCGGCTGTGCCGGTATGAGCAACCAGGACAAAGGCGTCTTGATCGGTGCCGGCAGTGGTGCGGCCATCGGCGGCGCGATCGGCAGCAGCTCGGGCAACACCGCGGTTGGGGCCATTATCGGCGCCGCTGTCGGTGGCCTGGCCGGCGGCCTGATCGGCGACTACATGGATGACCAGGCCGCGGAGATCCAGCGGGACCTCGAGGGCGCCACCGTCGAGCGGATTGGCGAGGGGATCAAGATCACCTTCGACTCGGGGATCCTCTTTGACGTGAACGAGTCGACGATGAGCAGCGCGGCGCGCGAGAATCTGACCAGGCTGGCCGGGATCCTCAACAAGTACGACGACACCGAGATCCTGATTGAGGGTCATACCGACGCCACCGGCAGCGCGGAATACAATATGACCTTGTCGCGCAACCGGGCCAACGCGGTGGCTGTCTTCCTGGAGTCGGCCCAGGTCATCCCGACGCGCTTTACGATCATGGGCTACGGTGAGGAACAGCCCGTGGCCGACAACACGACCCCCGACGGCCGGGCGGCCAACCGCCGGGTCGAACTGGCGATCATGGCCAACGACAAGCTGAAGCAGGAAGCCCAGCGCAAGGCCGGCTGATCGCGGCAGGCAAGCCGGACAGCGGGGTCCCCAGCCGGCTCATCGCCGGTGTGGACCCCATTTCACTGACAGGTTATAGTTGCGGGTGCGTTTGCCGTCGACAGGGATCCGAAAAAGAGGGACCGATGAAGAGGATCAAGAGCAGGATCAGCCCACAGGATGCGGTATTTCAGGAGAACGACAAGCTGAACCGTCAGCGCGCCAATGAATTGCGCGAGCTGCTGGTCACTGTCAGCCGGGGCGGCAGCGAGCTGGCCCGCGAGCGGCACACGTCCCAGGGCAAGCTGATGGTGCGCGACCGGATCGAGGCCCTGCTGGACCCGGGCTCGCCGTTCCTGGAACTGAGCGCCCTGGCGGCCCATGGCCTGTATGACGGCCAGGCAGCCGCCGCCGGCGTGGTCACCGGGATCGGGCAGGTGCACGGGCGGCAGGTGATGGTCATCGCCAACGACGCCACGGTCAAGGGCGGCAGCTACTACCCGCTGACGGTCAAGAAGCACCTGAGGGCCCAGGAGGTGGCGCGCGAGAACCGGCTGCCGTGCGTGTATCTGGTGGATTCGGGCGGCGCCTTTCTGCCCCTGCAGGACGAGGTCTTTCCCGACCGGGAACACTTCGGCCGCATCTTTTACAATCAGGCCATCATGAGCAGCCTCGATATTCCGCAGATCAGCTGCGTGATGGGGCTGTGCACCGCCGGCGGGGCCTACGTGCCGGCCATGAGCGACGAAGTGGTGATCGTCAAGGAACAGGGCATGATCTTCCTGGGCGGCCCGCCGCTGGTCAAGGCGGCCACCGGCGAAGAGGTCACCGCCGAGGAACTCGGCGGCGGCGACGTGCACACGCGGATCAGCGGCGTGGCCGACCATCTGGCCAATGACGACGCCCACGCCCTGCGCCTCGTGCGGGACATCATCGAGAATCTGGGTCCGGTGCACACCGCGCGCACGCCGTGCGACGTGGCCGAGGCACCCCATTTTGATCCCGAGGAACTGTACGGCGTGGTCAGCCATGATCCGAAGATCCCCTTCGAGGTGCGCGAGGTCATCGCGCGCATCGTCGACGGCAGCCGGATGCACGAGTTCAAGCCGCGCTACGGGACGACCCTGGTCTGCGGTTTCGCGCGCATCCACGGCTATGCCGTGGGGATCGTCGCCAACAACGGCATCCTGTTCAGCGCCGAAGCCCTGAAGGCGACCCACTTCATCGAGCTGTGCAACGCGCGCCGCATCCCGCTGATCTTCCTGCAGAACGTGACCGGTTTCATGATCGGCAAGCAGTACGAGCACGGAGGCATCGCCAAGGACGGGGCCAAGATGGTCAACGCCGTCAGCAACAGCACCGTGCCCAAGTTTACCGTGGTGATCGGCGGCAGCTACGGGGCCGGCAACTACGGCATGTGCGGCCGCGCCTTCGATCCGCGCCTGCTGTTGATGTGGCCCCAGGCCAAGATTTCGGTCATGGGCGGCGAGCAGGCGGCCAACGTGCTGCTGACCGTGAAGAAGGATCAGCTCGAGCGCCGCGGTGAGACCCTGACCGCGGAGCAGGAGCAGGAAATCGTCGAGCCCATCCGGGCCAAGTACGAAACCGAGGGGCACGCCTATTACAGCAGCGCCCGCCTGTGGGACGACGGCGTGATCGATCCGACCCAGACCCGTGACGTGCTGGGCCTCGCTTTGGCCATGTCCCTGAATGCGCCCATTCCGCCGGTCAAGTACGGCGTGTTCCGGATGTAGGAGGCACACAGTGGCCATCAGGCAGGACATCGCGGGCAAGGTGCTGGTTGTCACCATCGACAACCCCCAGGTGAAGAACGCGTTCGACAAGGTGACGATCGGCGAACTGCGTGATCTGTTCGATACGATGAGCTATCGCGACGTGCTGCCGCCGGAGGCGGACAAGGTCAAGGGGCCCGCCGGCTGGGACATCGGTCCGTCCGGGCGCTACCGGCCCCATGTGGTCGTGCTGCGCGCGGTGGGCAACGTGTTCTGCGCCGGGGCCCATCTGGGCGAGATGAAAGAGCTGGGCGAGGCCGACTACCAGGAGAACATGACCGCGGCCCTGGACATGGGGGCCATGTTTCGGGCGGTGCGCAACTGTCCGGTGCCGGTGGTGGCGCGGGTGCAGGGGCCGGCCTACGGTGGCGGCGTGGGACTGGTGGCGGCCTGCGATATCGTGGTGGCCGACCTGAACGCGCGCTTTGCTTTTTCAGAGGTGAAGCTGGGCCTGGTGCCCGGGGTGATCTCGCCTCTGGTGATCGATCGCATCGGGCAGGCGGCGGCGCGCACGTATTTTCTGACCGCCGAGGTGATTGGGCCGCGTCAGGCGCGCCGGCTGGGGCTGGTCGATCGCCTGGCTGAGAATGATGACCTGGATGGTACAGTGGAGGATGTGGTCGGCAAGCTGTTGAACAACGGCGCCCAGGCTCTGGGCCTGTGCAAGAGCCTGTTGGAGGGCGCTGAGTCCCTGGGCTTTGCCCGCAGCGCCGAGCTCACGGCCCGCATGATCGCTGAAGCCCGCACCAAACCCGAAGCCCAGGCCGCGCTGAAGGCGTTCTTTGCCAAGCAGCCCGTGCCCTGGTTCGATGACACAATCTGGACCCTGCCGTCGCTGGACGGGGCTCCTGGCGAGGAATCCTAGATGGCCAAGACCAACCCCCTGGAAACTGAACGTCCCATCAGCCGGGTGCTGGTGGCCAACCGCGGCGAGATCGCCGTGCGGGTGATCCGGGCCTGCCGCGAACTGGGTATCGGCACCGTCGCTGTGTGCTCGGAGGTCGACCAGGACGCCCTGCACACGCGCCTGGCCGATCAGGCGGTGACCATCGGACCGGCCGAGCCGGGCCAGTCCTACCTGCGGGTTGAGCGCCTGCTGGAAGTGGCGCGCGCCACCGACGCGGACGCCGTGCATCCGGGCTACGGTTTTCTGGCCGAGAACGCGGGCTTTGCGCGGGCGTGCCAGGCGGCGGGGCTGATCTTCATCGGGCCGTCGCCTGAAGTTATCGAGCAGATGGGCGAAAAGACCGCGGCGCGGGCGATCATGGCTGAGGCCGGCGTGCCGGTCGTGCCCGGTGCCCTGCTGCCGGATCCGGATGCGGACGGCAACTTCGCCGCCGCGGCCGTGCGCGAGGTCTGCGCCGGTGTCGGCTACCCGCTGTTGGTCAAGGCGGCCTTTGGCGGCGGCGGCAAGGGCATGCGGCTGGTCACGGATCCGGATCAGGTGGTGGCGGCCTGCGAGGGCGCCGCGCGCGAGGCCCTGGGCGCCTTCGGCAATGGCACCGTCTATGTCGAGAAATTCATCGAGCGGCCGCGCCACGTGGAGTTCCAGATCTTCGGCGACCGGCACGGCCACTACGTGCACCTCTGTGAGCGGGAGTGCTCGATCCAGCGCCGCCACCAGAAGATCATCGAAGAGTCACCCTCGCCGGCGCTGAATCCCGCGCTGCGGGCCGAGATGGGCGCCGCGGCGGTGGCCGCCGCCGCCGCCGTGGAGTACGAAGGCGCCGGCACGGTGGAGTTCCTGCTCGATCAGGACGGCGGGTTCTACTTCCTGGAGATGAATACGCGCCTGCAGGTCGAACATCCGGTCACCGAGTGGGTCACCGGCACAGACCTCGTGCGGGCCCAGATCCGCGTGGCCGAAGGTCGGCCCCTGCCCTGGCGGCAGGCCGACATCACGACCCGCGGCCACGCCATCGAGTGCCGCGTCTACGCCGAGGATCCGGCCAACGGGTTCCTGCCGTCATTGGGCGAGCTGCTGGTGCTGAACGAACCGACCGGGCCCGGTGTCCGGGTGGACAGCGGTGTGCGGCAGGGTGACGAGGTGACCATGTACTACGATCCGATGATCGCCAAACTGAGCCTGCACGGGGACGACCGCCAGGCGGCCATCGACCGGGCGGTGGCGGCGCTCAAGTCCTACGCCGTGCTCGGCGTGACGACCAACATCGAGTATCTGATCGCGATACTGCAGCAGCCGGTCTTCCAGAGCGGCGATCTGCACACGGGTTTCCTGGCCGAGGAAATGCCGGATTGGCGCAGTGATCGCGGGGCGGACGCCGATCTGGCGCTGGCCGTGGCCGCGGTGGCTGAGCACACCCGCCTGCAGCAGGGCCGCGCCGGCGCGCCCGGCACCGGCACCGCGGCGGCACCGGCCGCCACACCCTGGCACGAACTGGGCCGTTTTCGCCTGCACGGACTGGACTGAGAGGAAATCCTTTGCATTTGAACTTTCGCGCCGATGATGAAGATGTGACCGTCGAGGTGACTCGTGATGGCCAGGACTGGCGTCTGCAGCTGGGAGACCGGACGATCCCCCTGCAGGCGGTCCTCGATGGCGATGGGTCCTGGCTGGTGGAAACCCACCAGGGACGGCGCCGGCTGTGGGTTGCGGTCAGGGGTGACGAACGACTCGTCTTCTGCGACGGCAAGGTCCATGCGCTGCGTCTGCCGGATCCCGAGCACGCCGATGATGAGGAACAGTCGGGCGGTGGTCCCAACTTGACGGCTGATATGCCGGGCAAGGTCGTGCAGGTGACGGTGGCGGTGGGGGAGACGGTGATGGTGGGGCAGACCGTGCTGATCATGGAATCGATGAAGATGGAGACTGAATTGTCCGCATCGGTCGCGGGGGTAATCGCGGCTGTACACGTCAGCGACGGCCAGGTGGTGGCCCAGGGTGAGTCCTTGGTGGACATCACGCCGTCGGAGTAGTTTTTCGTCACGGTACTATTTATGTCGAAAACCCTGCAAGACCTGATCGCCGGCACCAGCGAGCTGCGCAGCCTGCCGTCGACCACCATGCGCCTGATGGACCTGCTGGACGACGCGACCGTTGGCGCCGACGAGGTCCTGGCGGTCATCGAGAAGGATCCCTCCCTGACGGCGAATCTGCTCAAGCTGTGCAACAGCGCCTACTATGGGTTGCGCCGCCAGGTGGGCACGGCCCGCCAGGCGCTGGTCCTGCTGGGCAATCGGACGATTGTCAATCTGGCCTTCGCCGCCAGCATGGGCGATGTGCTGCGGGGGCCCCTGACCGGCTATCACATGGAGCGCAACCAGATGTGGCACCACGCCCTGGGGACGGCCCTGGGCGCGGCCCACCTGGCCTCGCGGCAGCCCGACGTTTCCTTGCGCGAACGGGCGTTCACCGCCGGTCTGGTCCATGACATCGGCAAGCTGCTGCTCAATGGCGCCCTGAAACAGAAGTTGGTCCAGTTGCCGTCCGAGCCGACGGCCGCAGCCCTGCAGGCCGCCGAGGTGCAGATCATGGGCTTTGACCATGCCGAGGCCGGCGCGGCCCTGGCCCAGGCCTGGAATTTTCCGCCAGCGCTGGTGGACCTGATTGCCGGGCACCACCGACCCGGCGGGGATGCGGTCGGCGGGAACGGCAACGACCCGGAGGCCGCGACCCTCGCGGCCGCGGTGGCCGGCGCCAATGCCGTGGCGGCGTGGTGTGGTTTTGGCGGCGGTGCAACGGCGATGGCCGGTGCGGACCTGACCGAGTTCATGGCGAACCTGGGCTATGAGGAAGCGCTTGTGGACGAATTCGCCGCCCGCCTGCCGGGTGATCTGGACACGATGTTGAGCGTGATCGGGGAGAGCCGGTGAAAGTCCTTTTTGTCTGCACGGCCAATTCGTGCCGCAGTCAGATGGCCGAGGCCTGGGCGAAGCAACTGTTTCCCGCCGACTGGGCAGTGCAGAGCGCCGGATTGTTGACCTATCGGATTTCGGCCAAGACCCGCGCCGTCATGGCCGAAGTGGGCCTGGACATGGCCGGACAGGAACCCAAGACCATTGACCAGGTGGATCTCGACAGCTTCGATTTGATCGTCACGCTCAGCAAAGAGGCCGGCAAGTATCTGCCGGCCCTGGCCCGGCCGGAGCGGCACCGGCGCCTGCCTGTGGACGATCCCATGTCCTTCCAGGGCAGTCCGGAGGAGACCCGCGCGGACTTCCGGCGGGGCCGGGACGAGATCCGGGCGATCGTGGCGGCACTGGCCGCCGAGGTTTGATGGGACCTGTTCGGAGATCCCGGATCAGGCGGGACCGCGAAAATGTCTGTTTGTCAGCGTATTTTACGTAGCGTCAGCAAGATACAGGTATCTTTAATTTGGCCATGAAAAGGCCACAATCCTCCGGCAGGGTTGACGCGTGAAATGGCGGACCCCATCGGCAAAAATTTTCAGAGGCCTCAGGCCACCGCAAATTCCGCTTTGCCGATGGTTTTGCCCACTTTCCCCACCTCGGTTTCTGTATACCAAAAAAAAATGAAATATTTGCTTTGAAACGAAAAATCCGAAGACCTAATGTCCTGTCACGGCCACAAGGGGCTGTGGTCCGAATGGTTGGAGTCCCCTATATATGGGGCTTTTCCCACACGGAAAATCAAGCTCGACCTCACTTTTCCTCAAGATGGAAACGTGTCCCTGGCAGTGTCGGTTGGCCCGATCTGACCAGGCAACAGGCGGTTGACGATAATACTCAACAACATGACGATTCCCGAGGGGCGGGAGTTCAGAAGGATCTGAACACAAGGAGTAGATCATGGCGGATCGGATCAAGGCTGAGACCAGAAAACACCAACCCAACCAGGACCTGCAGGCAAATACCGGCGGCGTCCTGTTCGGGGACGGTCCCGAGACGGGCACGCGACCGGCCGCCCGTCTCGAGACCGCAACCGAAGAGATGTTGGACACTGCCGCGGAAGTCGATGGGGACCAGGCCCGCATCAAGGGCCGCGGCCTGACGGCCGAGCGGCGCTACACGACCGAGGGCGTGCACCCGTATGACGAGATCGAGTGGGAGATGCGCTCGGCCACGATCACCAGCGACAAGGGTGAGACGATCTTCCGCCAGGACAACTGCGAGATTCCGGCCAACTGGACCCAGATGGCCACCAATGTCGTGGTCAGCAAGTATTTCCGTGGCGGCCAGGGCACGCCCGAACGCGAGCACAGTGTGCGCCAGTTGATCGATCGGGTGGCCGATACGATCACGGACTGGGGCCTGAAGGATGAGTACTTCGCCACCACCGTGGATGCAGAGATATGCCGCAACGAACTGAAGCACATCCTGGTCAACCAGCTGGCGGCCTTCAACTCGCCGGTTTGGTTCAATGTCGGCGTCGAAAAGCGCCCCCAGTGCTCGGCCTGTTTCATCAACTCGGTCGAAGACAGCATGGCCAGCATCCTGGATCTGGCGAAGACCGAGGGTCTGCTGTTCAAGTTCGGCAGCGGCACCGGCAGCAACCTGTCGACTTTGCGCTCCAGTCGCGAGAGCCTTTCGGCGGGCGGCCAGGCCAGCGGTCCGGTCAGCTTCATGCGCGGCTTTGATGCTTTCGCCGGCGTGATCAAGAGCGGCGGCAAGACGCGCCGCGCGGCCAAGATGGTCATTCTGAACGCCGATCATCCGGACATCGAGGAATTCATCGACTGCAAGGTCAATGAAGAGAAGAAGGCCTGGGCCCTGATGGACCAGGGCTATGACGGCAGCTTCGGCGGCGAGGCCTACAGCTCGATCTTCTTCCAGAACAGCAACAACTCGGTGCGGGTGACCAACGAGTTCATGCGGGCGGTCGAGGAAGACGGCGAGTGGACCACCCACGCGATCACCGATGGCCGGCCCATGGACACCTACCGGGCCCGCGACCTGATGCGCAAGATCGCCGAGGGCACCCACGTTTGCGGCGATCCGGGCATGCAGTTCGACACCACGATCAACGACTGGCACACCTGCAAGACGACTGATCGCATCCACGCCTCGAATCCCTGCAGCGAGTATATGTTCCTGAGCAACTCGGCCTGCAATCTGGCTTCGCTGAATCTGATGAAATTCCGGCGCGAGGACGGCGAGTTCGACATCGATGCGTTCCGCTATGTTTCGCGGCTGATGATCATGGCCATGGAGATCCTGGTCGGCAACAGCAGTTATCCCCGTGAGGAGATCGAGGACAACAGCCACAAGTTCCGGCCTCTGGGCCTGGGCTACGCGAACCTCGGCGCCCTGCTGATGAATCGCAGCCTGCCCTACGACAGCAACACGGGCCGGGACTACGCTGCGGCGATCACCGCCCTGATGTGCGGCCAGGCCTATCTGACGAGCGCCGAGATCGCCAGCCAGATCGGTCCCTTCGAGGGTTACGCCGAGAACCGCGAGCCCATGCTGGAAGTGGTGCGCATGCACCGGGCGGCGGTCAACAAGATCAACGCCAACCGGGTGCCCACGGACCTGCTCGAGGCGGCGGAGACCGTCTGGCGCGAGGCCTACGCCCTGGGCCACGACTACGGCTACCGCAACGCCCAGGTCACGGTCCTGGCGCCGACCGGCACCATCGGTTTCATGATGGACTGCGACACCACCGGCGTCGAGCCGGACATCGCCCTGGTCAAGTACAAGAAACTGGTCGATGGCGGGCTGATGAAGATCGTCAACAATTCGGTGCCCGATGCGCTGGAGAAACTCGGCTACACGGACGAGGAAGTCGAAGCGATCACCGAGTACATCGGCCGTGAAGAGACCATCGAGGGCGCGCCGCACCTGAAGGACGAACACCTGGCGGTCTTCGACTGCGCCTTCCGGCCGGCCAACGGCGTGCGGTCCATCGACTACATGGGCCACTTGCGCATGATGAGCGCGGTGCAGCCTTTCCTGTCCGGGGCCATCTCCAAGACGGTCAACCTGCCCGAAGAGGCGACCGTGGACGAGATCATGCAAACCTACCTGGAAGCCTGGAAGATGGGCCTCAAGGCCGTGGCCATCTATCGGGACAACTCCAAGCGCCTGCAGCCGCTGAACACCAGCAACAAGCAGGACGATGCGGTGGCTGCCGATGACCACCAGGCACCGCCCAAGCCCAAGCGGGTGCGCCTGCCGGACGAACGCACGGCCATCACCCACAAGTTCTCCATCGCGGGCCACGAGGGCTACCTGACGATCGGCATGTATCCCAACGGCAAGCCGGGCGAGATGTTCATCTCCATGGCCAAGGAAGGCTCGGTTGTCAGCGGACTGATGGACAGCTTCGCCACCAGCGTTTCGATCATGCTGCAGTACGGCGTGCCGTTGAAGGTGCTGATCAACAAGTTCAGCCACGCGCGCTTCGAGCCCAGCGGGTTCACCAGCAACGCGGAGATCCCCATTGCCAAGTCGG
The DNA here is from genome assembly GCA_024277025.1 of Candidatus Krumholzibacteriota bacterium. Taxonomy (GTDB): domain Bacteria; phylum Krumholzibacteriota; class Krumholzibacteriia; order LZORAL124-64-63; family LZORAL124-64-63; genus JAGRNP01. The sequence goes on along the minus strand of JAJRWA010000018.1, from coordinate 22,509 downwards.
TCATGGACTACATCTTCCGCTGGATGGATCTGAAGTTCGGCGAGCATGCCGGCGAGGCCGATGGTACCGTACCCGACGGCGAGGATGATACCCGCGAGGCCGAGGCCCTCAAACAGGCCAAGGCCAGGGTCGGCAAGGAAGAGATGGCCATGCAGATGAATGGTGAAACGGTCAGCCGGATCACCTATGGCGACAGAACCGAGGACAAGAGCACGATCCAGCGGCAGCAGGACAGCCCGCCGTGTCCGGAGTGTGGTTCAGTGACCACCCGCAGCGGCTCGTGCTACAAGTGCCACAACTGCGGGGGGACGACCGGCTGTTCCTGAGCGGCCTGGTTTTTAGCCCGCCGGTGGCGTGATTGAACGCGCCGGCAGATCCGTTTCGACGGAGCGACAACAAGGGCAAAGGAATGCCATGTGACCCGGTGGAAAAGGATTTCCACCGGGTCATTTTTGGGGAAGGCCGTCACTCACCCAGGGCGGCAAGGATCGCCTGCCGCAGGTGCGGATCATCCGGCCTGGTCCGCGGCGCGTAGCGGGCGATGACTCGGCCGTCGCGGCCAACGAGGTATTTGGTGAAATTCCAGCTTGGCGGTTCGAGTCCGCCCGCGGTCAGGAACCCGTAGACGCCCGACATCCGGTCACCCTTGACCCGCACCTTGGCGAACAGGGGGAAATCCACCTGGAAATTGTCCGTGCAGAAGGTGCGGATCTCATCCGGTGTGCCCGGCTCCTGTCCCATGAAATCGTTGCTGGGAAAGGCCAGGATCACGAACCCGCGGTCCCGCAGTTCGGTATAGAGGCTTTCGAGGCCGGCGTACTGGGGCGTCAGCCCACACTTGCTGGCCACGTTGACCACCAGCGCGACCTGCCCTCGCCAGGGGGCCAGGGTTGTGGCCTCACCCGCCAGGGTGCGGGACTCCTGGTCCCACAGCACACCCTGACTGTCGGCTAGCGGATGCTGCACACCGGTGGCCAGGGCGCCGCGCATGAAAAAAAGAACCAACCCGATGCCGACGATCAGCACTCCGGTCAGTATCAGCAGAACCGTCTTCATTTTTACCTCGCTCGCGGGTTCGCCGGCGGTCGCGCCGGGTAGGCTCTACGAGCCATACATCAGGATACTGACGGCGATGACCTGATTGCCGGTCCTGGCCCCGGTGATATTGCCAAAGTCGTTGATGTCGAGCCGCGTGTAGTCGTAGCTCAGGCCCACGCCGTACCGCCCCCGCAGCCTGACCTCGAAGCCGGTGCCGAAGGTGAGGGCGTATCCGCTCTCCTTGAAAACGATGTTGCCTCCCGGCTCGGCTGCATTCAAAAAGTAGTCAAGGGAGCCGGCGCCCGCACCGCCCTTCAGCCAGAATCCGCGCCCGCCGGGAAAGTAGTACAATTCGGCGAGTAGATTCAGGTTGGTGGCCGAGGCCGGGGCGGTGTCCTGATTCGCACCACGGCTCCAGCCGGACATGCCGATAAAGCCGACAAGTGCGTCGTTCCAGGCCCAGCCGAACTTGAGGGCGCCGTTGAAAGCGGCCATGTGGTTGGTGCCCTGGGACTCGCCGTTGATGTCGGCGGTGTGGATTGCATTCCAGCCATGGCCGACGACCAGGCCGAACACGAACCCATCCCGATCGTGACCGCCAAGGTCAAGGGCGAGTGCCTGGTTCGCGCCCAGCAGGACCAACAGAGCCAGGACAATAGGTTTCCAGTTTCTGGCAGACATGACTTACCCCGTTTCCTGTGTACGATGTGACTTGTCGAACATTTTCTTCGCCGTGGCGGCGATACTGATTGCGGACAAACCTTTCCTCCGTTTCGCCATCGTCATTGACCGGTTTTCCTGCTTGTAGTTCAAGTGCGAAGTTGCTCCGTTTTCCGCGCTGCGGTGCATGGCCAGGGAACGGATCTGGATCTCAACCACGAGTGTGTCCTCGACCCGGACACAGGTGTGGAGGCTGCGGTAGCCATTCGGTTTGGGGGCCGCGATGTAGTCCTTGAAGCGGCCGACCACCGGTGCGAACGTCTCGTGGACCAGACCGAGTGCCCAGTAGCAGTCGGATTCGCTGGGCACGACGACGCGCAGGGCGAACAGGTCGTGGATCTGCGTGAACTCCAGTCCCTTGCTCCTCATTTTGGCGTGGATGCCGGCGATGTGCTTGTTGCGGGCATGCAGTTCCACGACCGGAACCATGTTCTGCTCAAGCACAGTCCGCAGGCGCTCCTGGCAATGCTGCAGAGAGTTGCGGCGGCTGCTGGTGTAGGCCTCGACCCGCTGGGCCAGGTCGTGATAGGCCGTGGGTTCCAGGATCCTGAGGCTCGCGTTCTCCAACCGGCACTTGAGAGTCATGTCACCCAGGGCCTCGGCCGCAAACGCATGGCGGCCAACCGCGGCCTGGGCCAGATGGCGATCAGTGGATGACGGCTCATGGACACCCTCAAGACGGGAGCAGACCGCCAGTAGCCGGCTGGCCGGATAGGTGGGCGGGTCAAGCCGTCCCGTAGCGGTTGGCGTCCGGCTGTCGGGCGACTCGGCGGCGGCCTGCCTGAGCGGCATCCGGTCGGCGGCGGCCGCCCCCCGGGCGCGCTTCTCGGCCGCCAGCAGGTGCTGGACTGTGCGTTCAAGTTCACGGCCCATGTTCTGGAACCGCCAAACCACCCAGCGGATCTCCCAGGCGCCGCCGGGATCGGCGACTTCGCCCCAATAGCCCATTTCCGTCTTGCGGATTCCTTCGAGCAGACGCTCCAGCGGTGCGGTGACCAGGACCCGGATGGCGATCTGCAACGCCAGCAGGATCGACACCAGAGTCGCCACGAAATGAAAGAGACCGCGCCGCCAACGGCTGTGGATGTGGGCCTGCCAGGCTGATTGGTCCTGGTAGATGGACAGTTCTGCGGCGCCGGGGCCCAACTGACTGTTGGTGATCGGCAGATCCACACGCATGTACGCTGCAACCTGCGGTTCGGACGGCAGGGTCGAGAACAGCACGCCACCGTCCGGGGCGGTGAGGGTGAGGTGGCGGCTCTCGATCCCGGCCCGCCGGTACGACTGGTGAAACAACTGCAGATCCTGTTCCATCTCCCGGATGCTCCCGGCCGCCTCAAGCCGGGCCGCCAGGGGCAGGAGGGATGACCGCAGGCCTCCGATCAACTGTTGACGCTCGTAGGTGGTGTTCTTCGTTTCCTGAAAGGCGGTGACCGCGCCCATGACCAGGGCCACGATGACGGCTGTGTACAGGGCCAGACGCCAGCCAAGGGGCATCCCCTTGCGCACGACCTCCGCCCGGACATTTTCACTCGCGATCTGGGAAGACAACCGTCTCCTCCTTGGGGTGCCGGGGCCGCGCAGACGCGGTGCCGCCACCACGACCTAGTGGCCGCCGGTGGGCGTGTTTCCCCAGTGGCTCATCGCCGGAATGGTCAAGGTGACTTGCCGCTGCACGCCGCCGCGATCCACCAGCAGGCGAACCTGACGGCCAGCTGTCAGTGCCAGCAGAATACGGGCGAGGTCTCGTCCACCGGCGATTGGCTCGTTATCGACGGCAAGAATGATATCTCCGCCCAGGACGTACACGTAGTTGCCCATCTCCACGACGCGGCTGCCACTCTGGAGGCCGGCCTCCGCCGCGGCGCTGTTGGGTTCCACCTTCTCGACCAGGAATCCGGACTGGGCCCCGATGGCCAGCAGGGCATCCAACTCGCTCGTCGCATCAATGCCTTGCACGCCGATTTCGGCCTGGAACGGGTGCCCCATTCGAATCAGGTCCGGAGTCATCGCCCGGATGCGGTCAATCGGTGTGGCGAACCCCATCGACTCGCCGTCGCTGACCTTGGCGATGATGACGCCCACGACCCGTCCGTCCGAGTCCACGAGGGGCCCGCCGCTCTGTCCCGGATTGATCGCGGCATCGAACTGGATGAGCCGCCGCTCGATATCGCTGGTGGAGAACTCACGGCCCAGGCCACTGACAATGCCCGAGGTGACGGAAATCTCCGCGCCAAACGGACTGCCGATGGCCAGGATTCCCTGGCCCAGGCGCAAGCTGTCCGCCGTGCCAAGGGGAGCCGCGACCAGGGGTGGGGCGCCCCGTGGCAGCTTCAGCAGCGCCACATCGAAATAGGGAGCCGTGCCCACCACCGTGGCTGGGTACGGCTCCTGCGTCGGGGTGATGACCGTGACCTCGGCGGCATTCTCGATGACGTGGAAGTCGGTGATGATATAGTTGTCGTCCAGGGCGAAGCCGCTGCCGGTCGAAATGTATTCGGCGCCGTTGTTGGGGTCGTTGGCCCGGCAGGCGATCATCACGACTGAATTCGAGACACGGTCGTAGGCGTTGATCGCCACCTGTTCCGCGACCGTGAGCGCAGCCACAGGGCGCACTGTCGCACACACCATCAGGACGCCAACCAGAACACCGGGAATACGCACGTTGCCACCTGCCTTCGGCCAACCACCCTGCCAATGGATCGTGATCAAAGCGGCCGCCACTCCCTGCCGGCGGCCCACCACGGGTGACGCAATAACTGTACCGGTGACTTAACATTCGCAGAGGCAACAAGATATGGCTTTAGTCGATGATAACTACGTGGAGCGGTCAACAATATTCACCAGCAATTGGAGAATATTGGCTAGCGGGTGGTTGGCCGGCTAGCGCAGCCAGTGGCCCAGGGCCACGCCGATGAACGTCGCCACGGCGTAGCCGAGGGTCCCGCAGAGGATGGCCGGCAGCACCAGAGACTGCCAGCGGCGAGCCACCGCCATGGCCGCCGCCGTGGTGGGACCACCCATGTTGGCGTTCGAGGCAATGACCAGCTCGCTCAGATCCAGCTTCAGCAGCCAGCCGCCCAGCAACAGCACCGCCAGGTGAATGGTCAGGATCAGGGCCGCGAAAACGAACAGCACCGGGCCGATCCGCATGACGACCATCACGTTGGCACTCGCGCCGATCACCGCGAAGAAGATCTGCATCAGGAAGGTGCCGATGACCTCGGCGCCGGCCAGGCGATTGAACGGCCCCGGCAGGGAAGTGGCCAGCACCACGGTCAGGGCCGTGACCACCAGGATACCGCTGCCCCGCCAGCCGGTCAGTCCGGCCAAACCGAAACCGACTGCGCACAGGCCCAGGGCGATCGCCAGGCTCAGGGCCGTTGTGCCCACCGGCGGGAAGGATGCGGCCTCCTGCCGGCTGGCTTCCAGTTCGGCCGACCCCTCGGCCAGGGCGTGATGCCGCTTCGGGTAGCGGGCGCGCAGGGTGGCGATGCCGGGCAGGGCGAAGAGCACCAGGAAATACAGGGCCATCACCAGATTGTCGGCTGCCACACCGGCACTCAGCAGATCGCCCGAGTGCAGGCCCACCGCCTCGGCGGCCGCCGCGTAGTTCATGCTGCCGCCGATGTAGGTGGCCGAGAAGATGGCGGCCAGCCGCCAGCCCTCCTCGCCCAGGGGCACCACCTGGTAGGCGACGATCGTCCCGATGATCGTGCCCACGGCGCCGATGAGGAAGGCGACCAGGGTGGGGCCGGCTTCGCGCAGAATGCGGCGCAGATCGGCCCGGAACAGGAGCAGGGGGATGGCCAGCGGCACGAGATATCCCCAGACGATATCGTAGGCCGGCACCTGGTCGGCGGGGATGACTCCCACATTGGACAGAGTGAAGGTGACACCCATGGTCAGGATCGCGCCCGAGACCTTGCGCCCCGGACGTGTGTTCTCAGCCAGGAAACCGAAGGCGGCGGCGCCCAGCAGCACGGCCCAGACGGCCCAGGTCTGTTCGGGTGAGATCAGGGGAGCGGTCAATCGGGATCCTTTCGCGGGGAGGTTGTCGCTGAGCACCGGTTCAGCCTAGCACACCGTGCGCAAAAAAGGGACCCGGCATGACGCCGGGTCCCGCAGTCGTCCGCGTGCGGAATTACCGATACAGGGACTTCATCGTGCCGAAACTGACCGACTCGTTCTCAACCGGGCAACCGGTGATGCCGTCGACAAAGGGCTCGACCTTGAAGGCACCGTAGCTGTAGGTCAAGGCTCCGGTGACGTTGCTGTAGCAATCTCCCAGCGCAACGGTCGTGTCATCGAACCAGAAGTCATCGAAGATCATCACGGAACCGTCAAGAGCGGTGACTTCCCATTCGCCATAGCTGTTGATGGCCGTGACGGTCATCATGTCGGGAATGGAGATGATGCAGCTTTCATAGGGTTCGCCGTCGGCGACCAGGGTAGCGGCCGGCACAACGATCGGAGCCGGAATGACAGCCGAGCCGACCACCGAGACGGTACCGCCGTCGACCTCGGACAGGTCGTAGTATTCGGCATAGGTGCCGGCCACATCGACCATGTCACCGGGAACGGCCATGGGGTCGGTGCCGGTGTAGACCCAGATCTGCTGGTAGGTGCCATAGGGAGCCTCGGCGACGTAGACGCCGTTGTAACGGGCCGCGGTCACGACGACACCCGAGAGGGTGACGGCGTCGCCAATGGTCACCAGACCGGTCTGCATATCCTCGATGGTGGTCGCTTGGGCGGTCGTGGCGATCATGACCAAAAGCAGGGCAATAGCGATGCGCTTCATTGGTGTCCTCCTGAGCTGATGTTTGTCGGCTGCCAGCCAAGCGAGATGGCCGCCAGTTGGGCTAATAAAGGATATAGCTTCCTGTTGAAGCCTCCCAATTATACGACATGGGTGGGTCTGGGTGGTAGCTGAAAATCATTTTTCTGTAATAATTTCGTGTTGCACGACACTCATGGCCGGCGATTCGGGCGGGCCGGGCCGCCCGTTGCCGGGAGAATTGGTGTGACCCGGCCCGGATGGATCTATAGTGGGGAGCAGGCCATGAACCGGACAGCCGGCGGTGTCAACCAGGGAGCAAGATCTTGCGCGTAGTTATTGTGGGCAACGGCATCACCGGTGTGACTGCCGCCCTGACCATCCGGAAGCTGCAGCCTGACTGGACGGTGACCATGGTTTCGGCCGAGTCTGACCATTTTTTCTCGCGCACCGCCCTGATGTACGTGTACATGGGACACATGAGCCTGGCGGACACCCAGCCCTACCCGCCTGATTTCTGGGCCACCCGGCGGTTGGACTTGCGGCGGGCCTGCGTGACCGCGATCGACACATCGTCGCAGCAGGTCCAGTTGGACAACGGCGAACCGTTGGCCTACGACCGGCTGCTGTTGGCCACCGGTTCTCAGCCCAACAGGTTCGGCTGGCCGGGACAGGACCTCGCGGGCGTGCAGGGTATGTACAATCTACAGGACCTTGAGCGGCTGGAGGTGGCCTCCGGCCGCATCCGGCGGGCCGTCATAGTCGGCGGGGGATTAATCGGTGTCGAGTTGGCCGAGATGCTGCATTCGCGTGGCGTGCCGGTGACCATCCTGGCCCGCGAAGGCTCATACTGGAACAATATCCTGCCGGTGGAGGAATCGACTCTGGTCAGTGAGGTGATCCGTGAGAACGGGATCGATCTGCGCCTGGGCGTGGAGCTGAAGGAGATCGTCGACGACGGCGGTGGCCGGGTTTGTGCCGTGACCACCGCCGGGGGTGAGCGTATCGAATGTGAGCTGGTGGGCTTGACCGCAGGCGTCAGTCCCAACCTGTCGGCCCTGGCGGGATCCGACATTCCGGTCGGGCGCGGCGTGCTGGTGGATTTCGGATTTCGCACCCAGGTCGCTGGTGTGTTCGCCGCCGGGGACTGCGCCGAGATCGTCACGCCGGAGGGTGAGCGCAACCGGATCGAACAGCTGTGGTACACCGGAAGAATGCACGGCGAAGTCGTCGGTCAGAACATTGCCGGCCGGGACGTGAGCTACGACCGCGGCATCTGGTTCAATTCGGCCAAGTTATTCGACCTGGAATGGCACACCTACGGGCAGGTGCCCAGCACGCTGGAGGAACCTGACCCGGACTGCCGGCGCACGCTCTACTGGCAGCACGCCGACCGGCGGCATGCGTTGCGCCTGGTGATGGACGAGTGCCGGGTGGTCGGTTTCAACGCCTTTGGCATCCGCTTGCGGCAGCGGGTCTGCGAGGCCTGGATCGCCGAGCAGCGTTCGCCGGAGTACGTCCTGGACCATTTGTCGGAAGCCATTTTCGATCCGGAGTTCGCGCGTCGCCACGAAGGGGATATCGCCCGGAGCCTGAAGGAGCGGATGTCATGAGTTTTGTCAGTGATGCGGCATTCGCCGGCGGCGCTCCGACGCCGGTCTCGCGCAACAACCACCACGTGCCGTTCGTTGGGCGCTGGCTGTCCCGGCTGGCGTTCGCTGCGGGTCTGTCGCTGTTCGGTTTGGCGGCCCTCGGGCACACCGTGGGGACGGGCTGGCTGGCTTTCGGGCTGACTTACGGCCTGACCGCGGCCGGGGCCCTGGGCTGGGTCGCCGGGACCTATCGCGGGACGCCGGCGGGTATCAAGAACCATGGCACCTACCATCCCGGGGTGCAGAACCGGAACTGGGGCGCCTGGCTGTTGGGGCTCGTTCTGCTGGCGTTCTATGTCGCGTACTACTGGTGGCCGCAGTACCTGAACGGCGTGACGCGGCTGGCCGACCCGCTGAGCCAATGGCTGCGTCACGTACCGTCGGATCAGTGGTTCCTCTACGGCTACCTCTACACCGTGGCGGTGCTGGTGATGGGCGTGCGCATGATCCTGCGCTACCGGCACAATCGCTATGAAATGATTCGCACCGGGTCCCTGATGTTCTTTCAGCTGGTGGTGGCTTTCCTGTTGCCGTCCCTGCTGCGGCTGCTGCACCAGCCTGATTTCTACTTCAGCTACTTCTGGCCCCTGCAGCCGAAGTACCTGTATCCCGGAGAAATCCGCCACCTGATCGAGCATCAGGGCGGTTTGGGCACCTTCATGGTGGTTTGGGCGGTGACGGCCATCTTCGTGGCCACCCCGATCCTGACCTACTTCTTCGGCAAGCGCTGGTACTGCTCGTGGGTTTGCGGCTGTGGTGGCCTGGCCGAAACAGCGGGCGATCCGTTCCGGCATCTGGCCAACCCGAGCCGGCGCGCCTGGCGGGTCGAGCGCTGGACGATCCACTCGGTACTGGTGATCATCACTCTGGGTACGGCGCTGCTCTGGCTCAACGATCTGACCGGCGACGGCGTGCTGGGCCCGGCGGCCCACGGCTTCAAGTTTGCCTATGGTTTCGTCGTGGCCTCGATCCTGGCCGGACTGGTGGGGGTGGCGGCGTATCCGGTGTGGGGCAGCCGCATCTGGTGCCGCTTCTTTTGCCCGATGGCCGCGATTCTGGGCATCATCCAGCGCTACTGGTCGAGTTTTCGCATCACCACCAACGGCAGCCAGTGCATCTCGTGCGGCAATTGCACGACCTATTGCGAGATGGGGATCGATGTGCGTTCGTATGCCCAGCAGGGCAGTAATATCGTGCGTGCCTCATGCGTCGGTTGCGGCGTGTGTGCGGCGGTTTGCCCGCGCGGTGTGTTGAAACTGGAGAACGGGGCCGGGTCCGACGATCGTTTTCCGGGCGCCGCCGATCCGCTGGCCGAATTCAAGCGCTCATTGCAAAGCTGACAGGAGCCGACCTTGGGGATTCCCTACTGGGCCTATGTCGTGGCCTTATCGCTGCTGTTCGTGGCGGCCGAACGCCTGTGGCCCTGGCGCCGGCAGAAGTTGCTGCGGCGCGGCTTCGGTCTTGACCTGGTCTATCTGGTTTTCAATGGCTATGTTCTGGCTCTGCTGCTCGCACCATTCAGTGGCCGGATCGAGGCGTTGGTCGACCGGGTTGTGGTGCCGGTCATGGGCCGGGGGCATGTGGCGGCCTGGCCCTGGTGGGCCCAGTTTCTGCTCGCCTTCTTCGCCATGGATTTCATTCGCTGGGGCGTGCACGTCCTGATGCATCGGGTACCGTGGTTGTGGTCCATTCATCGGGTACACCATTCCATCGTGGAGATGGACTGGATCGGCAACATGCGCTTCCACTGGGTGGAAGTCGTGGTCTACAAGGCGGCGCAGTATGTGCCCCTGTTGCTGTTGGGTTTCGACTGGCCGGTTCTGTTCGCCCTGGATGTCTTTTCCACGGCCATGGGCCATTTCAATCACGCGAATCTGAAAGTGACGCTCGGCCCGCTGCGCTATTTGCTGAACCATCCGACCATGCACATCTGGCACCACGACCGGGAACTGCACGGCCAGTACGGGTGCAACTTCGGCATCAATCTGAGCCTGTGGGACTGGCTGTTCGGGACGGCGTACGCGCCAGCGGATCGGGAGCAGCCCGCGGCACTGGGTTTCCCGGGCCTGGCACGGTTTCCTGCCGGATTCCTGGCGCAGTTGTGGCGGCCGTTGTTGAGGTCGCGCCGCTAGAAAAATCCGGCCAGCGAAAATAATTCTGGAAACCATTTAAAAATTGTCGGGTTTGGCCGAATGAATCCCCTGAACCCTTTGCAAACGGGAGTGTGCCTTGACCAGAGTAGTCCCACCTAATCGGTTGCCATTTTTCAACAATCGCTTATCTTTCCGCCAATGAAAGCCAAGAACGGCATTGTCGTGTTGTCATTCTGGACCCTGCTCCTGGCGCCGTTTCTGTGCGGTGTGGGGGTCCTGGTCCATTCCTGCATTTGTGAGGAATCCAGTGAGTGCCGGCACGAGTTGTCCTGTTCCACGGACCCCTGCCAGATTCTGGCGGTCGGTCTGCGCAGTGACGATACCCGCCCCGAAGACCTGCTCAATGGTGCCTCGCTGACGGGGGCCGCCGAGTTGGTCGAGCCTGCGACGGCGCCTCAGCCAAGCCTTGATCCGCAGCCGGTCGTGCTGCCTTCTCTTACCATGTTTTGCCTGACTCTGAGCGACGGATCCCTGCCTTTGCTCTGTTGAGCCTGATTCCTGCCTGGATATCTCTGATGACTGGTTGACGGGTGCGTCCGCTGGCGCGCGCGCACCGGTCCGGTCCAACTACTACCCACGACGAGGTGAATTGATGACAACCCAATCGATATCTGCGGGTTTGTGCCGGCTTGGCTGGCTGCTCGTGGCCCTGACCGTTGTCAGCCCGGTACTGGCGACTGCGTCGGCGGACCCATCCCCGGCGCCGAACCTGGCAGGCCAGAGCCTGACCCTGGAACGGGCCGTTGAACTGGCCTTGCGGTACAATCCGTCCCTGCAGGGCTATGCTGCGGCCACGGCTGAAGCTCAGGCCCGGGCAGACCAGGCCGGACGGGGGCTGAACCCCGAGCTGTCGTTCGAGGCGGAGAACTTCATCGGCTCGGGCGCCTACAGTGGCTTCGACGCGGCTGAACTCACTCTGGCCCTGTCGCAGACTTTTGAGCTGGGCGGCAAGCGGGCTCGGGCCAGGGAAGCCGCCGCCTGGCAGGCTGATCTGGTTCGTCTGGACGCTGAACTCGGTGCCCGGGCCCTGCGCACCGAGACAACCCGGGCCTTCCTGGCCGCATTGGCGGCCCAGATCGAGGTCGAACTGGCCAACGAGATGGTCAACCTGGCGACCAAGGATCTGGAGTTCACCGAGCGCCGGATGCGGACGGGAACCGCGTCCGAGGTCGAAGCCAGCCGTACACGGATCGCCGTGGCGACGGCCCGTCTTGCCGCGGCAACCGCCCGGCGCACATTGGCTGCAGCCAGAATCCAGCTTGCAGCCCTGTGGGGCAGCGCTGAAGCCAGCTTCGGCGATGTCGTCGGTGATCTGGAGGCTGTGCCGGCAGCTCCGTCCTGGGCGGAACTGAGCGCCCGACTGCCGGGCAGTCCGCGACTCAAACGGTGGGACCTGGAAGCCAATCGGCGCCGGGCTGAAGTGGCCGCAGAAGCTGCCCTGGGCAAGATTGATCTGACGGCGGCGGCCGGCATCCGGCACTACCAGGACAATGGTGAAAACGCAGCCGTGGCGTCCATTTCCATACCGCTGCCGGTGCGCAACAAGAACCAGGACGGGCGGCGAGCCGCCGAGTTCGGTCTGACCCGCCTGGATGCCGAGCGGCAAGCCGAGTTCGTGGCCCTGCGCAGTGCCCTGGCCCGCGAATATGAACAGCTGGTCACCGCCCACGGGCAGGTAATCACCCTGCGTGACGAGATTCTGCCTCTGGCCGAGCAGGCCGTCACGGATATGGATCAGGCCTACCGCAAGGGTCTTTTTACCCTGACTGATGTGCTGGCCGTGCGCCGCACCTGGTTCGAGGCCCGCGGGGCCTACACGGCCGAACTGGCCCGCTACCAGGAGGCGGCGGTCGCCGTCGAGTTGCTGCTGGGCGGCACACCCATCGAATCCCCTCTTTCCCAGGAGAATGACTGACATGATGCGCAATCCTATCAAGACCATCGTTGGGCGTGCCGCGTTCCTGCTGGCTTTGGGGCTGGCCCTGCCGCTGGTCACCGCGCCCGCAGCCTACAGCGAGCCGGATGACCACGGCAACGAGTCGGAGCACGGCGAAGAAGGCGAGCATCATGAAGGCGTGGTGCAGTTGAGTGCTGAAGAAATCCGGGAATTCGAGATCGGTCTGGCCGTGGCCGGGCCCGGGACGGTGCGCCAGACGCGCACGTTGCCGGCCGAGGTGCGGTTCAACGAGGACCTGGTGGCGCACATTGTGCCGCGTTATGAGGGCATCGTCACCAAGGTGTTGGCGAATATCGGGGATCACGTGCAGGCGGGTGAAGTGCTGGCTGTCATCGAGAGCGACGGCAGCCTGGCTCCCTACGAAGTGACGACCTTCCTCGCCGGGACCGTTATCGATAAGCACATGACCCGCGGCGAGCCGGTCACCCGCACGGAATTCGGTTTCACCGTGGTGGACCTGAGTTCGGTCTGGATCGATATCACCGTCTATCAACGCGACATCGATCGCATCCGGGTGGGTGAGGACGTTACGGTGCGCGCGCGGGCCGATGGCTTCGCCGTTTCGGGCAAGATCACCTACGTGACACCCGTAGTCGATGAGCACACCCGCACGGCGACGGCGCGCCTGGTCGTCGACAACACGGACGGACACTGGCGACCGGGCATGTTCGCCACGGCCGAAGTCGTGACGGGATCGTTTGCGGTATCGGTGGTCGTGCCGGCCACGGCGGTCCATACGATCGAAGGCGAGGATGTGGTGTTCGTGGTCGACGACGAGGGCTTTGAGCCGCGCCCGGTTGAGATCGGGCGCAGGGGCAAGTTGGAAATGGAGATTCGCTCCGGTCTGGAGCCGGGTGACGAGTACGTCGCCACCGGCGGCTTCACGATCAAGGCGGAACTGGGCAAGGACTCATTCGGCGAAGGCCACGGACACTAGGAGGCGAGTTGCATGTTGGACAAAATAGTCGAATTCGGTCTGCGCAATCGCCTGATGATTGCCGTGGCCGCCGTGTTGATGATGGGTGCGGGCTATCAGGCCTACACCAAGCTGCCGGTCGATGCGTTTCCGGACGTGTCCCCCAATCTGGTCCAGGTCTTTACCGTGACCAGCGGGCTGGCCCCCGAGGAAATCGAAAAGTATGTGACCTATCCGGTCGAGGCGGCGATGACCGGTCTGCCGCGGGTGGTGAAGGTGCGTTCGGTCTCCAACTTCGGGTTGTCGGTGGTGAACATCTATTTCGAAGACGGGATGGACATCTACTTCGCCCGCCAGTTGGTTGGCGAACGGTTGCAGGAGGCCCGGGAGGAGATTCCCGACGGCTTCGGCGATCCGGCCATGGGGCCGATCTCCACCGGCATGGGGCTGGTGCTCTTCTACTACCTCGAGGATACGACCGGACAGTATTCGCTCGAAGAGCTGCGTTCGATCCAGGACTGGTTGATCAAGTTCAATCTGCAGACCGTGCCCGGTGTGACCGAGGTGCTGGGGATCGGCGGTTACGAGAAGCAGTTCCACATCGAAGTCCACCCCGAGCAGTTGCTGCGCTACGGAGTGACCCTCGGCGAGGTGATCGAGCGGGTGCGTGCCAACAATCTGAACGTGGGCGCCCAGTTCATCGAGAAGAACTCGGAGGAATTCGTCGTCAGATCAATCGGTCTGGCCCGGGACATGGATGACCTGCGGGACATCGTGATCCGGACCGAGGACGGGCGGCCGACTTTCCTCGGCGACCTGGCCGACGTCAAGATCGGTGGCGCCGTGCGACGCGGCATGCAGTCGCGCAACGGCACCGGCGAGGTGGTGGCCGGACAGGTGATCAAGCTCTTCGGGACCAACAGTTCAGCCGTGATTGCGCGGGTGGAGGAGAAGCTGGCGGAGATCAACGAGATCCTGCCCGAGGGCCTGAACATCGTGCCCTACTACGAGCAGAAGACACTCGTGCAGGCGGCGGTGCGGACGGTGACCGATGCCCTGCTGCAGGGCGTGCTGCTGGTGGCGCTGGTGCTGCTGATCTTCATGGGCGGGGTGCGGCCCAGCATCGTGGTGGCTCTCTCGCTGCCGTTCTCGGTGCTGTTCGCCTTCCTGGCCATGAAACAGCTGGGCATGACGGCCAATCTGATGTCCCTCGGCGGGCTCGCCATCGCCATCGGCATGATGGTCGACGGCACGATCGTGATGATCGAGAACGTGGACCGGCATCTGCGCGGGGCGGAACCCGGCAGCCACAAGCTGAAGGTGATCTCGGCGGCCTGTCGCGAGGTGGCGCGGCCGATCCTGTTCGCCATCGGCATCATCATCCTGGTCTTTGTGCCCCTGTTCACGCTGCAGGGTGTCGAGGGCAAGACCTTCCGGCCGCTGGCCTACACCGTGGCCCTGGCCATGCTGGGCTCCCTGATCTTTGCCATCGGCATCGCCCCCATGCTCAGCAGCGTCTTCATGCGGTTGCCCAAGGCGGGCAAGAAGCAGGGCGAGAACCGGATGCAGCGGCTGCTGATCGGAGCCTATAAGCCGGCGGCCCGTTTCTTCGTGGACAACCGGTGGGCCGCCGTGGTGGTGGCTGTCGTGCTGTTGGTGATTGGCGGCGCCATCGCGCCCCGCCTCGGTTCGGAGTTCACGCCGCGCCTGCAGGAAGGCACGATCGTCGTGCGGCTGACCATGTCGCCGTCGATCGCCATGACCGAGAGCGAGCGGGTCTCGGCCATTGTCGAGCGGCGGTTGATGGCGATTCCGGAAGTGAAGGAAGTCGTCAGCCGGATCGGCCGTGGCGAGGTCGGGGCCCATACCGACCCCGTCAACAGCGCCGAGATATACATCATTCTGCAGCCCGAGGACCAGTGGCGGACCAAGAAGGGTCAGGCCGGCATCGAGGAGATGATTCGCGAGTCGATCGGCAATGTGCCGGGCGTGCTGGTGAACCTCACCCAGCCGATCGCCATGACGGTCGACGAGTTGCTCGAAGGTGTGCGGGCCGAACTGGCGATCAAGGTCTTTGGCGATGACATGGAGACCCTGAAGGACAGTGCCGAGGCGGTGGCTGCGGTCATCCGCGAGGTTGAGGGCGCGGCTGACGTGCAGGTGGACCAGGTCTCCGGCGCGCCGCAGTTGGTGATCCGGATCGACCGTGAGGCCATTGCCCGCTACGGCCTGAACGTGGCTGATGTGCAGTCCGTTGTGCGGGCCGCAGTTGGTGGCGAAGTGGCCGGTCAGGTCTTCGAGGGTATCCGGCGCTTCGATATCCTGGTGCGCTTCGTCCCTGAGGCTCGCGACACGGCGGCTGCGATCAAGGACATCCTGATTACGGCGCCCGGTGGGGCGAAAGTACCGCTGGCTGAGCTGACGACGGTCGAGGAGATCGTCGGCCTGCGCCAAATAACGCGCGAGGACAATCAGCGCTTCATCACCATCCAATGCAACGTCGTGGGGCGGGACATCGGTTCGTTCGTCGCCGATGCGCAGGCGGAGTTGGCCGAGCAGGTCACGCTGCCGGCCGGCTACCTGACGACCTGGGGCGGGCAGTTCCGTCTGCAGCAGGAGGCCAGCAAGCGCATGAAGTTTGTCGTGCCGGTGGTGCTGATGTTCCTGTTCCTGCTCTTGTTCGGCAATTTCGGCTCGGTGCGCAACAGCATGCTGATCCTGATCAACATCCCGTTGGCCCTGGTCGGCGGCGTCGTGGCGTTGTGGCTGGCCAAGATGAACATGTCGGTGCCGGCCTCGATCGGTTTCATCGCCCTGTTCGGCATCGCGCTGGAAAACGGCATGGTGCTGATCACCTACATGAACCAACTGGTTGCCGACGGGGTGAGTGTGCGCGAGGCCTCGATCCAGGGCGCCTGTCTGCGGTTGCGGGCCGTGCTGATGACGGCGATCACGACGGCGCTTGGTTTGCTGCCTTTGCTGTTTTCCCACGGGACCGGCAGTGAGGTGCAAAAGCCCCTGGCCACCGTGGTGATCGGCGGGCTGGTCAGTTCGACGGTGCTGACGCTGGTGGTTCTGCCGGCGCTGTACAAGTGGTTTCTGAGTCGGCGGGCGCTGGCCAGGACCGACTAGGGCAGTCCCCCGTTGACGGAATAGGCCCCGGTCCCTGTCTGGGCCGGGGCCTTGTCGTCGGGGCGCGTGAACCAACAACCGTCTGCGGGGCTATTGCGCCATGTGGCCGGCATACGGCACCACGGGTGTGGCGTATTGGTCAGGCGCGGCCTGAAAACGCGCTGCGTTCCGCTGTGAAGTGAAGATGAATTCGCGTCCCGCGCACTGGGTCCGCGGTGAGGCCTCCGTCGGTTGGAACCGCTCGCGGCTGATTGGATCGGTCACGATTCCCGCGTAACGCCAGGGCTCGTGCCGAAACTCGTCGCGGGCTGCCAGGCTGGATACATAGTAGGTCTCGTAGTTGACGAAAATGCGGTGATCGGCGTCCAGAATAGCGGGCTGGGCCGGGTCAACCGCACAGTTCAGTTCGATCCCCAACTGCGTGAGCCAGATTTCAGGACCTTGCACGAAGGTCGCGGCGCACGGGCGTCAGCAGAAGCCCACCGGTCGGCCATTGACATAAGCTGCGCCCATCCGGGGATTCAGGCGCACCTTGCGCACGGGACAGCGATCGTTGAGTGAGATCAGCCCGTCGGCAAAATACCGCAACTGAGGCAGGGAGTCGGCGGGTGAGACGAACTCGGCGAATGCCCCCTCGTCCGTCGCAGCCGCCGAAGGCGCGGACAGGCCGGCCAGGGGAAACAGACTGAAAAGAGCCATCAGTAGCCCAATGCGCATGAGAACCTTCCTTTCGTGGGGAGCCAACAAAACCCAACCGTAATGCTCGGAAATTGTTCCCGCCCGCGGGCCAATTGGGCCGAATTCCCGTCGCGCGCTTGACCCTGTACCAAGGTACAGCCTTATACTGACAATCAACCAGAGGAGCACCCATGGAGGGCATGACCATCGGCCAGGTGTCGCGCCAGACGGGCGTCGGCATCGAGACACTGCGTTTCTATGAGCGGGAGTCCCTGATTCCCGCGCCGCCCCGCAACCGGTCCGGCTACCGCATGTACCAGCCCGAGGCGGTGGCCAGGATTGCCTTCATCCGGCACGCCAAAGCCCTGGGTTTCTCCCTGGCCGACATACGTGAGCTGCTTTTTTTGCGGGTCGATGCCGCGGCGTCGTGCCTGGAGATCAAGGAGATCGCACTGGCCAGGATCGCGGATATCGAGGTTCGACTGTCGGCCCTGACCCGGATGCGGGAGGCTCTGCAGGATCTGGCCGGCACCTGCCGGGCCGGGCGTTCGGCGGGAGAGTGCCAGCTGTTGGACTCCCTGCTGGCGGGCAACTTCGTCGATGCGGAATCGTTGTCCCTGGACCGAATCGAGGAGCAGTGAAATGAGCACCCCGCTCTGTCCCGTTTGCCAGGCCAAAGGCCGGCGCCTCAAACCACTGACTGTCACGAGTCTGGCCCGCAGCGAAGTGCTGGCCCGGTTGACGGTCCGGGAGGGGTTCCACTATTGCCCGACCGCCGACTGCGCTGTGGTCTGGTACCAGCCGGAAACCGGTGAAGTAGTCGACAAGAGTGAGCTCAAGGTGCGCGTCGGCATGAAGGAAACCGTCGACCCGCGGCCGATCTGTTATTGCTTCGGGCATGACGCGGCCGAATTCGAAGCTGACGTCAGTCGGCAGGGACACTCTGATATCCCGGCCGAAATTGCCGGCAAGTGCAAGCAGGGGCTCGACCGCTGCGAAGAGAAGAATCCGCAGGGGGCGTGCTGTCTGGGCAACGTGAATCAAGTGGTGCAGGCCGCGAAGGGGAAAAGGGCGCCGGCACCAGCGCAGCCTTTCGCCCAGGTCGCCGATACAGCTTGCTGTGGCGTTGAAGAGAACGAGGCCGATGATGGGAAATGAGGGGCGAAAGGGAACCCTGGCGGCGCTTGGCGCGGTCGCAGTAGCGGTTGTCTCATCGGCCTGCTGCTGGCTGCCCCTGTTGCTGCTGCTGTTCGGTTTTTCCGGCGGCGTGGCGGCGGCCAGATTCGAGGCCTGGCGGCCGGTGCTGCTGCCCGTCACGTTTGTCCTGCTGGCCTTGGGCTGGTATTTTACCTTGCGGCCGGCTGTTTCCGGCGCTGCGCGTGCAACTGACGGTGCGGATTGCTGCCCGCCCCGGCGGCAGCGTGGCTTCTCGTTGCGCACGTTCAATCTCGGCCTGCTGGCTGTCGCGACCGTGATGACTTTGGCGTTCGCCTTTTTCCCCAACTATGTGGGTGTCCTGGTCCCACCAGAGAACCCGATGCCGGCCACGGGTCACGACGTAGTCCTCGGCATCGAGGGGATGACCTGCGCCGGCTGTGAAGTCAACCTGAGCAAGCGGTTGGCGGCCGTCGACGGCGTGGCGGTGTCGGATGTGGATTACGAAAGCGGGCAGGCCGTGGTCAGGGTTGCCGACGATCTGGACGAGGATTTGCTGCGGCAGGCGGTGGAAAATGCGGGCTATCAGGTGACCGATATCCAGTCCCGGCAGGGGGCGGCGCCATAATCGGGGTTGAATCCGGCCGCCGATCTGGGCATCATGGTTCCGAAGCAGGATGCTGACCCGTGTCGAAGGATGGAGCCATGTTGCGCTACCGCTATCCGACAACCTCATTCATTGCCCGATTTGTCTTGGCCGCCCTGGTGGTACTGGCCTGCCTGGTCCCGACCGGGGCGGGAGCCCAGGCGACGGCCACGCCCGACTGGAACAGCGCCGGCGACCCGCTGCAGGGGGCCATCGGCCTGCACTACGGCCAGCTTGGCGGGCACGGTTTATCGTTCCGAGTACCGTTGCGCTGGTGGCTGTACCTCCAGGTGGCCGGTGGTGTCTGGCACACCAGTGACAACCAGCAGCACAATCTGGGTTTCAACCTGAACTATATACTGCGGCAGGACCAAAGGCTGCGCATGTTCATCAACGCCGGGGCCGGCTACTTCTACCACAAGGAATTGACGGGCGCCAGCGGCGGCCAGGATGTCTTTGATCTGAACGAGAACTGGAATGTGGGCGGTGGCGTGGGCATCGAGTACCTGCAGGGACGCCGCTGGGCCTGGAAGATCGAGGCCGATTTTGCGCATCTGGGCAAGAGCGGTGATATCAAGGTCGTGCCCCAGGCGGGCATCTCCTACTACTGGTAGCGGCTGATGGCGGACCGGCGCGCCCAACGGGCCTGGTGCCTCTATGACTGGGCGAATTCCGCCTTCGCCACCACGGTCATGGCGGCGCTGTTTCCGCCCTTCTTCCGGGAGCTGGCCCAGGCCGCCGGCCACAGCGGCGCCGAGGCCACCGCCCTGTGGGGCTATGTGACGGCCGGCGCCCTGTTGCTGGTCGCGGTGTGCGCGCCGATCCTGGGCGCGGTGGCCGATGTGGTGGGCGCGCGGAAGCGCCTGCTGGCCCTGTTTGCCGGGCTGGGCGTGATCCTGACGGCGCTCTTTGCGACCCTGGGTCCTGACGCCTGGCAGACTGCCGCCCTGCTCTTCGTTGGGGCGAACTTCGGTTTCGCGGCTTCGATCATCTTCTATGAGTCGCTGCTGCCGGGGCTGGCGGCGGGGCCGGATCTGGGTCGCCTGTCGACCCGGGCCTACGGGGTGGGCTATGCGGGCGGTGGCTTGCTGCTGATCGTCAACCTGCTGTGGGTGCTGCATCCGGGCTGGTTCGGTATGCCGGACGCGGGATTTGCCGTCCGGGCCTCGTTTGTCAGCGTGGCTGTGTGGTGGGCGGTATTCGCGGTGCCTTTGCTGCGCGATGTGCCCGAGCCGCCGGTGGTTCGGTCGCCCCTGGACGTGGCCACCGGAACCGTGTTCACCCAGGGCTTCGCCCGCTTGTGGCGCACGTTGCGGGAGATCCGCCGGCACCGCCAGCTGTTGCTCTTTCTGGGGGCCTACTGGATCTACAACGACGGGATCGGGACCATCGTCAAGATGGCCACGGCCTACGGTTCGGAGATCGGTATCGGCCTGACCGACCTGATCGGCGCCCTGGTCCTGACCCAGTTGATCGGCATACCCTGCGCGCTGCTGTTCGGGCGCCTGGCCCGGCGGACGAGCTCGCGGCAGGCGATTCTGTGGGCACTGGGTGTGTACCTGCTGATCAGCGTCGGCGGCTATTTCATGCGCTCGGCCTGGCAGTTCTACGTTCTGGCCGGCGCGGTCGGTACCGTGCAGGGCGGGGCCCAGGCCCTGAGTCGGTCCCTTTTCGCCGCCATGGTGCCCCGGCACCAGACGGCCGAGTTCTTTGGTTTCTTCTCCACCAGCGGCAAGCTCGCCGGTGTCGCCGGGCCATTGCTGTTCGGGGTGGTCAGTCAACTGACGGGCACGGGCCGCCTGGGCATCCTGTCGCTGATCGTGTTTTTCGCCGTGGGCGGTTTGCTGCTGATCCGGGTGGATGTGAACGCCGGAATTCAGGCTGCCCGCCGGGCCGAACGCGAGGCCGGTTGGACGGACTGACGGCAGTCGCCGCCTGCGGGAAATGGCCTTATCTTGAACTGGGTTGAATCCGGACCGAAAGGGAGCGTCATGCCGAGCGAAAAGCCTGTGATCACCAAGGATCCGATGTATCAGCTGCTGCGGGTGGACAACGTCAAGGCCTTCAACATCAAGAAGGAGGCGGGGCAAACCTGCGATCTGACGGGCGTGAATCTGCGGGCCCTGGACTTGCGGGGCCTGGACGCCGACGGACTGGATTTCAGTGATAGTTACTTCCGGGACGCGGACCTGCGCGGCATCGACTTCAGCCAGTCGAATCTGCGGGGCGCGAGCCTGCGTGGGGCCAAAATTTACGGCTGCCGATTCCCCAGGGAACTGGCGCCCGAAGAGATCCGGCTTTCCCACGATCTGGGCACCCGACTGCGCTACAGGGACGAATAACCGGCTGGATGGATCGAGAGTATCATCGCCAGCGTGACTGACTTCATTGTTCACTTTCTGCGCGAAACCTGGCTGCTGACGACCCAGATGGCGTCGTTCCTGCTGCTGGGCTTTGCGGTGGCCGGCCTGCTGTCGGTCTTCATTTCGCCGGCCTGGCTGGAGCGCCACCTGGGCGGGCGGGGCCTGGCGCCGGTTTTCAAGGCTTCGCTCTTCGGCGTGCCGTTGCCGCTGTGTTCGTGCGGCGTGATCCCGGTCTCGGCCAGCCTCAGGCAGCACGGCGCGAGCCGCGCAGCCACGACCGCCTTCCTGTTGTCGACGCCGCAGACGGGAGTCGATTCGATCATGGTCACCTGGACCCTGCTGGGGCCCTTGTTTGCCATCTTCCGGCCGGTCGTGGCGTTGCTGACCGGATTGCTGGGCGGCAGCCTGGTGCAGGCTTTCGGCAAGGACGAGGACCAAAGCGCGGCCGGGGGTGGGGGGCTGGCCAGTGCCCCCACGGACGACCGCCCGGTGGGCTGGCAGGCCCGGCTGCGGGCGGCCTTTGTCTACGCGACGGAAACGCTGCCCGGCGATATCAACCGGGCCTTGTTGATCGGTATTCTTATTGCGGGCTTTATCGCGGCCGCCATCCCCGAGAATTTCCTGGGCGCGTATCTGGGCACCGGCGCGGTGTCCATTGCCCTGATGATGATCGTTGGTATTCCGATCTACGTGTGCGCGACGGCGAGCGTGCCGCTGGCCGTGGGGTTCATCGCCCTGGGGGCGACGCCGGGTGCGGCTTTGGCCTTCCTGGTGGCCGGACCGGCCACCAACGCGGCCACCCTGACGACGATCAGCCGGGTGCTGGGCCGGCGCACGATGCTCATCTACCTGCTGACAGTGGCGGTGTCGGCCTTTGGCGGCGGCCTGCTGCTGGATTGGCTCATGCCGCGGGCGGCGCTGGCCCTGCCGGTGCTTTCCGGTTCATTGCATCAGCACGAAGGCGTCGGTTGGTTCGACCAGTTGAGCGGCGTGGTGCTGGTGGTGGTCATGATCTGGAGTTGGTGGAAATCGCGGCAGCACGATTGCGGCTGTGACGGGACGGCCTGCGAGACCGGAACGACCACCTTG
Source organism: Candidatus Krumholzibacteriota bacterium (assembly GCA_024277025.1). Lineage (GTDB taxonomy): Bacteria > Krumholzibacteriota > Krumholzibacteriia > LZORAL124-64-63 > LZORAL124-64-63 > JAGRNP01. Next base: position 230 of record JAJRWA010000018.1, on the reverse strand, counting down.
CAGGGCTTGGCGTCGGTGGCGCAGAAAATGGAATTCGCGGTCGAGGGCATGAACTGCAGCCACTGTGCGGCCAGTGTGGAACGGGCACTGCGTGAACTGGCGGGGGTCAGCGACTGCGAAGTGCGCCTGACCGAGAGCCTGGCCCAGGTCGAAGGCGAGAATGTGGATGCAGCCGCCGTGATCGCCGCCGTCCAGGGACTGGGCTACACGGCCCGGCTGCGGGAGCCGGG